>DASTHS010000293.1:0-4160 GCA_035718085.1 Acidimicrobiales bacterium | reverse complement strand
GTCGGGGTGCGACGGGGGAGGGGGGGAAGGCGACCGAGGGTGTCCTCGGGCGGTGTCGGCGGTGCGGTGTCGGCGGGGCGGTGTCGTGCGGGGCGGTGTCAGGCGGCGCGGTGTCAGGCGGTGCAGGTCACCACCGCCGCCACCGCTCGGAGTCGTCGGCCAGGGCCATCCCGAGGCCGGGGCGGTCGAGGTGGGGGCGGGCCGCGCCGTCGACGACGGGCGGGGCGCCTCGGAACAGCATCGACTCGATGCGCTCGTGGTCGTGGAAGAGCTCGACGTGGCGGCAGCGCGGCGCGGCCAGGGCCACGTGGGCGTGCAGGGCCGGGGCGCAGTGGCCCGACACGTCGAGGCCGGCTGCGGCGGCGAGGGCGGCCACGGCCAGCCAGTCGGTGAAGCCGCCCACGCGGGTCACGTCGACCTGCAGGCAGTCGACGGCGCCGACCAGCGGCGCGATGAGGGTGGGGCTCCAGCCGTACTCGCCGGCGGCGACGTCGGCGCTGACCGCGGCGCGCACCTCGCGGAGGCCGTCGAGGTCGTCGGAGCTGACCGGCTCCTCGAACCAGGTCACGCCGTAGCCCTCGGCCATGCGCTGCCCGAGGCGGACGGCCTGCTTGCGGCTATAGGCGCCGTTGGCGTCGACGAACACGTCGACGTCCTCGCCGACCACGCCGCGGGTCAGCGCGACGCGGTGCAGGTCCCGGTGGCTGCGGGTGCCCCACGACTCGCCGACCTTGATCTTCACGCGTGGGATCCCGAGCTCGTCGACCCACCTGCGCAGTTGGGCGGCGGTGGTCTCGTCGTCGTAGGTGGTGAAGCCGCCGCTGCCGTAGACGGGCACCTCGCTCCGGCAGCGGCCCAGCAGGTCGGCCACCGGCATGTTGTGCAGGCGGGCGGCGAGGTCCCAGAGGGCGATGTCGACCGCCGAGATGGCGCACGACGCCAGGCCGGGCCGCCCGACGTTGCGCACGGCGCGGACCATGGCCTCGTGGGTCGCGCGCGGCGTCAGCGCGTCGCTGCCGCAGACCACCGACGACAGCTTCTCCTCCACGGTGTCGGCCGCACCGCCGCCGGCGTAGCTCCAGCCCAGGCCGGTGTGGCCGCCGCCGGTGACGAGCACCACCACCACGGTGGTGCTGTCCCACGCCAGGGTGCCGTCGGCCTCGGGCTGATCGGTCGGCACGACGTAGGTTCGGGCCTCGACGTGGTCGACGGTCACCTCGGGCCGGCTCACGAGGCGCCTCCCGTGGCGGCGCGCTCGTGGCGGCCCGAGCGGGCGCCGGCCGCGAGCAGGGATGCGGCGCGGGCGGCGACGGCCATGATGGTGAGGGCGGGGTTGGCGGCCCCCTGGGTCGGCAGCACGCTGCCGTCGGTGATGAAAAGGTTCGGCACCGCGAAGGTGCGGCACGAGGCGTCGACCACCCCCGACCGCTCGTCGGTGGCCATGCGGCAGCCGCCCACCAGGTGGGCGTAGCGATCGATGGTGATGACCTCGGTGGCGCCCGCAGCGCGCAGGATCCGCTCCATGCTGTCGCGCGCGGCGGCGAGCAGCGCCTTGTCGTTGTCGCACTGGCTGTAGCTGAAGCGGGCGACGGGCAGCCCGAAGCGGTCGACGACCCCGTCGGCGAGGGTGACCGAGTTGTCGTACTGGGGCAGGAACTCGCAGAGGGCTCCGAGGGTGGCCCAGTGCACGTAGTCGCGCATGCGCTCCCGCAGCGGCTCGCCCCAGTGCCCCTGGCCGGTGATCTGCTCGGAGTAGGTGATGGGGAGTGGCGACACGTTCTGGATCGACCAGCCCCGCTTGTAGGGCTTCGCCGGGTCGGTCTCGTAGAAGTGCTCGGTGGACACCTCCGGCGGCGGTGCCTTGTACATGCGCACCTCGTCGTCGAAGCGCCCGCCGGTCTGGGGCGCGCCCTGCACCATCAGGTAGTGGCCGACCTGGCCGTGCTCGTTGCACAGCCCGTCGGGCCAGCGCCGCTCGGCGGAGAGCAGCAGCAGCCGCGGCGTCTCGATGGAGTAGCCGGCCACGGCGACGGCCCGGGCCCGTTGGAAGTGCTCGACGCCGCCCTTGATGTAGACGACCCCGGTGGCCCGCCCGTCGTCGCCGATGACGACCCGGCTGACCATGCTGTTGGCCCGTACCTCGGCCCCGTGGGCCAGGGCGTCGGGCACGTGGGTGATCAGCGGGGACGCCTTGGCGTTGACCTTGCAGCCCTGCAGGCAGAAACCGCGGTAGATGCAGTGGGGCCGGTTGCCGAACCGGCCGTTGGCGATGGCGACCGGCCCGACGCGCACGGGGATGCCGCAGGCCTCGGCGCCCCGCTGGAAGATCTCGCCGTTGCCGCCGACGGGCTGGGGCGAGAAGGGGTAGCGGTGGGGCTCGCCCCACGGCCACGGTTGGCCCGACACCGGGAGCTCTTCTTCCATCTGCTCGTAGAACGGCCGCAGGTCGGCGTAGGTGATCGGCCAGTCGGCGCCGACCCCGTCGCTCGAGCGGGTGTGGAAGTCGGAGGGGTGGAAGCGCGGCGCGTAGCCGGCGTAGTGCACCATCGACCCGCCGACCCCGCGGCCGGAGTTGTTCGAGCCGAGGGGCACCGGGTCGGCGCCGGTGATGACCCGCGGCTCGGTCCAGTAGAGGCGGTGGCTGCCGAGCTCGTCGCTCACCCAGTCGGCGTCGGGATCCCAGAAGGGCCCGGCGTCGAGGGCGGCCACCTTCCAGCCGGCGCGGGCGAGGCGCTGCAGCAGGGTGGCGCCGCCGGCGCCGCAGCCGACGATCACCAGGTCGAGCTCGTCGTCGTCGTCGAAGCGGCGCATGTCGGCGCGCAGCTTGTGGTCGGTGCGGTCCTGGCCGTTGGGCACCAGCCACGCCGACTCGTTGCGCTCGCGCACGGCCCCGTAGGCCAGCCGGCGCCTCACCGGGCGTCCCCGGCGTCGCGCCGGTCGCGGACCTCGAAGCTCTCGAGCTTCCCCACGCCGAGGGCCTTGTAGCCGCGGGGGTAGGCGGGCCCGGGGAACCCGATCTCGTTCCACGCCCACGGGTGGGAGTAGAAGGCGGCGCACGCGTAGCGGGTCCAGAGCGACCACACGTGGCCGGCGGGCAGGCCGTGCCAGTCGCCGTCGGTGTCGTGCACGGCCTGCACGAGGGCCGCCTGCTGGGTGCGCCCGAGGCGGTGGAACGGCTTGTCGTGGCGGTCGCGCGCGTCGTCGTCGAGGGCGGCCAGGGTGGCGCGCCAGGCGTCGCAGTCTTCGGGCATGCCCTCGTAGAACCAGCCGTCGGTCTGGTCGAGGGCCAGGCGCCGGTCGACCAGGAGCAGGACGGGCACCTTGGGCTCGTCGAACTGGGCGAGGAGCTGGTCGAACAGCGCATCGGCGGTGGCCTGCTCCGCGGGGGTGAAGAAGCTGTAGTCGGGCTGGGGGTCGAGGCGGGCGAGCACGACCCCGGCGGTCACCTCGTCCCAGTAGCCCACCTGGTCGAGCACGTCGAAGCCGGGGAAGCCGCCGTGGCCGCCGGGGGTGACGGCCCGGCGGGCGGGGGCGCGAAAGGGGGGGCGGGTCACGAGAAGCGCTCCCGGCGCAGGAGGGCGGCCAGGAGGCCCATGCCCCCGACCAGTGACGCCAGCAGCGGTGCGAACACCGGCGGCCCCATCTCGAGGTTGTACCGGAGGTTCGAGGTGCCGCCCGGCTTCTGCAGCACGCCGCGGCAGTGCAGGAAGAAGCCCTGCATGCCGTTGGCGACCACCAGCGCCGAGGCAGCCGGGAGCACGGTGTGGGCGGCTCGGCGGCTGACGACGGCGGCGATGCCGGCGGGCACGACGGTCGGCACCACTGCGATGGGCACCCACATCATCTTGTTGCCGAAGCTGGCCGAGTCGTGCGACGTGTAGATCTCGGCAGTGGTGATCAGCGCCCCGGCGGCAGCGGCGGCGGCCAGGGTCCGCTCGAAGCGGCCGGTGCGGATGTCGTCGAGGGCGGTGGTCAACACGCTCACCGGTGCACCTCCCGACGCCGGGAGGCCGGCTGCGGTCGCATCTCGGGTGCCTGGGCGTGCCCTGCCGTCGCTGCCATGCTCGCTCCTCGGTCGTGAAGTCGGAGGAGACCTACCCGCCTCCTAAACAAGATCGCATCACGACATACCCGTCACCGACCCCACGTATGCGGGCTCC
>DASTHS010000292.1:0-4101 GCA_035718085.1 Acidimicrobiales bacterium | reverse complement strand
TTGCCGCTGCCGCTGCCGTAGGCCCACGCGGGCGCGGCCACCGCTCCGGCCGCACCGAACGAGACTGCGAGAGCGAGGGTGGCCTTGGAGGCGGTGCGGAACATTGGGAGCTTCTTCCTGTTGGAGCGGTCGGTGCGAGCAGTCTGGTCAGCCTGAGCCGCCAGACCAGTGGGACGGAGGTCGACTACGTCGACGCCGACTGGCAGCGGGAGATCGACAGGGACTCGCCAGCAGCGAAGCCAAAGCTCGCCCACTGACGACCAGTTGTTTGTGAAGGTCACGCCGTTGCCTTCCCGGGCGGCAGCAAGTACCGATCCCTGCACTGGGAGATGGTAGACCAATTCGGTCGAGCCGTCGAGAAATTCCCCAGGGCCGCAGCGGACGGGGGGCTGCACCGCCCGCACGCTAGGGGCCGACCCCTCGGCCGGCTCGGGGCTGCAGGCGACGGCAGCGTTGCGACAGGCGGCAACGCGGCAACCGACGTGGGCGACCCGCGGCACGAGCACCTGTCGGTGCTGAGGTCGCTCGGGAGGACTGCTCCAGAGCCGGCAGTCAGCGCTCAGATCCTCAGCCTCGGGGAGGTGACTTCCGTGTCGGAGGGCTACTCCACGGTAGACGGTCGTCCCGTGAGGGTAGGGGCCGCAAGGGGGTCGACCGGCGCAGCAAGCGGCCTTCAGGCCGTACGGCCGCCACGAGGCGCGGGAGCAACCAGCCGATGCTCGAGCCCGACCGTTAGTGCCAGCGGGTCCGCTGGCCTCCAGCGGCAGCCGTGGCGTCCGCTTCGCGCGAAGCTCACGGGTGTTCTGCGATGTCCAGGGTGGGGGGGGCGCCGGTCAACCTGCCGTCACGGCCCGGAGACGCTCAGTAGGCGCCGGCGCCGCGCACCACGACCCGCACCGTGCGCACGAGGATGCGCAGGTCCATCGACGGCGACCAGTTCTCCACGTAATAGAGGTCGAGGCGCACCGCCTCCTCCCATGGCAGGTCGCTACGCCCGCTGACCTGCCACAGACCGGTGAGGCCGGGCCGCACCCGGAACCGGCGGTGGGCAGCAGGGGTGAACCGGCCGGCCTCCGCGGCGAGGCAGGGGCGAGGGCCGATCAGGGCCATGTGGCCCCGCACCACGTTCCAGAGCTGGGGCAGCTCGTCGACGGAGTACTTGCGCAACACCCGGCCAACCCGGGTGACGCGGGGGTCGCTGCGGATCTTGAAGAGGGCGCCGTCGTATTCGTTGGCGGCGGCCAGCGCCGCCTTCATGGCGTCGGCTCCGTGCACCATGCTGCGGAACTTGACCATGCCAAAGAGGTGGCCGTCGCGGCCGACCCGCTCCTGGCGGAAGAACACCGGTCCGGGGCTGTCGAGCTTGATGGCGATCGTCGCAGCCAGCAGTAGCGGCGACATCACCAGCAGGAACAGGGCGGCCAGGCAGCGCTCGTACCCGTTCTTGATGGCTTGGGCGACCCCACCGACGCGTGGCTCGGAGATGTGCAGCAGCGGTAGCCCGGTGACCGGGGTGACGCGGATGCGGGGCCCGGCCAGGTCGGCGACGTCGGGGGCCACCAGCAACGTGATGCCGCTGCGCTCGAGCTCCCAAGCAACCTGCTGGAGCGTGGTGTCGGCGAAGCTGCCGTGACCAACAACAGCGACAGTGTCGACCTGCAGCCGGCGGGCGTGGGCGACCACCTCGTCGGAGGTGCCGAGCACGGGCACATCGTCGAGGGCATCCGGGCTCCCCCCCGCCGGGGTCAGGCCCAAGCACGCGGCCACGACCCGGTAGCCGTGCTCGGGCCGGCGGCGAAGGTGCACCGTGAACCGGGCCACCGAGGCGGCATCGCCGGCGAGCACCATCGAGTTGAGCGCCCTCCCTCGCGACCGGAAGGCCGCGAGCACCCGGCCGGCGACCCATCGGCCGGCGATGGCGGCGATCGGCAACGACGCAAAGAACAGAAGGAAGCGGTCGCGCCGAAGCATGTCGTGCGTCACCAGACCGGCGACCGCGGACAGGGCGGCCAGGCGGGCGGCGGTAACCGCCACCACCCGGTGGTTCGGGGCGCTGTCGGCAGGGTGTCGGCGGTAGGCACCGCTGATGGCCAGGGTCGCCGGCCACACCACCATGGCCAAGAGCGCCAGGTTGACGTGGTGGCCACGCCACTGGGTCACGTCGAGGCCGTGGTCGAACCCGAAGAAGGAGGTGACGGCCACGGCGATGAGCACAGCGACCACGTCGGCGGCGAAGACGACTGCGGCGTACTTGGTGCGCCACGTGCGCCAGCCCTCGGCCGCGGGTGCATTAGTCGGCTGGATCGCCGCGGGGATCGTGCCCGACTCAGGGATGACTAGCGCCATGGAGAGCCCACCATCGCCCGCCCCTTCGAGAGAGAACACCGCCGCACGCAGGTTGCACCGTAAGTCGTCGGGTACTCCTGCTGGTTGTCCGCTCCCGGTTCTAGCAGACGATCGGTTCCGATGCCACCCCAGCCCGCTTCCAGGATCCGGTGACGGGAGCGTGAACTCGCAGGGCGGGTCGATAGCGGCCTGAACGAGAACCGGGGGGTGTGGACGCTACCGTCGCACTTCCTTCGACCAGGAGACGGCGCATGACCCCGCCCGCCGAGGGTGCCAGCACAGGATCGCGCCGCGGCTGGAGCCGGCGTCAACAGGTCAACGTCGTGGTGTGGGCCCTCGCCGCCGCCGCCGCCATCGGCGGCGCCCTGGCCGGGTGTCACCCGACCGGCACGCCGGTGGTCGACCCGGTGTTCGCAGCGGTGATCGCCGGGCTACTCACCCTGGCCATGAGCCGGGCCCGGCGCATCCCGACCATCGTGGTGGCCGCCGGCGCCCTGGCGTTCGCCCGCGGTTGGGTGTTCCTGCCCGCCGGCTTGGCCGTCGCCGTCGCCCTGGTCACGACCTTCGCCCGCCGGCGCCACCAGTGCCTGGGCGCCCTGGTCGGCGCCCTGGCCGCCCAGGCGGTGCTGCGCTGGCCGGCCGTCGGCTTCCACGGCTCGACGGCCCTGGCCGCTGCCGGCGTGCTGGCCGTTGCCTTCCTGTCGGCCTACCGCCAACTGGGGCGTCGGGCCCGCCGCCGGTCGCGCTGGGCCGTGGCCGGCCTTGCGGTGGCGGCGGTCGTGCTGACCGTCCCCGCCGTGCTGGGCGCCCTGGCGGCCCGGTCGGCCGCGAGTGCAGCGATCGCCGAGGCCCGGTCGTCTCTGCACGCCGTAGGGTCGGCCCCGACAGCGGAAGCTGAGTCGCAACTGCGGGCGGCGACCGCCGACCTGCACAGCGCGCACGGCCAAGCCGGCTCCTGGTACACCGCCGGCGCCCGCCTGGTGCCGGTGGTGGCCCAGAACCGCCAGGCCCTCGCCGTGGCCACCGGTGCGGCCGAGCGGCTGACCTCGGCGGCGGCGACCGAGGTGACCACGGTCGACCTGCACAACCTCGGCTACCACGACGGCCGGGTCGACCTCGGCCGGCTGGCCGCGTTCCGGACGCCGGTGGCCACGCTGGCGACCCAGAGCACCGACGCCCAAGCGGCGCTCCGGTCGATCCGCTCACCGTGGCTGGTTCCGCCGATCGGCGATCGGCTGCGCAGCCTGTCGGGCGAGCTCGACAAGGCCACCGGCAGCATCCACCTGGCCAACGATGCCGTCGCCGACCTGCCCGGCATCCTCGGCGGCAACGGGGTGCGCCACTACCTCGTGATCCTCGAGACGCCGGCCGAGCAGCGCGGGCTCGACGGGCTGCTCGGCGACTACGCCGAGCTCACCGTCGACAACGGTCACATCGCCCTGACCGACGCAGCAAGCTTCTCGAAGGTGAACGAGGCCCTGCCGCCCGGCGGAGCCAAGCTCACGGGGCTCGCCGATTACCTGGCCCGCTACGGCAAGTTCAACCCGGGCGAGAACTTCGAGGACGTCACCTACGCGCCCGACCTGCCCACTGTCGGGAAGGTGATCCAGCAGATGTACAGCCAGGCGGGCGGCGACCACCTCGACGGCGTGCTGGCCCTCGACACCTCGGGCATCGCCGCCCTGCTCAAGCTGACCGGCCCCATCACGGTGCCGGGCACGACGACAACGTTGACGGCCGACACGGCCGCCGACT
>DASTHS010000291.1:0-9520 GCA_035718085.1 Acidimicrobiales bacterium | reverse complement strand
GCCATCGTGCGCAGCGTCATCGACCTGGCCCGCAACCTCGGCCTGTCGGTGGTGGCGGAGGGCGTCGAGACGGCCGCGGCGTGGGAGTACCTGCGCGCCGCCGGCTGCGACCTGTCCCAGGGGTGGCACCTCGGGCGGCCCATGGCACCCGACGCCTTCCAGGCCTGGCTCGACCGCCGACGGGTGCGAGCGGCCTGAACCGGCGCTGTCCCCGTGGCGCCCCGAGCGCCCCGGAGCGGCAGGGGGGTCACCGTGGGCGGCGGCCGCCCCGGTCGCTGGCGTCGCCGGCCTGGCGGTAGGGAGCCCAGGTGCCCTCCGGTTGGGCCAGGCGGTCGGCGATGACCCGCACGGCCTGGATGTTGCAGCCGAGGCCGCTGTGGCTGCCGCGCACCTCGACGCTCTCGTGGCGGGGGCCGTCGTCCTCCACGCACAGCTGCCAGCGCACCACCCCGTCGCCGCGGGTGTAGACGGCGGTCACCGGGACCGGCAGACGGGGCCGCCGCTCCTCCGGCTCGAGATGGCGGGCCGGGTGGGCCCGGCTGGCGGGGGTGCCGGCCCACAGAGCGCCGATGCTGCTCATGCGCGGGTCGCGCAGGCGGAACGGCGAACCGAGGGTCACCACCACCCGGGTGGCGCCGGGCGCCCGCCGGGCCAGCTCCCGTGCATAGACGCCCCCGAGGCTCCACCCGACCAGGCTGATGGGCCGGCCGTGGCGGTCGGCGAGCTCCCGGAACCGGTCGCCAAGGCCACCCACCAGCTCCGGGGTCGGCCCGAGGTTGCGGCCCAGGCGCCAGCCGTGCACGTGGTACCCGAGGCGGCGCAGCAGCCGCCGCAGCGGCACCGTCGAGCGGTCGGAGGCGATGAAGCCGGGCAGCACCAGCACCGGGTGGCCGTCGCCACGGGGCAGCGTGGCTGCCAGCACCGGGAAGGCGGCGGCGAACGCCGACCACTCGGCCGCAGCCCGCACCGGCTCGGTCAGGAACAGCGCCGGCGGCGGCGGCCCGGCGGCCCGGGGCGCAGAGGCCATGGCCGCAACCTAGCCTCGGCCCGTGGGCACCATCTCGGGCGGGCCCCGGCGACGAACACCCCGCGTGAAGCTGCCCGCCCCGCCGGTGACCTCCCGGTCGTTCCGCAGCCCCATCCGCGGGCCGTGGCTGACGTCGGTGCTCGGGTCGGTGCTGCTCGTCGGCATCCCCCTCGAGTTCGTCACCGGGCTCGTCAGCTACGCCGCGTACAACCCGCGGCTCCCCCACAACGACCCGACCCCCGCCCACGGGGCCCTGAACTTCTACCTCTTCGACTGGACGTCGGCGCCGAGCTGGCTGTTCCAGTTGAACGAGGGCGTCCACGTGATCGGCGGCCTGGCCCTCACCCCGGTCGTGCTGGCCAAGCTCTGGTCGGTCATGCCGAAGTTCTTCGAGTGGCCGCCGCTGCCGTCGCCGGCCAAGGCGCTCGAGCGGGCCAGCCTGGCGCTGCTGGTGGGCGGCATCCTGCTGCAGCTCGGCACCGGCATCTTGAACATCGACTACTTCTACGACTGGAGCTTCAGCTTCTACGACGCCCACTTCTTCGGGGCGTGGCTGTTCATGGCCGGCTTCGTCGCCCACGTCGTGCTGAAGCTCCCGGTCATGGTGCGCTCCCTGCGGTCACGGCGCCTGCGCGACGAGCTGGCCACCCCGCTGGCCGAGACCCGCCCCGAGCCGCCGGACGAGCACGGCCTGGTGCCGGTCGACCCGGCCGAGCCGACCGTCAGCCGGCGGGGGGCCCTGGCGCTGGTGGCGGCGTCGTCGGCCGCCGTCGTGGTGCTCACCGCCGGTGAGAGCATCGGCGGCCCCGCTCGCACCGTCGCCCTGCTGGCGCCGCGGGGCCGGTCGTACGGCGGCGGGCCCACCGACTTCCAGATCAACAAGCCCGCCGCCTCCGCCGGCATCGACCGCTCGAAGACCGGCGCCGGCTACCGGCTGGTGGTGCGGGCCGCCGACCGCACCCGCAGCCTCACCCGGTCCGACCTCCTGGCCCTGCCGCAGTCGACCCAGCGCCTGCCGATCGCCTGCGTCGAGGGCTGGGCCACCACCCAGACCTGGACCGGGGTGCGCCTCGTCGACCTGGCCGCCCTCGTCGGCGGCGAGGGCCACCACACCTTGGAGGTCGACTCGCTCGAGGTGCACGGCGCCTACGGGCACACGACCATCGACCGGGCCGAGGCCACCGACCCCCGGTCGCTGCTGGCCCTCCGGGTCAACGGCGCCGACCTGAGCCTCGACCACGGCTACCCGGCGCGACTGATCGTGCCCGCCCTGCCCGGCGTGCACAACACCAAGTGGGTCAGCGGGCTGACCTTCCAGGTCGCATGAAGCGGGTCCTGGCCACGTTCGGCCGCCGCTACGGCGACGGGCCGATCCACCTTCTGGGCCTGCTCGGCTGCTTCGCGTTCGCCGGCTACGTCGTCTCGCGGGTGGTCACCGTGCCCCACCACTGGCAGATCGGCCTCTATTTCGTGGTCGCCCTGGTGGCCAACGACCTGGTGATCTACCCCCTGTTCACGCTGGGCGACCGGCTGCTGCGAGCCGGCCGGCGCCCGGCGCCCGCACCCGCCGGCGACGGTCGGCGCGTGCCGTGGGTCAACCACGTGCGGGTACCCGTGGTGCTCTCCGCCGTGCTGCTCATGGTGAGCTTCCCCGTGGTGCTGCGCCTCGCCCCCGACACCTACCGGGCGGCCACCGGGCTGGCCCCCACGCCGTTCCTCGGCCGCTGGCTGGTCATCACCGGCGCGCTCTTCGCCGCCTCGGCCCTGGCCTACGGAGCCCGGGTGGCGCTCGCCGCTCGCGCCGGCCGCGCCGGGTCAGCGGCCGGCCGGCGGGGCTGACCCCGCCGGCCGGCCCCCGCCGGTCAGCCCTTGGTCGGGGTGTCGGTCGGGGTCGACGCCACCGACGGCAGGTCGGGGGCAACCGGTGCCCCAGAAGCCGCCGACGCCGCGCCCTTGCCGCTGCCAGCCGACCCGCTGCCAGTCGACCCGCCGACGGCCGACCCGCTGCCAGCCGACCCGCTGGCGGCCGAGCCGCTGCCGGCCGAACCGCTGCTGCCAGCGGGGGGCGGGGTCGCCACCGTGCCGGTGGCCTCGGGGGCGGCGGCGGTCGGCTCGGATCCCTGGGCGGCGGGCGCCATCTTGTCGGACACGGCCATCGCCGCGTAGGCGGCGCCGGCGCCGAGGCCTGCAGCCAGCAGTGCCCACGGGGTGCCCGAGCGCTGCCGGCGCAGCAGGCCGTCGAGCGACAGCGGCCCGGGGCCGAGCTCGGCCAGGGCGGCCGCCGCCGCGATCAGGGTGGCGTTGTACTCGTAGCCCTGCTTCTGCACCCACACGCCGTTGCGGGCGTGCACCTTCGAGATGGCCACCGCCATGGTGCCCATGATCATCGCCGGGCCGAGGGGGCTGAACAGCCCGGCGAGGGTCAACGCCCCGCCGGCCGTCTCCGAGATGGCCGCCGCCTTGGCCTGGTGCTGGGCCGGGTGCATGCCGATGGCCCCCATCACCTGGGCCGTGCCCTCGAGGCCCGGCCCGTCGAAGCTGCCGTTGAGCTTTTGCAGGCCGTGGCCGAGCATGAGGCCACCGACGGTGGCGCGGAGGGCGAGTCGTCCGATGCCCATGGGAAAACCTCCTGGTAGTCGATCTCGGGGGTCCTACCCGGCAGCTCCCCCCGAACCGCCAGCCACCTCGTAGGACCACAGCTCCGACGCCACCGACACCGGCCCGCCGTGCGGGCTCGGACGGTCAGCGCCGGCATGGCCGTGCCCGAACGCCGGCGAGGCGACCCACGCGTCGAACGACGCCTGGTCGGCCCAGCGGGTGACCACCAGCCACTGGCGGCGGTCGTCGGTCGGGCGCAGCAGCTCGAAGCCTTCGAAGCCGGGCTGGCCGTCGACGGCGCCGGCGCGGGCGGCGAAGCGGCGGGCCAGCTCGTCGCCGGCGTCCTCGGGCACGGTGATGGCGTTGATCTTGATCACGGTCACCTCCCGATTCGACCAGACTCCGGGCATGTCGGGGCGAGAGCTGGTGGTGCTCGGCACGGCCAGCCAGGCGCCGACACGGGCCCGGAACCACAACGGCTACCTGCTGCGCTGGGACGGCTGGGGGGTGCTGTTCGACCCCGGCGAGGGCGCGCAGCGCCAGATGGTCGCCGCCGGGGTGGCCAGCTCCGGCATCGATCTGGTCTGCATCACCCATGCCCACGGCGACCACTGCCTGGGCCTGCCCGGCGTGCTGGCCCGCATGGCCCTCGACGGGCGCCACCGGCCCGTCGAGGTGCGCTGCCCCACCCCGGCGGCGGGGGCGATCGGCCAGCTGGTGGCCCTCCCGGTCGGCCGGCGGCCCTTCGACGTGGTGGTCGCCGCGTGCGGGGAAGGGGCCGTGCGACCGGGCCCCCCGCTCGCACTCTCGGCCCGGTGGCTCGACCACACCACCCCCGCGCTCGGCTGGCGCCTCGACGAGCCCGACGGCCGCAGCCTCGACCCCGCCCGCCTGGCCGCCGCCGGGATCGGCGGGGCCGAGGTGCGCCGCCTGCTCGACGACGGCGCGGTGCACGGCGTCACCGTCGAGGACGTGAGCGACCACCGCCCCGGCCAGAGCGTGGCGTTCGTCATGGACACCCGGAGGTGCGCGGCTGCTGTCGAGCTCGCTCGCGGCGTCGACCTGCTGATCTGCGAGTCGACCTTCCTCGACGGCGACGAGGCCCTCGCCGCCGAGTGGGGCCACCTGACCGCCCGCCAGGCCGGCGAGGTGGCCGCCGCCGCTGGCGCCCGCCGGCTGGTGCTCACCCACTACTCCCAACGCCACCCCGACGAGGGCGAGTTCGCCCGCCAGGCCGCCGAGGTCTTCCCCGACGTGGTCGCCGCCCGCGACCTCGACCGGGTGGCGGTCCCACGGCGCGCCCGCTCAGTTCAGGCGGGCCCGTAGGCGGATCGCCTCGCGGACCATGCGGCGGCGGGCGCGGGGGTCGGGGATCGCCGCCGCCACCTCCTCCAGCGTGGTGGCGGCCAGGTCGAAGCGGCCGAGGCCGGCGAGGCGGCTGGCCAGCTGCGCCCGGTCGCCCGCCGGTGCCCCCTGCAACGCGGCCCGCATGCGGCTCACCCAGCCCAGGGCGTCCAGGTCGCCCCGTCGCTCGAAGCTGGCGTCGAGGTTGACCAGCATGCGGGCCAGCACCGCCTGCGGCCCGACCGGCGCCAGCAACTCGGGCCCGACCGCCGCGTCGGGGCCCACGGCCCGGCGCACCAGCGCCTCGGTGGCGGCCCGGTCGAGGCGGCGACCACCGCCGAACGCGTCGATCACTTCCTCCGGCTCGGCGGGATCGCGCACCACGAAGTGGCCGGGCAGCCCCACCCCCACCAGGGGCACCCCGCAGCGGCGGCCGACCTCGATGAGCAGCACCGACAGGCTGATCGGGATGCCGCGGCCCCGGTCGAGCACCCGGTCGAGATAGCTGTTCTGCGGGTCGTCGTAGGTCTCGGTGTCGCCCACCAGCCCGAGCTCCCCGAAGAGCACCTCGCACACCCCGGCCGCCCCCGTGGCCCGCACCCGGCCCGCCAGGTCGTCGAGGCGGCCCAGCTGGCCGGTCACGTCGAGGCCGGGGTTGGCCGCCGCGCTGATCAGCAGGGCGGCCTCGTCGAGCGGCAACCGGTCGTCGGGGAGGGCGACGATGCGCCGCCAGCGGTCGAGGTGGTCGGGGACGTCGATGGGCGGAGGGTATCGACGCACGCCCGGCCGGCGGCAACCTGCGGCTGCTACCGTCGGTCCGCGCCGCGCGCAAACGGTTGCACGGGCGTCGCAGGGGAGGCTGGCAGCATGGCGTGGGACTTCTCGACCGATCCGGAGTTCCAGGAGAAGCTCGACTGGGTGGCCGACTTCTGCAAGGAGAAGGTCGAGCCGCTCGAGTACGTGTTCCCCTACGCCGTGCGCTCACCCGACCCGGTCGTCAAGGCCTACGTGCGCGAGCTGCAGCAAGAAGTCAGGGACCAGGGCCTGTGGGCCATCTTCCTCGACCCCGAGCTCGGCGGACCCGGCTTCGGGCAGCTCAAGCTCGGCCTGCTCAACGAGGTCATCGGCCGCTACCCCTCCGCACCGCAGATGTTCGGGGCCGCCGCCCCCGACACCGGCAACATGGAGATGCTCGCCGCCTACGGCACCGAGGAGCAGAAGAAGCGGTGGCTCGAGCCGCTGCTCAACCAGGAGATGTTCTCCGCCTACTCGATGACCGAGCCGCAGGGCGGCAGCGACCCCAACCTGTTCAAGACCTACGCCCAGCGCGACGGCGAGGAGTGGGTCATCAACGGCGAGAAGTGGTTCACCTCCGCCGGGCGGGTGGCGGACATCCTCTTCGTCATGTGCACCAACGGCATGTTCGTGGTGCCCCGCACGACCCCCGGCGTGGAGATCCAGCCCGAGCCGCGCAACCACAACCACATCATCTACCGGGACGTGCGGGTACCCCTCGACCACCTGCTCGGCCCCGAAGACGGCGCCAAGGTGCTCGCCCAGCGCCGCCTGGGCGGCGGCCGCATCCACCACGCCATGCGCACCGTGGCCCAGTGCAACCTGGCCTTCGACATGATGTGCGAGCGGGCCCTCAGCCGCGAGAGCCACGGCAAGATCATCGGCGAGCACCAGATGGTGCAGGAGAAGATCGCCGAGAGCTATGCGGCGATCAAGATGCTGCGCCTGCTGGTGCTCGAGGCGGCCTGGAAGATCGACAACACCTCCACCCAGGAGGCGCGCACCGAGATCGCCACGGTGAAGTTCACCATGGCCCGGGTGCTGCGGGAGGTCAGCTTCAACGCCCTGCACATCCTCGGATCGCTCGGCACCACCGACCTGACGCCCATCCAGGCGATGTACGCCTCGGCGCCCACCATGGGCATCGCCGACGGGGTCGACGAGGTGCACATCTCGACCGTCGCCCGGCGCGTGCTGAAGGGCTACCGGCCCCACGAGGGCTACTTCCCCACCGAGTTCGCGCCCTACAAGCGCGAGGAGGCGTACAAGAAGATGCAGCCGGTGCTCGCCGCCCGGCCCGAGCTCGCCGAGGCCGCCGAGAACTACAAGAAGTACTTCGCCCGCCGCCGGTAGGTCGCCAGCGGCTCGCCGGGCGGCGCCAGCGGCCCGGCGGGCGGCGCCAGCGGCCCACCGGGCTCGCCCGGCACCCCGCTGACGGATACTCCCGCAGACGGGCAGTATCCGGCGCCACCACGCCGGATACTCCCGCAGACAGGCAGTATCTCGCCGGGCAAGGGCGCATCATTGGTCATCGCGCCGCCCTCGGCTCAGGGCCGCACGCCCTGGTCACGCCGGCGGCTGGCCTGACCGCAGCTGGCGGAGCGACCGCTGGCCCTCGACCGCCCGGCTCACCCGGCGCACCACCTCGGGCTCGCTCATGGCCGAGGTCACCAGCACGACGCGCCAGCCCAAAGCCGTCAGGTCGTCGGCCTTGCGGCGGTCGTCGTCGAAGTCGAACCGCCCGCTGTGGGCGGCGAAGCCGTCGTACTCGATGGCCACCCGGTCGTCGACCAGGGCGAGGTCGATGAAGAGCAGGTGGTCGCCGCAGTCGACCGGGTGCTGGCGGACCGGTGCGGGCAGGGCGGCCCGCACGAGCATGCGCTCGACGTCACGCTCACGGTCGCTGTCGGGGGGTCGTCCGCGCACCCGGAGGCCGTCGAGGTGCAGGTCGGCCATGCGGGCGAGGGCGACGTGCCCGGGGTGCCAGGACAGGCCGCCGATGGCGACGAGGAGTGATCGCGCTGTGAGCACCCGCAGCCGGAAGAAGTGGTCGACGACCCGGCCGAGGAAGCGGCTGTCGTAAGGCTCGAGCACCAGGTCGGCCAACACCCGGGCCGGGGCGGTGACCGGGAGCCCCCTCCAGGCGACCACGTCGCCGGGGGGGAGGGCCCGGCGGTGCACCCGGGCGCACCGGCGGGTGGTGCGCCGGCCGGGCGGGAGGGTGACCTCGATCAGGCCCTCGCCCAGCTCGTCGAAGCCCCAGACCCGGGCGGCCGATCCGTGCGACACGGCCACGGGCTCACCGATCGCCAGCACCGCCCGGAGGGCGTCGTGCACGTACCCGGGGACGGCACCGGCGAGGCGGTAGACGTTGCGCTCGAGGTGCTCGAGGAGCCCGGCGCTCACCAGGGCCGCCACCTGCTTGGGCGTCAGGCCGATGCCGGCGAGCTGCGCAGCGGTGACCAGGCCCCGCTGCCCCTTGGCCAGTGCCACCACCTCCCCGCTGAGGCGAGTCGCTGGCCGCACGAGCATGAGATTACACGAAGTCACGCAAGCCGAGTGCACCCAGTGGTCGGCGTGGCCGCAAGTGCGGAGCGCCCGCGCCGGGCGGCGGGGGGCGAGACGGGCGGCGATCAGGGCGGCCGGCTGCGACGAACATGCGGCGAGCTACACGCCGGCGGACGGAGTCGGGCGGTACGAGGCAGCCAGCAGGGCAGCGGCCGACCCGACGCCCAGCCCCAGGGCACCGACGGCCCGCTTGACGGTGCCACCGTCGCGGCCGACCAGGTGGTCGACCGACGCCGCGCCGGGGCCGAGCGCGGCGAGGGCGGTGGCGGCGGCAGCGACCACCGCCGTGTACTCCCAGCCGCCCTTGAACACGAAGAAGCCCTTGCCCCGGTGGTCGGTGCGGGCGGCCACCGCCATGAGGCCGATGGCTGCCGCCTCGGGCAGCGGCGAAGCCACGCCGACGGTGAGCGCTACTCCGGCACCGAGCTCGGTTGCGGCGGCCATGCGGGCGTGCACGGCAGCCGGCCGCAGACCGAGGGCCTCGAACCAGCCGGTCGTGCCCTTGAGGCCGCCGGGGCCGGCGACCTTGTTCCAGCCGTGGTAGGCGAGCGTGGGGCCGAGGGCCAGGCGCAGCAGCAGCGAGGCCGCCGTCGGAGAGGTGGGCATGGCCCGACCGTAGGCCCCACCGTCCCGCGGCGCGCCCGGGTGAGCGGCGGAGCGGCGACTCCGGCGGCGTGGCACGCTGCGGTCGTGCCGACGATCGACCGAGACGGGGTGGCCATCGCCTACGAGGTGACCGGCGACGGCCCCGGCGTGCCCCTGCTGTGCACCCATGGCTTCTCCGCCGATCGGCACAGCTGGGCGGCGGTGGTCGAGCACTGCGCAGCTGGGCGCCGCTGCGTCACCTGGGACGTCCGCGGCCACGGCTGCAGTGACGCGCCCGCCGACGCCGACCGGTACACCCCGGAGCTGACCCTCGATGACATGGCCGCCCTGCTCGACGCCGTCGGCGCCCCCCGGGCGGTGGTCGTCGGCCACTCGATGGGCGGCTACCTCTCGCTGCGCTTCGCCGCCGCCCGGCCCGAGCGGGTGGCCGGCCTGGTGCTGGTCGACACCGGCCCGGGCTACCGCAACCCCGAGGCCCGGGCCCGGTGGAACGACATGTGCGCCACCTTCGCCGCCCGCATCGACGAGCGGGGCGCCGACGGCCTCGGGCGCAGCACCCAGGTGCGCGCGGCCACCCACCCC
>DASTHS010000290.1:0-10890 GCA_035718085.1 Acidimicrobiales bacterium | reverse complement strand
CCAGGTGAGGCCGGCGAAGGCCACGTAGGAGAGGAGGAAGGCGCCGAGTGCGGGCACCGACCACGCCGCGTGCGTGGCGGCGATGCGTGCCACCGCCGCCGGGGTCGCAGCGGCCGCCTCGAGGGCCGACACGTGCAGGCTGGCCTGCCGGAGCGCCACTTGCACCCCGACCCCGCCGAGGGCGCCTACCGCCCCGGCGATGCTCATGGCGGCCGCCGCCCGTCGCTTGGCCGCCGCGGTCGCCGACGGGGCGCCGTCGCGACAGGCGAACACGGCGGGGATCATCTTGTAGGTCGACCCGTTGCCCGCCCCCGAGGAGACGAACACCACCTGGAAGCCGGCGAAGGCCACCGGGAAGGCGTGGGCCCGCACCCCGGCGATGGCGACGGCCACACCGGCCGCCATCCCGGCGAAGGCGGCCAGGGTGACCTGCGGGCCGCCGAGGCGGTCGGCGAGCCACCCGCCGAGCGGCCGGGCGGCCGAGCCGAGGAGGGCCCCGGTGAAGCCGAGGCCGGCCAGGTAGGTGGCGATGAAGGGATGCCCGGACAGGAACGACGGGAAGCTCTCCTTCACCACCAGCGGCAGCGCGAACGAGAACCCGATGAAGGTGCCGAACGTGCCGACGTAGATCGCCGAGAGCACCCAGGTGTGCAGGTCGGCGGCGGCCTCCCGGAAGCTGGCCGCCGACCGCCGGCCGGCCCGGCCGTCGGTGCCCAGCTCGGGCATCCGTGACCACGCCAGGCCGGCGGCCGCCACGACGAGGGGCACCCACACCCACCCGGCAGCGGCGAGGTGCACCCGGTGGTGGGCCCGGTGGGCCTCCGCCGCCGGGAGGCCGGCCACCACCACCAGCGGCACGAGCAGCTGCACGACGGCCGTGCCGAGGTTGCCACCCGCGGCGTTCAACCCGAGCGCCCAGCCCTTCCGGCGCTCGGGGAACCACCAGGAGATGTTGGCCATCGACGACGCGAAGTTCCCGCCCCCCAGCCCGGAGGTGGCGGCGCAGGCGGCGAGCACGGCGAGCTGCACGCCGTGGTGCTGCGCCGCCAGCCACCCGCTCGGGACGACGACGGCCAGGGCGAGGAGCGGGACGAGCAGCAGCGCTGCGCTCACCGTGGTCCACGTGCGGCCGCCCCACCGCTGCACGGCCAGGCCGTAGGGGATGCGCAGCAGCGCCCCGATCAGGTTCGGCAGCAGCGTGAGCACGAACCGGTCGGAGAGCGGCAGGGCGATGCCGGCGTCGCCCAGGTCGAGCACGACGACGGTCCAGAGTGCCCACACCACGAAGCCGAGGTGCTCGGCGAACATCGAGATCCCCAGGGTGCGGCGCGCCAGCGAGGCGCCGCCGCCGTCCCACTGCTCGGGGTCGTCTGGGTCGAACGCCTCGAGGGTGACCCTTCCGGTGGTGCGCACGATCGGCATGGCCCGAGTCCAGCGGGCCGGTCGGTCGGCAGCGTTACCCGACGGCGACGATCGGGTTGCACCCCCGTCACAGCGGCACCGACCGGCTCGCGAGGTGCGCGAAACACCCCCGAAACACCGTGAACGGCGCGTTGCGATCGACCGGATCGGTCGTGGGCGGGCGACGCGCATGGTTGCCTGTGCTGCCGATGGCGACCGACCTTGCCGGCTTCACCGTGGCCGTCACCGCGGACCGCCGCGGCGACGAGCAGCTGGTGATGCTGCGCCGTCTCGGGGTCGACGTGGTGCATGCCCCGGCCGTCCGCACCGTGCCGATCGCCGGGGACGAGCGCCTCCGCGCTGCCACCGAGGCCCTGGTCGCCACCCCACCCGACGTGCTGGTGGCCACCACGTCGCTCGGGGTGCGCGGCTGGCTCGGCCTCGCTTCCAGCTGGGGGCTCGACGCTCCCCTGCTCAGCGCCCTGGGGCGTGCGCGGGTGGTGGCGCGCGGCCCGAAGGCCGCCGGGGCGGTGGCCACCGCCGGCCTCGAGGTGGCGTGGCGGGCCGAGAGCGGCCGGCTGCGCGAGCTGACCGACCACCTGCTCGCCGGTGGGGTCGACGGCGCCCGCATCGCCGTGCAGCTCGACGGCGGCGGCTCGGGGGGCGAGGCCGCCCGGCTGCGGGCTGCGGGGGCGGACGTCGTCGAGCTGCCCGTGTACCGGGCCACCCTCCCCGAGCGCATCGAACCGGTCGCGCAGCTGGTCGAGCGCTGCACCGCCGGGACGGTCGACGCCATCACCTTCACCGCCGCCCCGGCGGTCACCAACCTCTTCGAGGTCGCGGACCGGCGCGACCGGCGTGACGCCCTGCGCCGGGCCCTCGACACGATGGTCGTCGCGTGCATCGGGCCGGTGTGCGCCGACGCGGCACGCGCCGCGGGGGTCAGCGCGCCGCTCGTGCCGCCGGCCTGGCGCCTCGGCTCGCTGGTGCGCCAGGTGGGCGACGAGCTCGACGGTCGGCGCCAGACGTTCCGAGCTGGCGGGGTGGGGCTCGTCGTGCAAGGTGCGGTCGTGGTGGTCGACGGCACCCCGACGCGCCTGACCGACCGCGAGCGCGCCGTGTTCACCGCCCTGGTGCGCCGCCAGGGCGCGGTCGCTCCGCGCGGCGCCCTGCTTCGGGAGGTGTGGGGAGGGGGTGACGCCCGGGCCCTCGAGACCGTCATCGGGCGCCTGCGCGCCAAGCTGGGCCCGGCGGGGTCGGCCCTCGAGACCATCGTGCGCCGGGGGTACCGCTGGGCCGCCGAGCCGTCGCGAGGGGGCGCGGCCGCCGTCACGTGAGCCCCGGCGCGCCCGCCGGCAGGGGGAAGGGCTCAGGGCGCGGTGGGCGCCGCCGGGGGGCAGGAGGTGGTGCCGCCGGCGAGGCCGAGGGCCGCGTCCGCCGGGACCGACAGGGTGACCGGCGCCGAGTCGCCGCCGGCGGCCGCGGTGGCGGTGGCATCGGCGCAGACGCCGGCGAGGCCGGTCTGCAGGAACTGGCGGGGGGTCGCCGTGCCGGGCACGGGCCCGCACGACCGGGCCCCCAAGATCGTGATGACCGCCAGGGCGGCGAGGCCGGCGAGGGTGAGCGAGAGGCGCATGCGGGCGAGGCGCACACCCTCCTGTCGGCGGGGGCGCCGCCGCCCTTGACCCCGCTGACCCCGCCCGCCGCCGCCGCCGGTGGGGCGACGGTCAGCGCTCGGGCAGCAACGAGTAGTCGGGGAAGTTGCCGTAGAGGCGCTCGGCGGCGCCGTCGGGGCCCTCGGTGACGGCGCGCACCAGCAGGTCGCCGCCGACGAACGCCCCCTTCCACGACCCGCCCAGGCCCCCGAAGACCTCCTCGCGGTCGCCGCGGCTGCGGGGCTTGTTGACCCCCACCTTGAACGCCTGCAGCTGCTCGCTCACCCGCGCCGCCAGGTCGGGGTCGTCGGTGGCGATCGAGCCGACCAGCGAACCGTTCGAGGCGTTCATGGCCGCCAGCAGCTCGGCCTCGGTGTCGACCAGCACCACCGAGTCGAGCGGCCCGAACGGCTCGGCGTGGTGCAGCGACCAGTTCGACGGGGGGGCCAGCACGCACGCCGGGGCGGCGTAGGCGGAGGTGTCGGTGCCGTCGACGAAGGTGCCCTCGCCCACCGACCGCCGCGCCAGCGGGATGCCCCCGCCCCGGGTGGCCTCGTCGAACGCCGCCGACAGCTCGGCCGCCTTCGACGCGGAGATCAGCGGCCCGTAGTCGAGCTCGGGGAAGGGGTCGTCGGGCGACGCCACGGCCAGCGGGTGGCCGAAGCGCACCGCCTTGACCACCGGCAGGTACATGTCGAGGAAGGCCGGGAAGAGGCGCCGTTGCACCACGTACCGGGGGTACGCCGTGCAGCGCTGCTTGGCGTACTCGAACCCCTTGCGCAGGTGCTGGGCCAGCAGCGGCCACTGGGTGAAGTCCCAGATGCCCCAGCAGTTGAGGCCCTCCTGCTCGAGCATGTGGCGCCGGCCGGTGTCGGCCAGGCTGCTCGCCACCTGGCGCCCGTTGGCGCGCCCGCCGACGAACGCGAGGGCGCCGAGGCCCTCGGAGCGCACCAGCACCTCGCCGAGGGCGGCGCCGGGGCCCGACAGCAGCGTCACCGGCAGCCCGGCTCGGCGCATCATGGCGTGGGCCAGGGTCAGGCAGTGGAAGCCGCCCTGGCTCGGCGTCTTGGCCACCACCCCGTTGCCCGCCAGCACCTGCACCAGCTCGGCGTGCACCTGCACGCTCATCGGGTAGTTCCAGGAGGCGATGTTGGAGACCGGCCCGGGCAGGGGCCGGCGGGCCGCGTCGGTGCCGGCGGCGAGCTGGCGTTCGATCTCCTGCACGTACCAGCGGGCGCCGTCGAGGCAGCGGTCGACATCCGCGGTGGCCAGCCGCCAGGGCTTGCCGATCTCCCACACCAGCAGCAGCGCCAGCAGGTCGCGCTGCTCGACGAGCAGGTCGACCGCCTCGGTCACCCGGGCCCGTCGGTCGTCGAGGTCGACCGACGTCCACTCGCGGTGCTCGGCGACGGCGCCCGCCACGGCGTCGGCGGCCTCGTCGACGCTCAGCCGGGGCGGCCCCTGGATGTGGCTGCCGTCGACGGGGGTGACGTGGTGGCCCGGCACCCCGACGCGCCGCCACTCGCCACCGACCAGGTTGCGCAGGCGGTCACGGTCGAACGCCTCGGGCGCCGCCGCACAGCAGCGGGCGTAGACCTCCTCCCAGGCGGTGCCACGCTTGAGCACTCGGGTCATCGGGGCCTCCGGTCGGCTGGGCTGGGTCGGGGCCCATGGTCCCCGCCCCGGCGGCGGGGCGCAAGGCCGGCGGGCCGGGGCTACCTCACCCGCCGCCGACGGTGGCCGGCGCCGGCCCGCAGCCGGCCGGCGGCGTAGGCCAGCCCGCTGCCGGTGCCGACGTAGAAGCCGATCGGCAGGTCGGTCACGTACGCCAGGGCGACCGACGCCCACACCGTGGTCAGGGCCAACGCCACCGAGAGCGCCAGGGCCCGCGCCGGGCGGGCGGTGAGGGCCTGGGCGGCGGCCGGCGGCCCGATCAGCAGGCTGAAGACCAGCAGCGAACCGACGACCGGCACGGCCGCGGTGGTGACCAGCGCCAGCACCACCAGGAACGCCAGGTCGAGGCGGCCGGCCCGGATGCCGTGCGCCTCGGCGGCGTCGGGGATCACCGAGGCGAGGAGCAGCGGCCGGTAGAGCACGACGATCGCGGCCACCGCTGCGGCGGCGAGGGCGGCCGTCGGCACCAGCTGGGTGGTCGACACGCCGAGCACCTCGCCGAAGAGCAGGCCGTAGACGCCCTCGGCGTAGTCGGCCGTGCGGCCCAACAGCAGGTCGCCGGTCGCCAGCAGCACGACGATGGCCAGGGCGGTGGCCACGTCGCTCCGGGCCCGGCGCCCGAGCCCGGCGATGGCGGCCACGCCGGCGAGCGAGGCGGCGCCGAGACCGACCAGCGGGTCGACGCCGGCCAGGGTGGCGGCGGCCGCTCCGGCGAAGGCGCCGTTGGGCAGGGCGTGGGCGGCGAAGGCGCTGCCGCGCAGGACCGTGAAGAACCCGGCGACGCCGGCCACGACGGCGACCACCGTCGCCACTGCCCAGGCGTGCAGCATGAACGGGGCGAACATCACCCGCCCCCCGGCGGGGCCGGCGGCCGGCGCCGACGGGCGGCGGGCGCCACCGATGACACGGCGTAGGCGGCCACCACGGCGGCGACCACGCAGAAGCTCACCGGCAGGCCCCGGCCGCCGAGCCAGTCGGCGCTGTCGTAGGCGACGAGCACCCCGACCCAGGTGGCGGCCACGCCGGTGACGGCGGCCAGGGCGACCGCCCGGGCGGGGCGGGCGGTGCAACGCAGCGCCGTGGCCGCGGGGCCGATCAGCAGGGCGGTCGAGAGGATGGCCCCGATCGTCACCGCCGAGAGCGAGACCGCCACCGCCAGGATGGCCAGGAACGCCCCCCCGACGGCCCGCACCGGCACGCCGCGCGCCGCGGCCAGGTCGGGGTTGACCGAGGTGAGCAGCAGCGGCCGCCACAGGGCGGCGAGGGCGAGCGCCGACGCCGCGCCCAGGGCGGCGACGAGCGGCACCGTCGTGGTCGGCACCGCGAACAGCGACCCGAAGAGGATGACGACGGCCGTGCCGGTGGCCGTGGTCGACACGGCGTCCTCGTAGAGGAACAGGGCGGCCAGGCCGAGCGCCACGCCCAACACGATGCCGGTGGCCACGTCGCGCCCCCGGCGGCGGTCGACGCCGACCAGGTCGATCACCCCTGCGGCGGCCACGTTGAAGGCCACGAAGCCCCAGACGGTCGGCGCCCCGACGAGCACGGCGGCCGCCCCGCCGGCGCTGCCGATGTCGGCCAGGGCGTGGCCGGCGAAGCCCTGGCCCCGCACCACGGTGACCACGCCGACCGCCGCCGACACCGCGGCGACGACCGTGCCGACGACCAGGGCGGTGCGCACCGGACCGCTGGAGAGGAAGCCCGGCTCGACCAGCGGGCGGAGGGCACCGCCCAGCACCCGGGCCACCAGCGGGCCACCGGGCACCGTCAGCGACCCCCGTCGGGGGTGGCGCCGGGCCCGGCCACGACGAGCACGCGGCCCTGGGCGTGGATGACCTCGACGGGGTGGCGGTAGAGCGCGCTCAGGGTCTCGGTGGTCACGACCTCCTCGGGGCGGCCCGACACCGCCCTGCCGTCGGCCAGGTAGACGACCTGGTCGACCACGCCGAGCAGCGGGTTCATGTCGTGGGCCGAGAGCAGCACCGCCACCCCTTGGTCTGCGCCGACCCGGGCGAGCAGCTCCACCACCTCCCCCGAGGCGCGCAGGTCGAGGTTGGCGAGGGGCTCGTCGGCGAGCAGGAGGCGGGGCCGGCCCACGAGGGCGTGGGCGATCATCACCCGCTGCTGCTCGCCGCCCGAGAGGGTGCCCACCCGGGCGTCGGCGAACGACGTGGCGCCGACGGCGTCGAGCATGTCGTCGACGGCCTGCCGGTCGGCGGCCGAGCGGCGGCCGAAGCCGAAGCGGTGGCCGTCGAGGCCGAGGCCGACCAGGTCGCGCGCCCGGAGGGGCACGTCGGGCTCGAGGGAGATCTTCTGCGGCACGTAGCCGACGGCGGGGGCGTCGTCGGCGCCGGCGGCAACGGTGATGCGCCCGCGGTCGGGGGTGACCAAGCCGAGGGCGGCGCGCAGGAGGGTGGTCTTGCCGGCCCCGTTCGAGCCGATGAGCCCGCAGAAGCCGCCCTCGGCGACGGTGAAGGTCACCCCGTCGAGCACCTGGCGGCCGCCGAGGGTCACGCTGACGCCCTCGACGGTGAGGGCGGCGCCGGTCACAGCCGCGCCGTCGAGGCGCCGGTGTCGACGGCCCGGGTGATGGCCGCCACCTCGGCCAGCATCCACGACTGGTAGTGGTAGCCGGGGGTGGGCATCGTCTCGGAGACCCCTACCACCGGCACGCCCGAGCTCGCCGCCAGGCGGCGGATGCCGGCGGTGAG
Organism: Acidimicrobiales bacterium; assembly: GCA_035718085.1. Lineage (GTDB taxonomy): Bacteria > Actinomycetota > Acidimicrobiia > Acidimicrobiales > Palsa-688 > DASTHS01. Next base: position 3,449 of record DASTHS010000290.1, on the reverse strand, counting down.
GGTGTCGGTCACCTGCTGGTTTACGCAGAGGAACCGCACCCGCCGGTCGGCCACCAGGCGGCGCACGGCGGCCACGTCCTGGGGCGTCGGGTCGGTGCCGTCCATCTCGGCGGCCTGGAAGCGGAACGGCACCAGGTTGGCCACCCCGAGGGCGTCGAGGAGGTCGTCGGCCACCGGCTCGGTCGTGGCGGCCGGGGTGCCGGCGTGGGCGGCCCGGAAGGCGGTGATCGCCGCGTCGAGGGGCGACAACGACCTGAGGAAGGCCGCCTCGTTGGTGCGGAACGCGGCGGCGTGCTGAGGGTCGAGGGCGGCCAGGTCGCCGGCCACCGCAGCGGCCACCGCCGGCATGGTCGACGGCCGGTACCAGAGGTGGGGGTTGGGGGTGCTGTCGGGCAGGCGGAGCAGGTGCTGCACGTCGATCAGCCGACGCCCGGGGGTCGAGGTGGCGGCGGCCAGCTGGGCCATGAACGCGTCGTAGCCGAGGCCGTTCTCGATGAGCAGGCCGGCGGCGGCCACCTTCTTGGCGACGCTGGTGGTGGCCTCGAAGCTGTGGGGGTCGGCCGACGGGTTGGCCAGCACCGAGGTGACCCGCACCCACCGACCGCCGATCTGGGCGGCCACGTCGCCGTACTGGTTCTCGCCGGCCACGACCCGCACCGGCGCGCCCGCCGCCGGGGCGGCGGTGCCGCACCCGGCCGCCGCGAGCGCCAGCGCGGCGGCGGTGGCGGCGGCACCGGCCCAGGTCGGCATGCCGGCACCTTACCCGCAACCGTTGCCATTACCGGTACCGGGCGGGACTACGCTGGCAGGCATGGCCGACCCTGCGAGCAGCGCCACGCCCCTCGCCGCTCGTGGCGGCCTGGAGCGGTCGACGCGCCAGAAGCGGGCGCTGGCCGCCGTGCTCGACCTGGCCGGCGGGTTCCGGTCGGCCCAGGAGCTGCACGCGGACCTGCGGTCCCGCGGCGAGCGGGTGGGGCTGACCACCGGCTACAACCAGCTGCGGGCCCTCTGCGACAGCGGGCCGCTCGACGCCCTCCGGGGAGACGACGGCGAGACCCGCTACCGCCGTTGCGCGACCGACGAGCACCACCACCACCTGGTGTGCCGCTGCTGCGGGCGGGCGGTGGAGGTGAAGGGGCCGGCCGTCGAGCGGTGGGCGGCAGCCACCGCCGCCGCCCACGGCTTCGTGGAGGTCACCCACACCCTCGAGGTGCTCGGCACGTGCGCCGAATGCGCCGGCGGGCCGGCCGCCGGCCTCCGCCGCTGAGCGCAGTCAGCCGAAGTTCGGCTTGCGCTTCTCGAGGAACGCCCGAAAGGCCTCGGCCGTGTCCGCGCTGGCGGCGATCCGCAGGTGGCGCTCGGCCTCGTAGCCGACGAAGTCGGCGAACCCCATGCGCTCGGCGAGGAGGTAGTGGGCCTTGAGACCACGCAGGGCGGTGGGCGACTTCTCGAGCAGCGCGGCCAGCACCGCCTCGGTGTCGTCGGCGAAGCTCTCGGCGGGGAACACCCGGGCGACCAGGCCGATGGCGGCGGCCTCGGCGGCGTCGACCCTGCGGGGGAGGAAGGAGAGGTCGCGGGCGCGGGCGGCGCCGACGATCCTCGGCAGCGACCAGGGGATGCCCATGTCGCCGGCGACGGCCACGTCGAGGAAGGCGGTGTTGAGCCGGGCGGTGGCGGCCATGACCCGCAGGTCGCACGCCAGCGCCCAGCCCAGCCCGGCGCCGGCGCACGCCCCGTTGATGGCGGCGACGGTGACGGCCGGGACCTCGTGGAGCAGGGCGGCCACCGCGAAGTCTCGGGGGTCCAGGCGCTCGTCGGCCGCCCCGCTGGTGAAGTGGTGGAGGTCGGCGCCGGGGCAGAACGAGCCGCCGGCGCCGGTCAGCACCAGCACCCGCACGGCGTCGTCGGCCGCCGCCATCTCCAGCGCCCGGGTCGCCTCCCGCACCATCTGGTTGGTCATGCCGTTGCGCTGCTCGGGTCGGTCGAGGGTGAGGCGGGCGAGGCCGCCCGCCACCTCGTAGCGCAGCGTGGTGAACCCGGTCATCTGTGCCCTCCCCGGTTTGCCGACCGCCTCCCGGTCGGCGACCGCAGCATGGCAGGCCCCCGCCGTCAGGGGCGTGCTCGGGAGCTGCCGACCAGAGCGGTCTATGCCGGCCGGGCGGAGCTGTACCGGCGGAGGGCGACCACGCACCAGACGGCTTCGACGGCCCCGAACGGCCACGCCCCCGAGGCGAACCCGTAGGCCGACGACAGCGCGCACCCGACGGCGAAGGCGGCGACGAAGCGCCGGCCCCTCGCCTCGAGGGCGTACATCGCCATCATGAACACGAGCACCGTGACGCCGGCGATGGTCAGGGGGCGCACGCCCCGATTCTCCCCGGCCGCAGCGGCCGATCGGCGAAAGGGCGGAAGATGCTGGCCGTCGTCGACCCCGCCGCCCACACTCTGGGTGTCCGGATGGCCACTCGACGGTGAGGTTCGCAGGGGTGTTCTCGAAGATCGTGTCAGCGAAGATCGGCGGGATGGTCGCGGCCGCCGTGGTCGGTGGCGGCGCCGCCGTGGCCGCAGCCACCGGTGCGGTGCCGATGACCCTGGCCGACTCCACGTCGAGCAGTTCGGCGGAGCTCACGACCGTGGCTTCGGCGCCGACCTCGTCGTCGACCACGGAGGCACCCGACTCCTCGACGACGGCCGACTCGTCGACGACGGCTGATGCACCCACCAGCGACTCGGCGACCAGCACCGCCACCGCCCAGGCCGCCCCGGCCGCAGTAGCGCCCACCGCGGGGGCGACGGCCCCCGGCCCGGCGTCGACCTTCGGGCTGTGCACCGCCCTGCTGCACGGGGGTGGCTGGAAGGCGCAGGTCACCGCAGGGGCCACGATGCCCCCGCCGTTCGCCGCGCTGGCCGCGGCCAACGGGGGCAGCGGTGCCGTGACCGCCTACTGCCAGGGCGTCGTGGCCGCCGGGCACCCGGCCGACGCCGCCGCCCCTGCGGGTGCAGCCGACGGGGGGGCCAGCAGCGGCGACGCCGGCACCACCGGGCCGGCGGCCCGGCCCTCGACGGCTGCGCCGGCGACCGGTGCCCGCCCCTCCGCCCCCGTCGCTCCGAGCAGCGGCGCTGGCGGCCACGGGGCATCGAGCTCCCACGGCGCGTCGGGTTCCCACGGGGCGGCTGCCCGGGGCTGACCCGGCCCTCGTCACGCCGTCGGAGGGGTGTGGCCCGTCGAGGTCGGCGGGCCGGTGCTGCTCGGCGGCCCCGTCGACCGGGTGGTCGACGAGCTGGGCCGGGTCGTCGCCGGGCTCGACGCCGTCGTCGACGACCCGGCGGTCGTCGTGCGGGTCGCCCCCGGTGCCGTGGCGGCCGGGCTGGCCGCCGTGGTCGCGGGCGTTGTGGCGGTCGTGGCCGTGGGTGTGGCGGTGGTCGCCGTCGGGCTGGTGGTCACCAGC
>DASTHS010000289.1:0-4857 GCA_035718085.1 Acidimicrobiales bacterium | reverse complement strand
TCGGTGCGGGTGAACAGCTCGATCTGGGCCAGCACCTGGTTGGTGAAGCTGGAGCTCATCACGAAGCTCGGGTGGCCGGTGGCGCAGCCGAGGTTCACCAAGCGGCCCTCGGCGAGGACGATGACGGCGTGGCCGTCGGGGAACTCCCAGGCGTCGACCTGCGGCTTGATCTGCTCCCGGGTGACGCCCGGGTAGCGGGCCAGGCCGGCCATGTCGATCTCGTTGTCGAAGTGGCCGATGTTGCAGACGATGGCGTTGTGCTTCATGCGGGCCATGTCGCCGGCCATGACCAGGTCGCGGTTCCCGGTGGCGGTGACGAAGATGTCGGCGGTCTCGACAACGTCGTCGAGGGTGAGCACCTGGTAGCCCTCCATGGCCGCCTGGAGCGCGCAGATGGGGTCGATCTCGGTGACGATCACCCGGGCCCCCTGCCCGCGAAGCGACTGCGCGCAGCCCTTCCCGACGTCACCGAAGCCCATCACCACGGCGACCTTCCCGGCGATCATCACGTCGGTGGCGCGGAAGATGCCGTCGATCAGCGAGTGCCGGCAACCGTAGAGGTTGTCGAACTTGCTCTTGGTCACCGAGTCGTTGACGTTGATGGCCGGGAACCGGAGGGTGCCGGCCTCGGCCCGCTGGTAGAGGCGGTGCACGCCCGTCGTGGTCTCCTCGGTCACGCCGCGGATGCCCTTGGCGACGCCCTGCCAGAGGGTGCCGTCCTCGCGAAGGGTGCGGTTGAGGGTGGCGAGGATGAGGCCGAACTCCTCGGAGTCGTCGGGCCCGAGGTCGGGCACCTCACCCTTCTCCTCGCACTCGGCGCCGAGGTGCACGAGCAGGGTGGCGTCGCCACCGTCGTCGAGGATCATGTTGGGGCCGTCGCCGTCCGGCCAGCGCAGCGCCTGCTCGGTGCACCACCAGTACTCCTCGAGGGTCTCGCCCTTCCAGGCGAACACGGGGATGCCAGCAGCGGCGATGGCCGCCGCGGCGTGGTCCTGGGTCGAGAAGATGTTGCAGCTGGCCCAGCGCACCTCGGCGCCGAGGGCGACGAGGGTCTCGATGAGCACGGCGGTCTGGACGGTCATGTGCAGCGACCCGGTGATGCGGGCGCCGGCCAGCGGCTTGCTGTCGCCGTACTCGGCGCGCAGGGCCATGAGGCCGGGCATCTCGACCTGGGCCAGGTCGATCTCGCGTCGGCCGAAGTCGGCCAGGCCGATGTCGGCGACGCGATAGGCGGTGGTGGTGTCGGTCATTCGTGCTCCCGAGAGGTGGGGGGAAGGCGGACGGGGCGCGCCGGGGCGCCTGCCGTGAGCCGGGGCCCTCTGGCCCGAACCATCTGGTCAGCCCGCTGCACGTCCCAATGTAGTAGTGCCACTGCGGCAGGTACGGTCCCCGGCGATGCGCACCCTGGTCGTCACCGCCCACCCCGACGACGTCGACTTCGGGGCGGCTGGCACGGTGGCGACCTGGGCCGCCGGCGGCGACGAGGTCGTCTACTGCATCGTCACCGACGGCGACGCCGGTGGGTTCGACCCCACCGTGCCCCGCAGCGAGATCCCCGGCATCCGGCGTGCGGAGCAGCGGGCGGCGGCCGCGGCGCTCGGCGTGCGCGACGTGCGCTTCCTCGGCTTTCGCGACGGGTGGGTCGAGCCGTCGATCGACCTGCGCGTCGCCATCTCCCGGGTGATCCGCGAGGTGCGCCCCGACCGGGTGGTCACCCAGAGCCCCGAGCGCAGCTGGGAGCGCATCGGCGCCAACCACCCCGACCACCTCGCCGTCGGCGAGGCCACCCTGCGCGCCGTCTACCCCGACGCCCGCAACGAGTTCGCCTTCCCCGACCTCCTCGGCGACCTGGCCCCCCACACCGTCGCCGAGGTCTGGTGCATGCAGGGGCCGTCGCCGAACGTGTACCTCGACGTCACCAACGCCTTCGAGGCCAAGCTCGCCGCGCTGCGCGCCCACGTCAGCCAGGAGGTCGACCGGGGCGGCGGCCTCGAGGCCCGCATGCGCGGGTGGATGGGCGCCACCGCCCTGGCCGGCGGGCTCCCGTCGGGGCGCCTGGCGGAGTGCTTCCGCCGGCTGGCCACTGCGTGACCCCGCCCGGGCCGGCCGTGCCGGTTCCCGCCCCGCCGGTGCCGGTGAGCGCCGCCCTCCCCGGCGCCGGTGGCGACCACGACGCCCTCCTGGTGGTGTCGTTCGGTGGGCCCGAGGGCCCCGACGACGTGATGCCCTTCCTCGACAACGTGCTGCGGGGCCGCGACGTGCCCGACGAGCGCAAGCACGAGGTCGCCGAGCAGTACCAGCGCTTCGGCGGGGTGTCGCCGCTCAACGGCCACAACCGGCGGCTGGTCGAGCTGCTCGACGCGGAGCTCGACGTGCCCGTCTACTGGGGCAACCGCAACTGGGCGCCGTACCTGGCCGACGCGGTGGCGGCGATGGCCGCCGACGGCGTGCGCAGGGCCGCCGCGTTCGTGACCTCCGCCTACGGCGGCTTCAGCGCCTGCCGCCAGTACCGCGACGACATCGCCGCGGCCCGCACCGCCGTCGGCGCCGGCGCCCCCGAGATCGACAAGCTGCGCCTCTACTTCGACCATCCCGGCTTCATCGAGCCGCTGGCCGAGCACCTCCGCGCCGCCCGGGCCGAGGCCGGCGACGACGCGCCGGTGCTCTTCAGCGCCCACAGCATCCCGGCGTCCATGGCCGCCGGCAGCTACTACGAGGCGCAGCTGCGCTGCGTGGCCCGCCTGGTGGCCGCCCGGGCCGGCGACCCGTCGTGGAAGCTCGTCTGGCAGAGCCGCTCCGGCCCCCCGCAGGTGCCCTGGCTCGAGCCCGACGTCCGCGACGCGATCGCCGAGCTGGCCGGGGCCGGCCACAGCGCCGTCGTCGTCGCCCCCATCGGCTTCACCGCCGATCACCAAGAGGTCGTGTTCGACCTCGACACCCAGGCCGCCGACGCCGCCGCCGCAGCCGGCCTGCGCATGGTCCGGGCCCGCACGCCCGGACACCACCCCCGCTTCGTGCGCATGGTCGGCGAGCTGCTCGCCGAGCGGCGGGGTGGGCCGGTGCTGCAGCTCTCCGAGTTCCCCCCCGGGCCACCCACCTGCGGCCTCGACGGCTGCTGCCCGCCCCCCGCCCCTCGGCGCCGCCCGACCACCGGGTGACCTGGGGCGGCCACGGGCGCGGCGCGCCGCCGCCACCGCTCGTAGCATCGACGGTGATGACCGCCGTCGAGCCCGCCTCCGACCCGAACGTCGACTTCCGCGCCGAGGTGCGCGCCGAGCTGGCGAGCCTCCTCGACCCGCGCGACCCGGCGGCGGCGGCGCTGGTGCTCGGGGCGGGCAGCGACGACGTCGAGTCGGGGCGCGCCTACCTCAAGCGGCTGGCCGAGGGCGGGTGGGCGGTGCCCGAGTGGCCCGTCGAGCACGGTGGCCGCGGCCTCGACCGCGAGCGTGCCGACGTGGTGCGCGAGGTGTTGGAGGGCTTCGACACGCCCGACATGTACCCGTTCCTCGTCGGCATCGACCTGATCGGCCCGACGATCCTCGCCCACGGCTCCGACGAGCAGAAGGCCCGCTACCTGCCACCGATGCGCGACGGCAGCGAGATCTGGTGCCAGATGTTCTCCGAGCCCGACGCCGGCAGCGACCTGGCGAACGTCAAGACCAAGGCGGTGCGCGACGGGGACGTGTGGCGGCTGTCCGGCTCGAAGGTGTGGACGAGTCGGGCGCACTACTCGCGCTGGGGCCTGTGCCTGGCCCGCACCGACACCTCCGTGCCCAAGCACGCCGGCATCACCGCTTTCTGCGTCGACCTGGAGCGGCCGGGGGTCACCGTGCGCCCGCTGGTGCAGATGAACGGTGACGCCCACTTCAACGAGGTGTTCCTCGACGAGGTCGAGGTGCCCGACGCCGACCGCCTCGACGACCCCGGCCGGGGCTGGAAGGTGGCGATCACCTGCTTGAGCTTCGAGCGCGGCGCCCTGGCCGGCGACCAGGGCATCACGGTCGGTCGTCTCGCCGAGCTGGCCCGGGGCGGCGGTGCGGTGCAGCGCGACCGGGTCGCCGGCCTGGTGGCCCAGCTGCGGGTCAACCAGGCGTCGGCACTGCGGGCCCAGGCGGCCCGCCGCGCCGGCCAGGAGCCGGGACCGGCCGACTCGGGCGCCAAGATCCGCACCAATCGCCTGGTCACGGCCACGGCCCGCGCCGCCCTGGAGGTCGAGGGGGCGGCGGCCACCGTCGGCCTCGACCGGCCGGACCCGTGGCAGACGATGTTCCTCGTCAGCCCGTCGTTGACCATCCGGGGCGGATCCGACGAGATCCAGCACAACATCCTCGGGGAGCGGGTGCTCGGCCTGCCTCCCGAGCCGCGCGTCGACAAGGACCGGCCGTTCTCCGATCGCCCCGACCAGTAACGGTCGGTAGCGTGGGCCGGCCGTGGCCGTGCTCGTCGATGTGGAGAAGGTGTCGGCCGCCCGGCCCGGGCGCCCGCTGTTCACCGATCTGTCGCTGACCGTCGCCGACGGTGATCGCGTCGGCATCGTGGGCATCAACGGCACCGGGAAGTCGACGCTGCTGCGCCTGCTCGCCGGCGTCGAGCACCCCGAGTCGGGCTCCGTGCGCTTCGGCCGCGGGGTGCGCATCGGCTGGCTCGACCAGTCGCCCCGCCTGCCCGACGGCACGGCGCTCGCCGCCGTCGGCACGGGCTGGGCTGCCGGCGAGATCACCGTGGCCGAGCAGTACCTGGCGACGGCGGTCGCCGGACGGCTCGTGTCCCGGCTCGGCGCGCTGACCCGCCACCCCGGCCGGAGCCGGGGCACGGTGGTCTTCGGTGCGCCGAGCGGGGAGCGGCACAGCCTGGCGG
>DASTHS010000288.1:0-7329 GCA_035718085.1 Acidimicrobiales bacterium | reverse complement strand
GGGCTCGGTGCGTCAGACACACCCAGGGTGTCCGGGGAGGGGCCACCCACCGGCGGACCCGGCAGGCATCAACAACGGACGTGGGGAGATCTCGTGGCCGCCAACGGGGAACACCCATGGCCGCTACCGGGGAACCCCGTGACCGTCTACGGGGAGGATCTCACGGCCGCTGACAGTCACCGTCATCGAGGGAGCGTGAGCCGCCCCTTTCCCTGACGAGGTCGTCATTGACAGGTAGGTCGACCACTGGCAACCTCCGGAATGATCACTCCTGCTTCTGGTCGGCGGTGTCGACAAGCTGATCGCCGAGTTCTGTCGGCGGTACCCGAACCGTTCCACGGCCGACTGCTACCGGCGTGACCTGCGGAAACTCTTCGAGGTCACCGGACGGGCTCATCAGAGCCAGCTGAACGAGGGCGACCTGATCGCCTGGTGCGCGCACGGCCGGCCGGCGAACAACACCGTCGTGCAGCGGAGGAGTAAGGCCTCGTCTATGGCGTCGAGGACCTCGGGGTCGATCGGCTCGGGGTCGGCCTCGTCGGTGACGTCGAGCCAGTCGCCGTCGTCACCCAGCCGGAAGCGGCGGGGCTGGAAGCGCTGGCGGGTGCCGCCCGAGCGCACGAGCCGTACGAAGCAAAGGCGCAGGTGCAGAGCGATGCGGGGCATCGCTCCGGGCCGAGCGAGAGGCCAACCACTCGCTGCTACGGGCGACAGCTCAGAGCAGCTGGCGGAGCTCCTCGGCGGTGATGCCGGTGATGGTGAGGATGTTGCGGAGCGTTCCCTTCGGGAGGTCCCGGCTGGCGTGCACCGGCACCGTCACGCTCCGGCCGTCGGGGTGTCGCAGGATGCGATGGCTCCCGGCGGCGCGCACGACGGAGAAGCCGACCTTCTCGAGTGCTCGGACGACGGCGGCCCCGGAGGTCACCGGTACTGCGCCGGGCATGTGGCTCAGGCGACGTCGACGGTCAGAGCCAGTTCCCGCGGCAGCCCGACCTCGGCGATGAGGAGGCGGAGGGCTGCCTCGAGGTCGGCGATGGCCTCCTCTTCGGTCGCGCCGTCGCCGACTGCACCGACGCCCGTGGCCAGTTGGGCCGAGGCGCACCACACCCCGTCTTCGTCCTGTGCCACGGTGTAGGGCACGTGCACGACTCGAGTCACGGCCTCATTCTGGCTCGCCCGTGCGGTGGCAGATGGCGTCCCAGGCGTCTGGCGCGAGGTGGTGAGCACCGAGCAACAGCGGACCCGGCTGAGTTGGGCGAGCTGGCCGCTAAGCCGGCCACCCTCGGAACACGCCGTCCGCGTCGCAGCCCATGACGACGACCACCCCGCCGTCGTCGAGTCCCCGGCAGCGGGTATCGAGGGCAGATCGGTCTGGCCGAGGTCGTTGACCCTGGCTTCGCCTGGGTGCGCCCACCAAGACCCGAGGGTCCGAGGTGCCGGCCGACGCCGTGGAAGCTCGCAGGCGGAGCGGTCAGGGCTTGGTGGCTGCGTGGCGGAGCCCGACGCTGCGGGTGACGCACTCGGTGAGGAGGTGGTCGAACGGCGGCCAGCCGACGCTGGTGATGGCTTGGGGGACGGTGACGAGCCCGTGGAGGGCGAACCAGAGGACCGCGGTGGTGGTCCAGGCGTCGGTGCTGGAGGCGCCGGCGTCGATGCATTGCTGGATGGTCGTGACGACGAGCTCGATGGTGGCGGCCATGAGGGGGCGGTGTGGTCCATCGTCCGGTTCTGGTCCTCCCAGTCGTCGGAGAACCGGCGGCCGACCAGGATGCGGTAGCGGGCGGGGTGGGCGCGGGCGTAGTCGGTGTAGGCAGAACACATGGCGACCAGCCGGGCGACGGGGTCTGCGCCGGCGGTGGTTGCGGCGGCGTCGACCTGGCGGTGGAGGATGGCGAGTTGCTCGGCGACGACGGCGTCGATCACCGCGGCACGGTCGCGGAAGTGGACGAACACCGACGGGGCGGTCACCCCGACGCGTCGGGCGATGGCGCGCATCGAGATGGCGTCTTCGCTGCCGGTGCGTTCGAGCTCGACAGTGGCGGCGGCGATGATGTCGTCTCAGAGGCGGAATCCTTCCCCTCGCGCGTTTCGCTGCCGGCGCGGTGCGGGTGCCTGCGGGTTGTCGGTGCCGGTCATCGGAGACCTTTCGCTTCTCTTGCAACTGGTCAGCTCACAGCGGTGAGCGCGGTTCGACGGAGGGTCACGGCTGACCGGGAGGGGCAGCGGTCGACACGGTGACGGTACGTGGTCGGTGCACCGGGTGGGCGCATCGGGGGGTTGCCCGGGGTGAATCCCGGGAGGGCAGCGAGCGGTGAGGCGGCGGGCGACCCGGGCCCGGTAGCCGGGGAGGCGGGGGCCGGACGGCGCCGACCCGGCATAGGCTCGCCCGCCGTGCAGCCCCTGCGCCGCGCCGGCGGCGCGGCTGTGCTCGTGGTCGCCGTGGTCCTGGCCGCCGCCGGGGTGAAGGCCTTCGTGGGCGAGAGCTACTACATCCCCTCCGCCTCGATGCTGCCGGGGCTCCACCTCCACGACCGCATCATCGTGTCGCGCCTGGCCTACGACCTGCACGACCCTCGCCGGGGCGACGTGGTGGTGTTCCGTTCGCCACCGGGGGTGCTGCCGCCCGACCCGGCGACGGGCCTGCGCCGCCTCGGCGTCGACGTCGGCCTGGTCGACGCCTCCCAGGTGCTCGTCAAGCGGGTGGTCGGCCTCCCCGGCGACACCGTCACCGCCGCCGGCGGGCGGGTCTACGTCGACGGCCGACTGCTCGTCGAGCCGTATCTGGCCGCTGGCACCGTCACTGCCGACTTCGGGCCGGTGCGGGTGCCGCCCGGCCACCTCTTCGTGATGGGCGACAACCGGGGAGACTCGGAGGACAGCCGCATCTTCGGGCCGGTGCCGACCTCGTCGGTCGTCGGCCGGGCGCTGTGGCGGGTGTGGCCGCTCGACCGCTTCGCCCCACTGTGAGGGGGCACCCCCGCAGAGCACGCTGAGCCCTACCATGGGCCCATGACGACCCGGGACGGCTCCCGATGAGCGCAGAAGACCTCGAGCGCTACGAGACCGAGATCGAGCTGCAGCTGTACCAGGAATACCGGGCCGTCCTGCCCATGTTCAAGTACGTGGTCGAGACCGAGCGGCGCTTCTACCTGGCCAACGACGTGAAGATGGAAGCCCACGGCGAGGGCAACCGCACCTACTTCGAGATCTCCCTTGGTGACGCCTGGGTGTGGGACATGTACCGCCCGGCCCGGTTCGTGTCGTCGGTGCGGGTGGTCACGTTCAAAGACGTGAACGTCGAGGAGCTCCCCGAGAAGGAGCTGTAGCTGCCCGGCACCAGCCGGGCGCGGGCTCTCGGCGTCGCCGGTGAGGAGCTGGCCGCCGCCTGGTACCGCGACCACGGCTACGAGGTGGTCGCCCGCAACTGGCGCTGCCGTGACGGCGAGATCGACCTGGTCGTGCGCGCCGGCCGGGTGGTCGTGTTCTGCGAGGTGAAGACGCGCTCGTCCGACGCCTTCGGGACACCAGCGGAGGCCGTCGTCGCCACCAAGCGGGCCCGCATCCGCCGGTTGGCCGCGCGCTGGCTCGACGAGCACACCGGACCCCGGCCCCGCCAGATCCGCTTCGACGTCGCCGGGGTCGTCGACGGGCGGGTCACGATGATCGAGGGCGCCTTCTGATGTCCGATCAGCCCGTGGCCGACGAGCCGCGCCCTGCGACCGCCACGCAGGTGGTGCACCTCGGCCGCCCACCGCGGGTGCCCGGCGGCCCCGTCAACCCCGATGTCACCCTCACCTCGACCTACCACCAGGGCGGGGTGCCGATCTACGGGCGCGACGACAACCCGACCTGGCAGGCGCTCGAGGCCGCCGTCGGCGGCCTGGAGGGCGGCCGGGCGACCAGCTTTGCGTCGGGCCTGGCGGCGGTCGCCGCCGTCGTCGAGCTGCTCCCCGTGCCCGGCCGGGTCGTCGTCGACGGCGGCGCGTACAACGGCACCCGGCAGCTGCTCGCCGACGTTGCCTCCCGCGGCCGGCTGCGCGTGGTGACCGTCGACACCACCGACACGGCGGCCACGCTCGAGGCGTGCCGCGCCCTGGTCGAGGCACCCGGCCGCCCGTCGGGCAGCGACGGCGAGTTCGGCGCCGGCGGTCTGCTGTGGCTCGAGACGCCCACCAACCCGCTGCTCGGCATCGCCGACATCGCCGCCCTCGTCGAAGGGGTCCACGCCCTCGGCATGCACGTCGCGGTCGACAACACCTTCGCGACCCCGTTGCTGCAACGGCCCCTCGAGCACGGCGCCGACGTGGTCGTGCACTCGATGACGAAGTTCCTCGCCGGCCACTCCGACGTGCTGCTCGGGGCGACCGTCGCGGCGACGGCCGACCTCGACGCCGCCCTCCGCCGGCGCCGCACCCTGCACGGCGCCGTGCCCGGGCCGTTCGAGGCCTGGCTCGTGCTGCGCGGCATCCGCACCCTGGCAGTGCGCATGGAGCGCAGCTGCGCGTCGGCCGCCGACCTGGCGCAGCGCCTGGCGGCCCACCCTGCGGTCGAGGTGGTCCGCTACCCGGGCCTGGCCAGCCACCCGGGCCACCGGCTGGCCGCGGCGCAGATGGCCGGTCCCGGGGCCGTGCTCAGCTTCGACGTCGCCGGGGGGGCCGAGGCCGCGGAGGCCATGGTGGCGGCCTGCCGCCTCGCCACCCCGGCAACTTCCCTCGGGGGTGTCGAGACCCTGCTGGAGCGGCGCGGCCGGTACCCGAGCGAGCGGCGCACCCCCCCGGGGCTGGTGCGGCTGTCGGTGGGCATCGAGGACGCCGACGACTTGTGGGCCGACCTGTCGGGAGCGCTCAGCGGCGTCTAGGAGAACCGGTCGGCGGCCTGCTGCACCCGGGCGCGGTGCGCAGACCAGAACGCCGTGTCCGACGCGTCGGCCGGCAGGTTGGGGGACCGCTCGCTCCACCCGATGGACCCGTCGACCAGTTCCCGCACGATGTCGGCATGGCCGGCGTGGCGGTGCACCTCGGCGATGCAGTGCACCAGCACCCGACCGAAGGTCACCTCCCCGGCCGCGCCCCACCACGGCACCCGGCCGGGGGTGTCGGCCCCGAGCTCGGCGACGGCCACGGCGACCTCCGCCCAGGCCGCGTCCCAGAGGGCGAGCAGCTCGGCGGTCGACTCGGCCGCGGGAGCCCACAGGTCGGCGTTCACCTCGGCGTCGGCCGCCGACCAGGGCAGCAGCACCGGGTTGGGCCGGCCGAAGGGCAGCGTCACGTACTCGACGACGACGCTGGCCACGTGCTTGGCCAGGCCGAGGAGGTTGGTGCCCGTCGGGGTCAGCGGCCGCCGCAGGTCGTGCTCGCTGCACCCCTCCAGCTTGGCGCGCAGCGTGTCTCGCCCGACCGAGAGGTAGCGCACCAGCGGGTCGTCGGCGTCCACCGCCGCAGTCTGGCCGGTCGGGTGGCTACGGTCGGGCCATGGCTGACGAACTGCTCGTCGAACGGGCCGACGGGGTGGTCACGGTCACCCTCAACCGCCCGGCGGTGCTCAACGCCGCCACCCCTGCGACCTGGGAGGGGTTGACCGAGGTGGTCCGGGAGGTGAAGGCCACCCGCAGCGACCGGGTCGTGGTGGTCACCGGCGCCGGCGACGCATTCTGCTCCGGTGCCGACCTGTCGTCGTTCGGCGATCGTTCGACCGACCGGCTCACCTCCATGCGCCGGGTCGCCGACGCGGCCGCGGCCATCCTGCGGCTCCCCAAACCGGTGATCGCCAAGGTCAACGGCGTGGCCGCCGGGGCGGGCGCCAACCTGGCGTTCTGCTGCGACCTGGTCGTCGCCGCCGACACCGCCCGCTTCTGCGAGATCTTCGCCAAGCGGGGCCTGAGCGTCGACTTCGGGGGGTCGTGGGTGCTGCCCCGACGGGTCGGCCTGCACAAGGCGAAGGAGCTGGTGCTGCTCGCCGACATGATCTCCGCGGAGGAAGCAGCGCAGATCGGCCTCGTCAACAAGGTCGTCGCCCGCGCCGAGCTCGACGCCGCCGTCGACGACTGGGCGGCCCGCCTGGCCGCCGGGCCCCCACTCGCCCTGTCGCTGTCGAAGGCGCTGCTCAACGACAGCTTCGCCATGTCGCCCGAGCAGGCGCTCGAGGCGGAGGGCGTCGCCCAGAGCCACAACTTCGCCACCGACGACATCAAAGAGGCCCTCGCCGCCTGGAGCGAGAAGCGGCCCCCCCGGTTCCGGGGCGAGTGAGCCCCGGTCGGGCGACCCCCCCCATCATGAGGGTCACACCCCGCCACTAGCCTGTCGAACGACGCTCGGGCGCCGGCGACCGGTCCCCCGTGGCCCCGCCGACCGGCGCGGGTCAGCTCCTAGCCAGGAGGCCCGGGTGTTCGCCGAAGTCGCATCAGCCACCCTCGTCGGCGTCGACGGCCGACCCGTCGCGGTCGAGGTGCAGGTCACCAACGGGATGCCCGCGTTCAGCATCGTGGGGCTGCCCGACGCCTCCTGCCGCGAGGCGCGCGACCGGGTGCGGGCGGCGTGCGCGTCGAGCGGGGTCACCTGGCCGCGCACCCGCATCACCGTCAACCTGGCTCCCTCGGGCTTCTCGAAGGTCGGCTCCGGCCTCGACCTGGCCATCGCCGTCGCCCTGCTCGCCGCCGACGGCCAGCTGCCCGCCGCCGCCGTCGCCGGCCTGGCGTTCCTCGGAGAGCTCGGCCTCGACGGCAGTGTCCGGCGCGTCGAGGGCACCGTCGCCCTCGCCGCCGCGGCACGCCGGCGGGCCGGGGCGCTGGTCGTCGGCCGCGACGGGGCCGCCGAGGCGGCGCTGGTCGCCGGGTTGGCGGTGCACCCGGCGGTCAGCCTCCGCCACGTCGTCGCCACGCTGCGCGGCGACGACCGCTGGTCGCCGAACCCGCCGCTGCCCCTCGCCGAGCCCGACGACGGTCCCGGTGACCTGGCCGACGTCCGCGGCCAGCCGCTCGGCCGCCTGGCCGTCGAGGTGGCGGCCGCCGGCGGCCACCACCTGCTGCTCGTCGGGCCGCCGGGCGCCGGCAAGACCATGTTGGCCAACCGCCTGCCCGGGCTGCTGCCGCCACTCGAGCCCGACGAAGCGGTCGAGGTGACCCGCATCCACTCCGCCGCCGGGCTGCGGCTGCCGTCGTCGGTGCTCGTGCGCCGCCCGCCGTTCCGGGCCCCCCACCACACGGCGTCGCCCGTGTCGCTCATCGGGGGCGGCGGGGCGACGATGCGGCCCGGCGAGATCAGCTGCGCCCACCGGGGCGTCCTGTTCCTCGACGAGCTCGGCGAGTTCCCCGCCGACGTGCTCGACACCCTC
>DASTHS010000287.1:0-4745 GCA_035718085.1 Acidimicrobiales bacterium | reverse complement strand
CAATGTGGCGGCCTCGACGGAGCCGATGTAGGCCCCGTCGCCGTTGACGACGGGCGCCCCGGGCACACCGGCGTCGCCCAGGCGGGCCAGGGCGTCGGCGGCGCCGAGGCGGCCGGGGAGCACCAGCCGCGGTGGGGCCATCACCCGGCTGATCGGCAGCGAGGCGGAGGCGGGGAGCCCGAAGGAGAACCGGTGGGCGGGGGAGTCGCTGCGCCGGCGCAGCTGGCTGCGGTAGATGGTCGTGTCGCCGACGACGGCGACCGCCACGGCGACAGCGATCATGGCCACCGGCAGCACCGCCAGGTTCCCGGTCATCTCCGCGACCATCAGCACCACCGACAGCGGCGCGTGGGCGATGGCCCCGAAGCAGGCGACCATCCCGACGATCACGAACCCGGTGGCGTCGTGGGTGCCGAGACCGCCGAGGTGGAGCACCCGCCAGAGCAGCCCGGCGGTCGACCCGCCGATGACCAGGCCCGGCCCGAACACGCCGCCCGAGCCGCCCGAGCCGATGCTCAGGCTCGTCGCCGCGATCTTGGCGAGGGGCACGGCCACGAGCAGCCACCACGGCATGCCCAGCAGCCGCGACGGGTCGAGGTCGTGCTGGAGCTGCCCGTAGCCGGTGCCGAGCACACCGGGCACCGCCAGGCCGAGCAGCCCGACGACGGCGCCGGCCAGCATCGGCTTGAGCCAGGCGGGCACCCGCCAGGTCGAGAACCGGTCGGTCGCCAGGTAGAAGCAGGTCACGTAGAGGCGGCCGGCCAGGCCGGCGACCAGGCCGACGAGGGGGTAGATGAGCAGGTGCGACACGCTGCCCAGGCGGTAGTAGGTGTCGGTGGTGCCGAACACGGGGCCCAGGCGGCCGGTGACCGCCCCGAAGGTGGCGAAGGCGACGAAGGAGGCGACCAGGCTGGGGAGGAGCGCCTCCACCTCGAGGTCGTCGCGGAACACCAGCTCGGCGCCGAGGAGGGCGCCGCCGAGGGGGGCCCGGAAGATCGCGCCGATGCCCGAGGCGATGCCCGCGCTCACGGCGATGCGGGCGTCGGACGGGGTGAGGTTGAGCGCCCGGGCCATCACCGACCCGAAGCCGGACGAGATCTGCGCCGTGGGGCCCTCCCGGCCGCCGGAGCCCCCCGAGCCGATGGTGATCATGCTGGCCAGCAGCTTCACCCCGATGACCCGGGGCCGGACGCCCTTGGGGTTGGTGTGCACGGCCTTGATGGCGGCGTCGGTGCCGTGGCCCTCGGCCTCGGGGGCCAGGGTGAACACCAGCAGCCCCGAGACCAGCCCGCCGGCGGCCACCACCAGCGGCACCGCCCACGGCCGCGAGAAGCCGCTGGCCACGGCGCGCCCGCCGTCGCCGACCGTGCCGGCGGGGGTGTAGCCGCCGATGTCGGTGAGCAGCCACCGGGTGGCCAGGTCGAGGCCGTCGGAGAAGAGCACGGCGCCGAGCCCGGCGATCACCCCGATCAGCGACCCGAGCACCAGCCAGCGGGGCACGTAGCGCGCCGAGCGCACCCGCGACAGCCATCGTGCCGCCCGGGCCCGCACCGCCGTGCTCAGCGTCTGGTCACGCCTCACCGGCGCGCGCCCGCGTCGGGTGCGCCGCCATCGGTCGGTTCGAGGTGGAGCATGGGGCCTCCGGGACGACGTCGCCGCGCCCGGCGCGATCGGGGCGATCGGGGCGGCAACCTGGCAACTCCATCGTGGCACGATCCGAACGCGCCGGCCAAGGTCGCGCCGGCCCCGCCCGGGCACGTGGCAGCGTGGGTGCATGGCCGCCTACGACCTCGACGCCCTGCTCGCCCAGTTCCCCGCCCTGGCCGAAGGGGCCGCCCACTTCGACGGCCCCGGCGGGTCGCAGGTGCCCGAGGCGGTGGCCGACGCAGTCGCCGGCGTGCTGCGCTCGGCGGTGGCCAACCGGGGCACCCGCACCCCGGCGGAGCGGCGGGCCGACGCCATCGTGGTCGCCGCCCGGCGGGCGGCGGCCGACACCGTCGGCGCCCCCGCCGGCGGGGTGGTCTTCGGCCGGTCGATGACCGCCCTCACCTTCGACCTGGCCCGCACCCTTTCGGCCACATGGCGGCCGGGCGACGAGGTGGTGGTCACCGACCTCGACCACGACGCCAACATCCGGCCGTGGGTCGCCGCGGCCGACCGGGCCGGCGCGACGGTCAGGGTGGCGTCGTTCGACCCGGTGACCGGCGAGCTGCCGGCCGAGGCCGTCACCGGGCTGATCGGCGAGCGCACCCGCGTGGTGGCCATCACCGCGGCGTCGAACCTCATCGGCACCGTGCCCGACGTGGCCGCCGTGGCTGCGGCGGCCGCCGACGCCGGGGCGCTGTGCGTGGTCGACGCCGTGCACGCCGCCGCCCACCGTCCCGTCGACCTGGCCGCCCTCGGCGCCGACGTGGTGGTGTGGTCGCCCTACAAGCTCTTCGGCCCGCACTGCGGGGTGCTCGCCGCCGACCCGGCGCTGCTCGAGCGCCTGCACCCCGACAAGCTGGCCCCGTCGTCGGATGCCGTGCCCGAGCGCTTCGAGCTCGGCACCCTGCCCTACGAGCTGCTCGCCGGGGTCACCGCCGCCGTCGACGTGGTCGCCGGCCTGGCGCCCGGCGGCGGTGACCGCCGCAGCCGGGTGTCGGCCGCCATGGCCGCCATCGACGAGCACGAGACGGCGATGCTCGCCCGCCTGGAGGCCGGGCTGGGCGGCCTGCGCGGTGTCCGTACCCTCGGGCGGGCGGCGGTGCGCACCCCCACCGTGCTCTTCGAGGTCGACGGCGTCGCCTCGGCCGAGGTGGCCGACGCCCTGGCCGCCGCCGGGGTGAACGCCCCGGCCGGCAGCTTCTACGCCCTCCTGGCCAGCAGGCGCCTCGGGCTGGGTGACACCGGCGCCGTGCGCGCCGGCATCTCGCCCTACACCTCGCCGGGCGACGTCGACCGGCTGCTCGACGCCCTCGCCGGCGTGTGCGCCCGGGCGGCGGCGTGAACGCCGGGCCGGCTGGGGGCGGCGGGCGGCGGGCGGTGCTGGTCACCGGCGCGTCGCGGGGCATCGGCGCGGCCACGGCCCGGGCGTTCGCCGCGCTCGGTGACCGGGTGGCGCTGCACTGCTCGTCGGCCCCCGACCTCGCCGAGGCGGTGCGCGCCGGGCTCCCCGGCGACGGCCACCTCGTGGTGCGGGCCGACCTGGCCGACGCCGCCGCCGTGGCCGCCATGGTCGAGGAGGCGACCTCCGGGCTGGGCGGCCTCGACGTGGTGGTCAACAACGCCGGCGTCTACCTGCCCCACCCGGTGCTCGAGACCACCTACGAGCAGTGGCAGGCGGCGTGGGCGGCGACCCTCGGCGTCAACCTGGTCGGACCGGCCAACGTCGTGTTCTGCGCCGCCCGCCACCTCGGCCCCGGCGGGCGCATCGTCAACGTCGGGTCGCGCGGCGCGTGGCGCGGCGAGCCCGACCACCCCGCCTACGGGGCCAGCAAGGCGGCCCTCGTCGCCCTGGGCCAGTCGATGGCCAAGGCGCTCGGCCCCCGCGGCATCGCCGTCACCACCGTGGCGCCGGGCTGGGTGACCACCGACATGGCCGCCGAGTGGCTGGCCGGCCCGGAGGGGGCGGCCCGGCTGGCCGAGGGGCCGCTGGGCCGGGCGGCGTCGCCCGAGGAGGTGGCGGCGGCCATCGTGTTCCTGGCGTCACCGCAGGCGGAGTACGCCACCGGCGCGGTGCTCGACCTCAACGGCGGGTCGTACCTGCGGATGTGAGCCCGCTCACCTGGCCGGCCACCGCCCGGCCAGGTGGCGGCGCACCCACCCGACGGCCCGGGTGTCGGCGGCCCGGAGGGGCTGCCCGTCGACTTCCCCCACCTCCACCCCACCGCGGACGCTGCTCACGGCCAGCACCAGGTCGGCGGCGCGGAGGTCGTCGACCGTTCCCGCGCCCAGGGCGGGGGTCAGCCCGGCGGTGGCGGCGTCGGCGAGGAGCCGGTCGGTGGTCACCGACCGCAGGCACCCGTGCGGCGCCGGGTCGACGGTGGTCAGCCGGTCGCCGCGCAGCCACGCCACGCTCCAGGTCGGGCCCTCCAGGAGGGCGCCGCCGGCGTCGGTGAAGAGGGCGTCGTCGGCGCCGCGGCGGGCCGCCTCGCGCATGGCGGCGGTGTTCACCGCGTACGACAGGGTCTTGACCCCGCCGAGCAGCCAGGGGGCGCCGTCGAAGGCGCCCGGCGCCCACCCCCGGGTGAGGGTGGCCACCGAGATGCCCTGGCGGCGGGCCCGGCGCACCGCCTCGGTGAGCGGCGCCAGGGTCGCCAGGCCGGTGGGGTGGCCGGGGTCGTGCTCGGGGCCCCGGGTGAGCACCAGCTTGAGGCTGGCCTCGCCGACGCCGGCGGCGCCCGACGCGGCGATCACCTCGGCGGCGGCCGCCTCGAACCCGGCCCGGTCGAACGGCAGGTCGAGGCCGGCGGCGGAGCGGGCCATGCGGTCGAGGTGGGCGTCGAGGTCTTCGGCGGCGCCGTCGACCACCCGGATGCCCTCGAAGCAGCCGTCGCCGCGGGTGAGGCCCAGGTCGTCGGCGCGCACGACCGGGCCGCCCGGGTCGACCAGGCCCCGGCCGACGACGGCGACGGCCGGGGGGATGGATGTGGGGGGCGCTTCGGGCACGGGCGCGGACGCTACCCGTCGCCCTCTCCCGGGCCGCCGCCGACGAGCGGGAAGCCCTCGTCGAGCCAGCCGGTGACGCCCCCGATCATCTTCTT
>DASTHS010000286.1:0-2901 GCA_035718085.1 Acidimicrobiales bacterium | reverse complement strand
GGGGTCGACGTCGGCGACGACTCAGGCGCTGCCCGCGGTCGGTCGCCGGCCGGCCACGGTCGGCCGGTGCGGCCGCAGGAGGCCCTCCTGCACCACGGTCACCGCCAGGTCGCCGGCGCGGGTCCAGATGGTGCCCATCGCCAGACCGCGGGCGTCGGCGGCGATCGGGCTGCGCTGGGTGTAGAGCAACCAGTCGTCGGCGCGCAGCGGCCGGTGGAACCACATGGCGTGGTCCAGGCTCACCTGCTGGGCCACCGGGTCGTCCCAGATGAGGCCGTGCGGGAGCATGATCGTGTCGAGCAGCGTGAGGTCGCTCGCATAGGCCACCACGCAGGCGTGCACCAGCGGGTCGTCGGGCAGGTTGCCGTTGGCCCGGAACCACATGGCGTGCTCGGGCGCCCGTGGCGGCGATCCCCGCTCGGCGCGGACCGGTTCGCCGACGTCCCTGACGTCGATGGGACCCCGGTAGCCCTGCTCTGCGGCGTGGTGGGCGTGCCAGTCGGGGAGCGTCTCGGGGTCGGGCACCGCAGGCATCGGCGCCTGGTGGGCCACGCCCTCCTCGTGGACGTGGAACGACGCCGACAGGTGGAAGATCGCCTCACCTCGCTGGATGGCCGCCACCCGCCGGGTGGTGAACGAGCCGCCATCCCGGATCCGGTCGACCTCGTAGAGGGTCGGCACCTCCGGATCGCCGGGTCGGAGGAAGTAGGCGTGGAGGCTGTGCACCTGCCGCCCGCCGCCGGCCGGCACCGTGCGGCCGGCGGCCACCAGCGCCTGGCCGGCGACGTGGCCGCCGAAGCTGCGCAGGCCCAGGCCGGCGGGGCTCGATCCCCGGTAGATGTCGACCTCGATCGCCTCGAGGTCCAGCGAGCGCAGCAGGGCGTCGAGGGCGGCGGTCACGGGCGCAACCTTGCCAGAGGGACCCGGCCGCCGGGTCGCTCCCCGTTCGCGGCGATTACCCTGGGTAGGTGCTCCCCGTGACCGCCGAACCCGTCGAGCGGCGCGCCGGCCTGCCCCGCACACCGGCCGACGTCGTCGACTACCTGCGCAGCCCCGACGGGGCCAAGTTCCTCAAGTACTCGGCGGCGTCGGTCGTGTCGGTGGTGGTGAGCGAGGTGAGCCTCGCCATCTTCGACGGGCTGCTGCGCTGGGGCCCGATCGCGTCGAGCACGATGGCCACCGCGATCGCCACCGTGCCTTCGTACCACCTCAACCGCAAGTGGGCCTGGGGCAAGGAGGGCAAGGGCCACCTGTGGCGGGAGCTGGTGCCGTTCTGGGTACTGGCCTTCATCGGCTGGGGCTTCTCGACCCTCGCCGTCGACGCCGCCAGCAGCTACACCCGTCACCACCACTTCTCGCACCCGGTGCACACCCTCATCGTCGAGACCGTCTACCTCGG
Source organism: Acidimicrobiales bacterium (assembly GCA_035718085.1). Classification (GTDB taxonomy): domain Bacteria; phylum Actinomycetota; class Acidimicrobiia; order Acidimicrobiales; family Palsa-688; genus DASTHS01. Next base: position 1,502 of record DASTHS010000286.1, on the reverse strand, counting down.
GGCCTTCGGGGTGCTGTGGATCGGCAAGTTCGTGATCTTCAACAAGGTGCTCTTCGTGCACTCCCACGAGCACGCCGACGCCCCGCACGCCGCCGCCGGGGTCTTGGACTGACCCCCCACGCGCTCGCGGTCGCCCGGGCCGCCAAGGGATTCATGCCCGACGACGAGGGCCTCGCCCTGCACGCCGCGGGGGCCGAGGCCGCCGCCGCCGGTCTCGGGCCGCTGCTCGAGGTCGGCACCTACTGCGGCAAGTCGGCGTGCTACCTGGGGGACGCCGCCCGGTCGGGCGGCTCCACGCTCTACAGCGTCGACCACCACCGTGGCTCGGAGGAGAACCAGGCCGGGTGGGAGCACCACGACCCCGAGATCGTCGGCGCCGACGGGCGGATCGACACCCTGCCGTTCGCCCGGGCGACGCTGGCCGAGGCGGCGCTGGAGGCACACGTCGTGCTGGTGGTCGGCCCGTCGACGGTCGTCGCCGCGGGCTGGTCGACCCCCTTGGCGCTGCTCTTCATCGACGGTGGTCACGGCGAGGAGGTGGCGTGGGCCGACTTCCGGGCGTGGACGCCCAAGGTCGCTCCCGGCGGCCTCCTCGCCATCCACGACGTGTTCCCCGACCCCGCCGACGGGGGCCGGCCGCCCTACGAGCTGTGGTGTGCTGCCGTCGACAGCGGCGACTGGCGCGACGACCCGTCGGCGGGTTGCGGCAGCCTCCGGGTGCTGCGCAGGCTGGGCACCCCCTAGCTTTCGCCGGCCGGGCGCCCGGGTCGCGGCTGCCGGGGCCGCCTGGCAACCTCCGGAGGGCCGGCCTGCTCGGGGCTCGCCTGCGCGGCCGGGCTGGCGGCCTTGCCTCGGCGCACCGGTGCGGTCCGCGGCGCCGGGCCGGGGCCCTGCATGCGGGCGGCGACGGCATCGGCCAGGGCGGCCACCTCCTCGTCGCCGAGGGTGCGGGCCCGCACGGCCAGCCGGCGGCGGAGGGCCGCCACCTCGCCGGTCAGCGTGCTGAGCTGCGCCTCGATGCCCGCAGGGGTGCCCGCCGCCGGCCGGTCGAGCGCGGCCTCGACGCGCCCGATCGCCTCGAGCGCCCGGCTGACCGGGCCGTCGACGGCCCCGCCCTCCACGGCCTCGAGCACCCGCTCGAGGTCGTCGGCCTGGGCGGCGGCCAGTCGGCCGAGCACCTCTTCGAGCGTGTGGATGGCGGCGACCACCTCGGCGCCGGGCACGGCAGCGGCGAGGGCGGTCTCGATGCGGCCGAGCGTGTCGAGCACCTCGGGTGGGGCCGGGGTTGAGGCGCCGTCGAGGGCGACCTCGATGCGGCCGAGGGCGTCGAGCACCTCGGGTGGGGCGGGGGTCGGGCCCGCGGGCGGCGCCACCGGGTCGGGGGCCACCGGCTCGGGTCGCTCGAGCAGGGCCGCCACCATGTCGGCGAGCTCGTCGAGGCGCCCCAGCAGGATCGCGGGGGCCCCGGTGTCCGGGGTGGCTGCGGCCAGGTCGGCGACGAG
>DASTHS010000285.1:0-3899 GCA_035718085.1 Acidimicrobiales bacterium | reverse complement strand
GGGCTGGCTGGTTGCGCTGGTGGGCTTGCTGGCCGGCGGCATGCGGGCACCCCGTGTCGGCGGAGAGAAGCGGGCGACGGTAGCACGGCGCCCGCTCGGCGGTTGTGGCCGATGGGAAACCACCGGGGCCCGCGGTTTGTTCCCCGTATCCTGCCGGGATGGCTGGGTACCCCGACGCCGCCGCCTCACCGGACCTGCCCGCCCTCGAGGAGGCGGTGCTGCGCGCCTGGGAGGCCGACGGCACCTTCGCGGCGTCGGTCGCCGCCCGCCCGACGGCCGCGGACGGCGGCGAGGAGTTCGTCTTCTACGACGGGCCGCCGTTCGCCAACGGGCTCCCCCACCCCGGCCACCTGCTCACCGGCTTCGTCAAAGACGCCGTGCCCCGCTACCAGACGATGCGGGGCCGTCGGGTCGAGCGGCGCTTCGGGTGGGACTGCCACGGCCTGCCGGCCGAGACCGAGGCGGAGCGCGACCTCGGTGTGTCGGGACGCGGCCCCATCACCGAGTTCGGCATCGCCCGGTTCAACGACCACTGCCGCACCTCGGTGCTGCGCTACACCGCCGAGTGGCGCCGCACGGTCACCCGGGCGGCGCGCTGGGTCGACTTCGACCGCGACTACAAGACGATGGACCTCCCCTACATGGAGAGCGTCATGTGGGCCATCAAGCAGCTGTGGGAGAAGGGGTTGCTCTACGAGGGCTACCGGGTGCTCCCCTACTGCTGGGAGTGCGAGACGCCCCTGTCGAACTTCGAGACCCGGCAGGACAACAGCTACCGCGACCGCCAGGACCCGGCGGTCACCGTCGCGTTCACCCTCGAGGCCGACCCGAGCGCCCACGGGGTGCTGGCGGACGAGGTGGACCTGTGGGCGTGGACCACCACCCCCTGGACCCTGCCGTCGAACCTGGCCGTCGCCGTCAACCCCGACGTCGACTACGGGGTCTACGAGCGCGACGGACGGCTGGTCGTGGTGGCCACCGCCCTGGCCGGCGCCTACGCCGGCGAGCTGGGCGAGGACCCGGCCCCGGTGGCCACGGTGCCCGGCGCCGCGCTCGTCGGTCGCCGGTACCGGCCGCTGTTCCCCTACTTCGCCTCCACCCCCGGGGCGTTCGTGGTGCTCGGCGCCGCGTTCGTCACCGTCGACGACGGCACCGGCGTGGTGCAGATGGCCCCGGGGTTCGGCGAGGACGACCAGGTGGCGTGCGCCGCCGCCGGCATCCCCGTGGTCTGCCCGGTCGACGACCGCACCCGCTTCACCGCCGAGGTGCCCGACTTCGAGGGCCTGCAGGTGTTCGAGGCCAACACACCCGTGACCCGCGCCCTGCGGGCTGCGGGGGCGCTGGTGCGGGCCGACAGCTACGTGCACAGCTACCCGCACTGCTGGCGGACCGACACGCCGCTGGTCTACCGGGCCGTCAGCTCCTGGTTCGTGCGGGTCACCGCCCTCAAAGAGCGCCTGCTGGCCAACAACGCCGAGATCACCTGGGTGCCGGGCCACGTGCGCGACGGTGCCTTCGGCAAGTGGCTGGAGGGGGCTCGCGACTGGTCGATCAGCCGGAACCGCTTCTGGGGCTCGCCGATCCCGGTCTGGAAGAGCGACGACCCCCGCTACCCGCGGGTCGACGTCTACGGCAGCCTCGACGAGCTCGAGGCCGACTTCGGGGTGCGGCCCGCCGACCTGCACCGGCCGTCGGTCGACGAGCTGGTGCGACCCAACCCCGACGACCCGACGGGTCGGTCGATGATGCGGCGGGTCACCGACGTGCTCGACTGCTGGTTCGAGTCGGGGTCGATGCCCTTCGCCCAGGTGCACTACCCCTTCGAGCACCGCGAGTGGTTCGACGAGCACTTCCCCGGCGACTTCATCGTCGAGTACATCGGCCAGACGCGCGGCTGGTTCTACACGCTGCACGTGCTGGCCACCGCCCTGTTCGACCGGCCGGCGTTCAAGACCTGCCTGGCCCACGGCATCCTGCTCGGCAACGACGGCCAGAAGCTGTCGAAGCGGCTGCGCAACTACACCGACGTCGACGAGGTGATGCGCCGTTCGGGCGCCGACGCCATGCGCTGGGCGATGCTGTCGTCACCCATCCTCCGGGGCGGCGACGGCGTCTTCGACGACAAGGCCGTCGGCGACGCCGTCCGCTCCGCGCTGCTGCCCCTGTGGCACGCCTGGTCGTTCTTCACGCTCTACGCCAACGCCGACGGCCGCGCGGCCGACCCGACGGCGCCCCCCGCCACCGGCGTGCTCGACCGCTACGTGCTGGCGAAGCTGGCCGCCATGGTCGACGAGGTCGGCGCGTCGTTCGACCGTTACGACCTCTCCGGTGCCTGCGGGGCGGTCACCGCCTTCCTCGACGCCCTGACCAACTGGTACGTGCGTCGCAGCCGTGACCGCTTCTGGGGCACCTCCGGTGGCGCCGACGCCGAAGCCGACACCAGGGCGGCGTTCGACACCCTCGCCACCGTGCTCGAGGTGCTCTGCCGGGCGGCGGCGCCGCTCATGCCCATGGTGGCCGAGGCGGTGTGGACGGGCCTGCGCGCCGGCACCCCCGCCGAGGTGGTCGCCCGCGACCCGGCGCGCTGGCCGTCGTCGGTGCACCTGACCGACTGGCCCAACGCCGCCGACCTGCCCGCCGACCCCGACCTGGTGGCCGCCATGGACCGGGTGCGGGAGGTGTGCTCGGCTGCCCACTCGGTGCGCAAGGCCGGCCGCCTCCGGGCCCGCCTCCCCCTCGCCTCGGTCACCGTCGCCGGCCCCGGCGCCGCCGCCCTCGCCCCCTTCGTCGACCTGATCGCCGACGAGGTCAACGTCAAGACCGTCGACCTCGTCGACGACGCCGCCGCCTTCGCCACGCCGAAGTTGACCGTGGTGTTCAAGGTCGCCGCCCCGCGCCTGGGCGCCGCCACCCAGGCCGCCAACCGGGCAGCCAAGGCCGGCGACTGGGAGTTGCGCGACGACGGACGGGCGCGGGTGGGCGACGCCGTGCTCGAGCCCGGCGAGTACGACCTCCGGGTGGTGCCCGCCGACCCGGCCACCACCCGCGTGCTCGACGGGCAGCTGGTCGTGGTGGTCGACACCGAGACCGACGAGGCCCTCGAGGCCGAGGGCCTGGCCCGCGACCTGGTGCGCCTGGTGCAGCAGGCCCGCCGTGACGCCGGGCTGCAGGTGACCGATCGGGTGGTGTGCAGCCTCGGGGTGCCCGCTGCGGTGGCCGACGCCGTGGCCACCCATCGCGGGCGGATCGCCGAGCAGGTGCTGGCCGTCGAACTGAACATCGAGGCGCGCGACGGCGACGTGACCGGTGCCCCCGACGCCCCGGTGCTACCCGACGGCACGCCGGTGGAGATCCGCCTGGTGGTGGCGCCCCCTGCCGGGTAACGGCGGCTGATCAGCCCTCCGTCGGCAGGGCCCCCGCCTCCCCGCCGGCAGGTGCGGCCGGGGGCGCGGAGGGCTGCGCAGCGGCGTCCCTCGGCCCGCCGGCCTTCCTGGCCGGCGCGCTCTTGGCGGGTGCCTTGGCGGCGACGGCCGCCGACGCTGGCGGCGCGGTGGCATCCGCCCGTTGCGCGGGGCCCTTCGCCGCCGGCGCCGTGGTCGGAGCAGCCTTCGCCGCCGAGGCCTTGACCGCCGGCGCCTTCACCGCCGGCGCCTTCACCGCCGGTGCCTTCACCGCCGGTGCCTTCACCGCCGGTGCCTTGACCGCCGGTGCCTTGACCGCCGGGGTCTTGGCGGCCGGTGCCTTGACCGCCGGGGTCTTGGCCGCCGGGGCGGGTGCCGCCGGCAGCGGAGCGGTCGCCGCGGCCTTCTGGGTGGTGGCCGGCCCGGCGCCCGTCGCTCTGGTCGCGGTGGCCTTGCCGGCGGTGGCCTTGCCGGCGGTGGCCTTGGCCGGGGATGGTG
>DASTHS010000284.1:0-17976 GCA_035718085.1 Acidimicrobiales bacterium | reverse complement strand
GCCGTCATCGCCCGCAGCAGGCTACCGGAGGGGTGTGCCGGCCCCGGTCGGGTCGAGCCCGGCCTGGCAGTACCGACAGCCACCGAGGTGCCGTAGCATCCTGCTGGCAACTCTGCGAGATGGCTCCCGATCCGGGAGCAGGGCGTGTCGCCGTTCGAGATCCTGGCCATCACCTTCACCAACAAGGCCGCCGAAGAGATGCGCACCCGGGTCGCCGACCTGGTCGGCCCGGTCGCCCGGCGCATGTGGGTGTCGACGTTCCACTCGGCGTGCGTGCGCATCCTCCGCCGCGACGCCCCCCGCCTCGGCTACCGGTCGAGCTTCACCATCTACGACCAGGCCGACGCCGTGCGCCTCACCGGCTACGTCGCCCGTGACCTCGGGCTCGACAGCAAGAAGTTCCCCGCCCGCAGCATCCACGGGCTGATCTCCGCAGCCAAGAACGAGCTGGTCGACTTCGAGACCTACGCCGCCAAGGCCCGCACCGTGCAGGAGCGCAAGGTCGCCGACGTCTACCGCGAGTACCAGCGCCGGCTGCTCGACGCCTCGGCGATGGACTTCGACGACCTGCTCACCGTCACCGTGCACCTCTTCCAGGCCTGCCCCGACGTGCTGGCCTACTACCAGCAGCGGTTCCGGCACGTGCTCGTCGACGAGTACCAAGACACCAACGTCGCCCAGAACGCCCTGGTCACCCTGATCGGCGGCGGCCACGGCAACGTGTCGGTGGTCGGTGACGGTGACCAGTCGGTCTACCGGTGGCGGGGCGCCGACGTGCGCAACTTCCTCGAGTTCGAGACCCGCTACCCCGACGCCACCGTCGTGGTGCTCGAACAGAACTACCGCTCGACCCAGACGATCCTCGACGCCGCCAACGCCGTCATCGCCAACAACACCCAGCGCAAGCCCAAGACGCTCTTCACCGAGCACATCGGCGGCGAGCTGCTCACCACCTACCACGCCGAGGACGAGCACGACGAGGCGTCGTGGGTGGCCGGCGAGGTGCAGCGCCTGCACCGTGAGCCCCACCCCCGCCCCTACGCCTGGGGCGACATGGCCGTCTTCTACCGCACCAACGCCCAGAGCCGGGCGGTCGAAGAGGAGCTGGTGCGTCGCGACATCCCCTACAAGGTCGTCGGCGGCACCCGGTTCTACGACCGCAAGGAGGTCAAGGACGTGCTCGCCTACCTCCGCGCCGTGGTCAACCCCGCCGACGAGGTGTCGCTCAAGCGGATCGTCAACGAGCCCCGCCGGGGGGTGGGCGACACCAGCATCGCCCGCATCGACCGGTGGGCCCGCGAGCACGGCACCACCTTCGAGGTGGCGATGGCCTCGGCCGAGCAGGCAGGGGTGTCGGGGAAAGCCCTGGGGGGGATCCGGGCCCTGCTCGAGCTCCTGGCCGAGCTGCGCGGGCGGGTGGCCCCGCCGACCGGCGACGCCCCCGACGGGGCCGATGGTGACGCCACCGCCGTGCCCGACGGCGCCCTGGGCCCGGCCCGGCTGATCGAGGAGATCATCGACCGCACCGGCTACCTGGCCATGTTGCAGGCCGACCAGACCGTCGAGGGCGCCGGGCGCATCGAGAACATCGAGGAGCTGATCGGCGCTGCCGGCGAGGCCGACTCCGTCGACGCCTTCCTCGAACAGGTCAGCCTGGTCGCCGACAGCGACGAGCTCGAGGGGGCCGACACCTCCACGGTCACCCTGATGACCCTGCACACGGCGAAGGGCCTCGAGTACCCCGTGGTGTTCCTCGTCGGCATGGAGGACGGCGTGTTCCCCCACCTCCGCTCCCTCGGCGAGCCCGAGGAGATGGAGGAGGAGCGCCGCCTCGCCTACGTCGGCATCACCCGGGCCCGCGAGCGCCTGTTCCTGTCGCACGCATGGTGCCGGTCGCTCTGGGGGCAGACCCAGTACAACCCGCCCAGCCGGTTCCTCCGCGAGATCCCCGAGCACCTCCAGCGGGCGGCAGCCGGCGGGCGGCGCACCGGGCGGGGGTCGACAGCCGGCGGGGGAGGCTCGGGGTGGCTGGCCCGCTCCCACCGTGACGAGGTGGTCGAGTCGGCCCTGCGCAGCGGCCGACGGCCGACGCCCGTCGGTGGCACCGGCGCCGAGACGTTGGGCCTGCGCACCGGCGAGACGATCGTGCACACCAAGTGGGGTGAGGGCGTCGTCACCGAGGTGCGCGGCGAGGGGGCCGACGCCGAGGCGACGGTGCGCTTCCCCGGCATGGGCGAGAAGCGGCTGCTGCTGGCGATGGCGCCGATCAAGCGGGCATAGGTGGCGCCCCCCGAGGCGTGGGTGCGGACCGCCATCCCCCGCCTCGACGGCACGGTGGCCGTGGTCACCGGCGCCAACAGCGGGATCGGCCTGCACACGGCCCGCCTGCTCGCCGGCGCCGGCGCCACCGTGGTGCTCGGCTGCCGAGACCACTGGCGCGCCGAGGCGGCGCGCGCTGAGGTGGCGGCGGTGGCCACCGGGGAGGCGCCCGAGGTCGCCCAACTCGACTGCTCCGAGCTGGCCTCGGTGCGGGACTTCGCCGCCGCCGTGCGCTCGGCGCACCCGGCCGTCGACGTGCTGGTCAACAACGCCGGGGTCATGGCCGTGCCCCTCGAATACACCGTCGACGGCTTCGAGCGGCAGCTGGCGGTCAACCACCTGGCGCCGTTCGCGCTCACCGCCGAGCTGCTCCCCGCGCTCGAGCGGGCCCCGGCGGCGCGGGTGGTCGCGGTGTCGAGCCTGTTCGCCCGGCGGGGGGCGGTGATCCTCGACGACCTGATGGGGGAGCGGTGGTACGAGCCGTGGGCCGCCTACGCCCAGTCCAAGCTCGCCGACCTGCTCTTCGCCGCCGAGCTCGCCCGCCGCCTGGCCCGGGCAGGCTCACCGGTCGCCTCGCTCGCCGCCCACCCCGGCTACGCCGCCACCCGCCTGGTGGCGAACGGACCGGCCCGCTGGTCGGGGCCGGTCAACCGGGCGGTCTACGCCGCCGGTGCCCTGGTGGTGGCCCAGTCGGCCGCCGCTGGGGCCCTGCCGTCGGTGGCCGCCGCCGCCCACCCCGACGCCCGCACCGGCCAGTGCTGGGGCCCCGGCCTGCCTGGCCAGGTGCGCGGCCGGCCCAAGCCCGTCGCCATGCCGAGGGCGGCGCGCGACGAGGCGGTGGCCGCCGGCCTGTGGCAGCGATCCGTCGAGCTCACCGGCGCCCGCTGGCCGTTCTGACCGGCCGGCCGCCGCCCCGAGCAGCTACTCGAGCACCAGCCGGAGGCCGAAGCCGCACAGCACCGCCCCGGTGGCCCGCTCGACCCGGCGGCGGGTCCGGCGGTCGTCGAGCCAGCCCCGCACCCGACCCGCTGCCGCGACGAGGGCGGCGAAGTAGGCGGCGGTGAGCACCACGAACACGCCGCCCAGCAGCACGGTGAAGGGCACCACCGGGCTGCCGTGGGGCACGAAGCCGGGCAGGAACGTCACGAAGAACACCCCGACCTTGGGGTTGAGCAGATCGGTGAGCAAGCCGGCCGCGTAGCCCGAACGCACCCGCCCGGCCGGGCCCCGGCCCGCACCGGGCTCGGGCATGGCGCCGCGTGACCGCCACGACTGCACGCCCATCCACACCAGGTACACCCCGCCGACGAGCCGCAGCACCAGGGAGCCGTCGTGGCTGGCCCGCAGCAGGGCGGCCAGGCCGAGTGCGGCGGCGCCGACCCAGAGCACCAGCCCGGTGAGCACCCCGGCGGCGGTGCGTGCCGCCGCGGCGCGCCCGCCGCGCAGCAGGCCGCGCAGCACCACCATGGTGTCGGGGCCGGGCAGCAGCACGATCAGCGTGGCTGCGACCGCGAACGACCCCAGGCTGAGCAGCACACCCGGACGCTAGCAACGCGCCCGACCCGGTCAGCCGACAACGCAGAAACCGGGCGTCGCCGGCAGGAACGGGCGCTCCGCCGTCGAACTGCGCACCAGGACCTGACCGCAGCGCCGACCGAGGAGCACCCATGCCGCACCCCCTGCGCCGACGCGTGGCCCACCTTGCGGCGGGCGCCACCGTCGCCGCGGCCGCCGCCGTCGGGGCGCTGACGCCGGGCGCGGCCGCCGCAGCTGCCGGCGCCGGTGACGCGCCGGGCTACGTGACGGTGACCGCCGACGGCAGCGTCACCGGTTTCGGCGCCGCACAGGGGCAGGCGCCACCGGCCCACCTGGCCCGCCCGGTGGTCGGCGCAGCGGCGACCCCCGACGGCGCAGGGGAGTGGCTCGTCGCCGGCGACGGCGGGGTGCTCACCGAGGGTGACGCCCGGTTCTTCGGGTCGACGGGCGGGATCAGCCTGAACCGTCCGGTGGTCGGGATGGCGGCGACGCCCGATGGTGGGGGCTACTGGTTGGTGGCGTCCGACGGTGGGGTGTTCGCCTTCGGCGACGCGCCGTACCTCGGTTCCGGCGCCGACGACCCCACCTCCCCGGTGGTCGCGCTGGCCCGGACCCAGCAGCGCGGCCCGGCGACCGCCCCGGGTTCGCCCAGCCCCACCTCCCCGGCGCCGGGCGGCTCGCCCGGCGGCTCGCCCACCGGCTCGCCGACGCCGGCGCTGCCCGAGGGCGCCCCGTGGGCGATGCTCGCTGTGGCCGGCGCCGCGGTCGGCACGGTCGCCGCCCGCCGATCGCGGGGGCGGCGCCGCCCGACCTGACCCTCGGGTGGGCGGTCGGCACCGCCCGGCGCGTACAGTGCCCGCCGATGCTGCGCCCGTACCGCGTCGTGGTCGCCAAGCCGGGTCTCGACGGCCACGACCGCGGCGCCAAGGTGATCGCCCGGGCGCTGCGCGAGGCCGGCTTCGAGGTGATCTACACCGGGCTGCACCAGACGCCCGAGCAGATCGCCGAGACCGTCGTGCAAGAAGACGCCGACGCCGTCGGCCTGTCGCTGCTCTCGGGCGCGCACATGACGCTGTTCCCCAAGGTGATGCAGCTGCTCGCCGCCAGGGGCGCCGACGACGTGCTGGTGTTCGGTGGCGGCATCATCCCCGAGGCCGACATCACGTCCCTCCAGGCGATCGGCGTCGCCGCCGTCTTCACGCCCGGGGCCCCGCTGCCGGAGATCACCCGCTGGCTCGAGGGCGCCCTCGACCAGCGTGAGCAGCCGGCCCCGGCCTGAGCCCGCCGAGCCCTTCCCCCTCCCTTAGGAGCAACCACGTGGACCTCTTCGAGTACCAGGGCAAGCAGTACTTCGCCCGCTTCGGCATCCCGGTGTCGCCCGGCGGCATCGCCGACTCCGTCGACGAGGCGGTGGCCCAGGCGGAGAAGGCCGGCTACCCCGTCGTCATCAAGGCGCAGGTGCAGGTCGGCGGCCGCGGCAAGGCGGGCGGCGTCAAGCTCGCCACCACCGAGGCCGAGGTGCGCGAGCACGCCGGCAACATCATCGGCCTCGACATCAAGGGCCACGTCGTGCGCCGCCTGTGGGTCGAGCACGCCAGCGACATCGCCAAGGAGTACTACGCCAGCTTCACCCTCGACCGGGCCGCCAAGAAGCACCTGGCCATGGTGTCGGCCCAGGGCGGCGTCGAGATCGAGACCGTCGCCGACGAGAACCCCGACGCCCTGGCCCGGATCCACGTCGACCCGGCCGTCGGCTTCACCGAGGCGCAGGCCCGCGACCTCGTCGAGGACGCCGGGCTCGACCCCGAGGCCCGCGACGGCGCCATCGGCATCCTGCTCAACCTCTACCGCTGCTACGTCGAGGGCGACGCCGACCTGGTCGAGATCAACCCGCTGATCCTCACCCCCGACGGGCGGGTGCACGCCCTCGACGCCAAGGTCACCCTGGACGACAACGCCGCCTACCGGCACCCCGAGTGGGACGACTTCCGCGACATCGACGAGTTCGACGAGCGCGAGCGCCTGGCCCGCTCCAAGGGGCTGCAGTACGTCGGGCTCGACGGCGAGGTGGGCATCATCGCCAACGGCGCCGGCCTGGCCATGAGCACCTGCGACGTGGTCAACCAGGTGGGCGGCAGCCCGGCCAACTTCCTCGACATCGGCGGCGGCGCCAACGCCGAGGTCATGGCCAACGCCATCGAGGTCATCACCTCCGACCCGAAGGTCAAGTCGATCTTCGTCAACATCTTCGGTGGCATCACCCGCGGCGAGGAGGTCGCCAACGGCATCAAGACCGCCCTCGGCCGTGTGGAGCTGACGGTGCCGATGGTCGTGCGCCTCGACGGCACCAACGCAGAAGAGGGTCGCGAGATCCTCGCCACCGTGACCAGCGACAAGGTGCAGTCGTCGCCGACCATGCTCGAGGCCGCCCGCAAGGCCGTCGAGCTCGCCAAGGGAGCCTGAGCAATGAGCATCTTCGTCGACGAGAACACCAAGGTCATCGTGCAGGGCCTGACCGGCGGCCAGGGCCGCTTCCACGGCCTGCGCAACCGCGACTACGGCACCCAGGTGGTCGCCGGTGTCACCCCCGGCAAGGGCGGCCAGGACGTCGAGGGCATCCCCGTCTTCGACACCGTCGAGGAGGCCCGTGAGGCCACCGGCGCCACCGCCAGCTTCGTGTCGGTACCGCCCCGCGCCGCGGGCGACGCCATCCTGCAGGCCGCCGCCGCCGGCATCGAGTTCATCGTGTGCATCACCGAGGGCATCCCCGCCCACGACGAGGCCCGCGTCTACAACACCCTCGTCGAGCAGTTCCCCCGCACCCGCCTGCTCGGCCCGAACTGCCCCGGCATCATCAGCCCCGGCAAGTGCAACATCGGCATCACCGCCGGCGAGATCGCCCTGCCGGGGGGCCCGGTCGGCATCGTCAGCCGCTCGGGCACGCTCACCTACCAGGCGCTCTACGAGCTCAAGCAGATGGGCATCGGCGTCACCACCTGCGTCGGCATCGGCGGCGACCCGGTGCCGGGCACCAACTTCGTCGACTGCCTCAAGGCCTTCCAGGACGACCCCGACACCAAGGCCATCATCATGATGGGCGAGATCGGCGGCTCTGCCGAGGAGGACGCCGCCGCGTTCATCAAGGCGTCGGTGACCAAGCCGGTGGTGGCCTACATCGCCGGCGTGACCGCCCCCCCAGGCAAGAAGATGGGCCACGCCGGCGCCATCGTCTCGGGCAACGCCGGCACCGCCAAGGCGAAGATGGAGGCGCTCTCCGCCGCCGGCGCCCACGTCGTCAACAACCCGACCGAGGCCGGCGAGAAGATGGCGGAGATCGTCAAGGGGCTCTAACCCTCAGCCAGGGCCGCCGGCGCCCGGCTCCAGTTCCTCGACCGCCCCGCTCACCGCCTCTTCGGAGGTGGAGGGCGGGGCGTCGTCGTGGGGCGCGGCGACCTGGGTGCGGAAGCCGGGCAGCGCCCGGGCCAGCGCCAGCGCACCGACGATGCAGAGCACGCCCCCGGAGACCACCGATGCCTCGGCGCCGAACCCGGTGGCCACCGCGCCGGCCTCGGCGTCACCCAGGCGGGGGCCGCCGGTGACCACGGCGATCTGCAGGGCAGCGAGGCGCCCCCGCAGGTTGTCCGGGGTGGCCAGCTGGATGATCGTGTTGCGGAACACCGCGGAGATGACGTCGGCCCAGCCGGCGACGGCGAGCAGCACGAGGGCGGCGGGCAGCCAGCGCACCACGCCGAACGCGGCGATGGCGGCCCCCCAGGCGACCACGGCGACGATGACCGCCCGGCCCTGGCGGCGCACCGACCCGGCCCAGCCGGTGGTCACCGCGCCGATCGCCGCCCCCACGCCCGGCGCGGCGTAGAGGAGGCCGACGGTGGAGGCGCCACCACCGAAGACCGTGGTGCCGAGGGCCGGGAACAGCGCCCGCGGCATGCCGAACACCATGGCGTCGACGTCGATCAGGTAGGCGCCCTGGATGGCCTGGCGGCCGCGCACGAAGCGCATCCCGTCGGCGATCGAGCGGATGCCGGCCCGCTGGCCCCCGCCGTGGGGGCGCTGCGGGCCCATGAAGCTGACGGCGCTCACGCACACGAGGAAGCTGGCGGCGTCGAGCCAGAAGACCACCTTCACCCCGGCGCCCGCGAGCAGCAGGCCGCCGACGGCGGGGCCCACGATCGACCCCACCTGGAACATGGCTTGGACCATGGCGTTGGCGGCGGGGAACTCGCTGCGGGCCACCAGGTTGGGCACGATGGCGCCGCGGGCGGGGCTGTCGAAGCCCGACAGGCCGGCGGTGAGCGCCGGTAGCACGTAGAGCGGCCAGAGGGCCAGGCCGAGGTCGGCGTCGAGGGCCAAGCCGGCGCTGGAGCAGGCCATCAGCGTCTCGACGACCAGCAGCAGGCGGCGGCGGTCGACGGCGTCGACGACCGACCCGCCGACGAGCGACCCGATGAGCAGGGGCACCAGCTGCACCAGGCTGACCAGGCCCACCTGCAGCGACGAGTGGGTGATCCGGTACACCTCGAACGGCACCGCCACCGCCGTCAGCTGGGTGCCGATGATCGACACGAACTGTCCGGCGACCAGCAGCCGCAGGTCACGCGACCTCCGCAACGGCCCCACGTCCAGCAGGACCCTGCGGCGCGCCACGGCGGGACCCTACGGCAGGTCGGCGACCATGACGGGTACTGCCGTCGGTCGGGGGGGATGATGGACCCGACGATGGAAGGTGCGGTCACAGCGACGTCGCCACGCGAGTGGCCGGGCCCCGACCCCTTCCCGGAGGTGCTGGCCCGCGCCAAGCGCGGTGACGAGGCAGCGTTCGTCGCGCTGTGGCGGTGGCTGCACCCGCCGCTGCTCGGCTGGCTGCGGGCCACCGACCCCGCGCACGCCGACGACGCCGCCGCCGAGGCGTGGGTGTCGGTGACCCGGTCGCTCGCCGGCTTCGACGGCGACGCCGCCGGGTTTCGCAGCTGGGTCTTCACCATCGCCCGGCGACGGTCGGTCGACGAGGTGCGGGCCGCCGCCCGTCGGCCCGCCCCGGGCGGCCTGGGCGACCTCGACCGGCCCGGCTGCGGCGCAGACGACCCGGCGGCGGTCGTCGCGGAGCGCAGCGGGTCGGAGGCGGCGCTCGCGCTGCTGCACCAGTTGCCGGCCGCCCAGGCGGAGGTGCTCGCCCTGCGGGTGGTCGCCGGCCTGGGCGTGGCCGAGGTGGCCGCCGTGGTCGGGCGCAGCGAGGGGGCGGTGCGCGTCCTGGCACACCGGGGGGTCCACCGGCTGCGCGAGCTGCTGCCGGCGAGCCCGGTGCCCGCGGACCTGGCCACGGGCGAGGTGTAACGCCGGGCCGTCGCCGTCCGATTGCCCGGTGATGCCCTCGACCGACGAGCCCCTCGGCGCCGACGACCTCGGCGGCGACCCCTTCGACGAGGCCACCGCCGCCCGGGTCGACGGGCTGCTCGACGACCTGGCCGCGGGCCGCCCTGCCGGCGCCTCGACCACCGGCCTGCCCGACGACCTGCGCCGCGTCGGCGACGTGCTGGGCGCCGCCGCCGCGCCGGTCACTCCCTCGCTCGCCGCAGAGGCGGCCGCCCTCGAGGCGTTCCGGGTCGCCGTCCCCAGCGTCGACGCGGTGACCGGCCCGACGCCGCTGGTCGCCGCTGCGCCCACCGGCGACGCCGCCACCCAGCCGGTGCCGATCGTGCTGGCCGACCGGCGACACCGCCACCGGCGCGTGGCGACCGCTTCGGCTGCCGCCGCGGCGGCGGTGGCGCTGCTCGCCGGGGCCGGCGCGGCAGCGGCGACCGGGCACCTCCCCGGTTCCCTCCAGAGCCGGGCGGCCACCGCTCTGGCCACCATCCACATCTTCATCCCGTCGCCGGCCCCGTCCGCCCGTCGGCCCTCCGGGGGCAACGTCGCGACCACGACCACGACCGGGCCCCCGGGGTCGGCGACCGACCTGACGCCCAACACGGTGGTGGTGCAGTTCCCCGGCGACACCAGCGGCGCCGCCGGTGCCACCTCGTCCACCGACGCCGCGCCGGCCACGCCCACCTCCGTGGTCCGCACGACCACCACCGCCGTGGGGTCGGCGTCGATCACGACGACCGTCCGCCAGGTGGCGTCGACCACCACCGTCCGCCGGTACCTCACCACCACCACCACGGCCAGCCGGACGAGCTCGACCACCGCAGCGCGCACCACCACCACCACCACCTCGACGACCGCACCCGCTGCGACGTCGACGACGGCCCCGACCCGCCTGCTGCCGGCTCCGGCCCCCACCAGCACACCCTGACCGGTCGTCCGGCTCCCCCAGCCGGCGTAGCCGCCGCCATCGAGGCGAAACCAAATGTTTACGGTTTGCCCGAATCCTCCGGGTAGCAGGCCCCTGGCTGCGCACCCGAGGCGGCGCTCCTCCCCCCGCACCGAGAGGTCTTCGTGACACCACTGATCCTGACCCTGTACGCACTGTTCGGCTTCCTGCTCTTCGCCGTGGCCCTCGCCACCCTCTGGTGGATGCTGCATGCGTGGCGCACCCCCGAGGTGCTCGCCGCGACCGGCTTCACGGTGGCCGCCGACGCCCCGAGGCTGTCGTTCTCGTTGCTGGTGCCCGGCCGGCACGAGGAGGCCGTCATGGGCGCCACCCTCGACACCCTCGTCGGCTCCGACCACCCCGACTTCGAGGTGATCGCCATCGTCGGCCACGACGACGACGCCACCCGCGAGGTCGCCGAGGCGGCAGCCGCCCGCCACCCCGACCGCGTGCGGGTCGTGGTCGACCACAACTGGCCGAAGAACAAGCCCAAGGCGCTCAACACCGCCCTGCCGCACTGCCGCGGCGACGTGGTCGGCGTCTTCGACGCGGAGGACGAGGTCGACCCCCGGCTGCTGCGCCAGGTCGACCACGCCTTCCGGGCCAACGACGCCCACGTCGTGCAGGGCGGCGTGCAGCTGATGAACTTCCGCTCGAGCTGGTACTCGCTGCGCAACTGCCTCGAGTACTTCTTCTGGTTCCGTTCCCGGCTGCACCTCCACGCCCAGCACCGATTCATCCCCCTCGGCGGCAACACCGTCTTCTGCCGCACCGACGTCCTGCGCGCCGTAGGCGGCTGGGACGCCGAGTGCCTGGCCGAAGACTGCGAGCTCGGGGTCCGCCTCTCGACCCTCGGCGCCCGCGTCGCCATCGCCTACAGCCCCGACCTGGTCACCCGCGAAGAGACGCCGGGCACCCTGAAGAGCCTGTTCAAACAGCGGACCCGCTGGAACCAGGGCTTCCTGCAGGTGCTGCGCAAGGGGG
Source organism: Acidimicrobiales bacterium (assembly GCA_035718085.1). Taxonomy (GTDB): domain Bacteria; phylum Actinomycetota; class Acidimicrobiia; order Acidimicrobiales; family Palsa-688; genus DASTHS01. The sequence continues at coordinate 6,809 of DASTHS010000284.1, read as the reverse complement.
AGTGGCGCCAGCTGCCCACCCGCCGCCAGCGGTTGCTGGCCCGCTACACCCTGTCGATGCCGTTCCTGCAGGCGTTCGCGGGCGTCGGCATCATCGTGTCGGTGGTCAGTGCGGTGTTCCTGCGGGCGCCGGTCGCCCTGGCGCTGTTCTCGTTCCTGCCCGCCGTGCCCACCCTCGCCACCCTGGCCTTCGAGATCGCCGGGCTGCGGGAGTTCTGCCGCAACTACTACGTGCGGGCCCGGGCCACCGACTACCTCCGGCTGATCCTCGGCATGTTCCCCTACCAGCTGGTGTTGGCTGCCGCCGCCGTGCGGGCGGTCGTGCGCGAGGCGCTGGGCATGCGGGGCTGGGAGAAGACGGCCCACGTCGGCGCCCACCGCAGCGCCGCGGTCGAAGCTGCCATGGCGAACCCGGCGGGGGTGACCCGATGAGCTCCATCGATGCCGCCGACCTCGAAGCGCTCGGTCTCCGGCCCCCCGGGTGGCGGGCCACCGACCCCGACGACGTGCTCACCCTGGCCGCCCGCCTGCGGGCGTGGTGGGGGGCGCACCGTGCCAGCGTGGCGCTGCTGGTCGCCCTCAGCGCCATCGTCGCCGTCACCCACGCGTGGGGCGTCGGGCACAGCCCGGCGATGAGCGACGACGAGGGCACCTACATGGCCCAGGCGTGGGCCGTGCAGACCACCGGCAAGCTGGCGCCCTACACCTACTGGTACGACCACCCGCCGCTCGGGTGGCTGCAGCTGGCGCTGTTCACGTGGTTGACCGGTGCGTTCTCGGCGGCCCACCACGCGGTGATCGTCGGACGCGACCTGATGGTCGGCGCCGCCGTGGCGTCGTCGGTGCTTCTCTACCTGCTGGGCCGCCGGCTCGGCCTGCGCAAGGGGTTCGCCGCGGTCGCCGTGCTGCTGTTCGCCCTCAGCCCCCTCGCCCTCGACTACCAGCGCCTGGTGTTCCTCGACAACATCGGCGTGCCGTGGGTGCTGGCGGCCCTGGTGCTCGCCGCCTCCCCCCGCCGCAGCCTGTGGGCCGCCGCCGGCTCCGGCGTGTGCTTCGCCGTGGGGGTGCTTTCGAAGGAGACGCTCCTGCTGGCGCTCCCTGCGGTGCTCACCCTGCTGTGGCTGCGCAGCGATCGGCGCACCCGCTCGTTCTGCGTGACCGGCTTCGTCGCCACCAGCGCCCTCGTGGTGGCCGCCTACCCGCTCTACGCCCTGCTCAAGGGCGAGCTCCTCCCCGGGCGGGGCCACGTCAGCCTGTGGCAGGCGGTCAGCTTCCAGCTCTATGGCCGGGCGCCTTCGGGCAGCATCCTGGCCGCCGGCAGCAACGCCCACGCCCAGCTGATGACCTGGCTGCACCTCGACCCCTGGCTGCTCGGCCTCGGCATGGTCGCCCTGCCGGTCGGCTTCGCCGTCCGCCGGCTCCGGGCCATGGCTGTGGGCCTCGCCGTGCCGGTGCTGGTCGCCCTCCGCGGTGGCTACCTGCCCGACCCGTTCATCATCGCCTTGCTTCCGTTCGCAGCGCTGCTCGTCGCCGGCACCCTCGACGCCGTGTGGGCGCCGGTGGCCGATCGCTTCGGCGCCCGTCTGCCCGCTCGCGCCCGCCGCCGCGGCGGCGCCACAGCCGTGCGGGCCGGGGCCACCGTGCCGGTGGCGCGCAAGGTGCTGGCCGTGGCCCTCACTGCGGCCCTGGCCGCCGTGCTGGCGGCCCGGTGGGTGCCCGGCGACCGGCGGCTCGTGGGAGCAGGCCCCGACGACGTGTCGCCCACCTGGGGCGCCGAGCGCTGGGTCGAGCAGCACGTGCCCCGCCGCGACCGCCTGATCGTCGACGACAGCGTGTGGGTCGACCTCGTCGAGCACGGTTTCAACCCCCACCTCGGGGTCGTGTGGTTCTACAAGCTCGACTTCACCAACAACCTCGACCCCTCGGTGGCCCGCGCCCTGCCCGGCGGCTGGCGGGAGATGCAGTACGTGATCGACAGCCCGATCATCCGCAGCGCCCTGGCCGAGCAGCCCGGCGCCCTGGTGCCGGTGCGCGAGGCCATCGCCCACTCGACGACGGTCGCCAGCTTCGGCTACGGCACCGGCGTCGTCGAGGTGCGCCGCATCACCCCGCAGGGCGGGCCGACCGCCCCGACCGCCCCGGCCGCGCCGCTGGCCGCGCCGTGACCGATCCGACCCCGACCCGAGCACCCGAAGAGGAGACCACCGTGAGCACCCAGGTCGACGAGGCCATCCCCGAGTTCGCGCACGTCATGCGCGGCTACGACCGATTCCAGGTCGACGAGTACATCGCCCGGCTCAACGAGTGGGCCCTCGGCGCCCAGCAGCGGGCCGAGTCGGCCGAGCGGCGCTCGGCCGAGCTCGACAGCCGGCTGGCGGAGGCCCTGCGCCGGGTGCACGACGCCGAGTCGGCAGCCCCGCCGGTGCCCGACCGGGTGCTCGAGGAGGCCGCCGCACGGGCCAAGGACGCCCTGAACGACGCCCTCGCCGAGGCCGCCAACCTGCGCCGCAACGCCCGGGAGGCCGCCGAGCGCACCATCGCCGACGCGAGTGCGGAGGCGGCCGGCATCGTCGACTCCGCCCACATCGGCGTCGCCGAGCTGGCCGAGGCCGCCCGCCAGGCCCGGCGCGCCGCGGTGGCCCGCATCGACGAGCTGGTGCAGGAGACGGAGGCCGACTGCGCCCGGCTGCGCCAGGAGGCCGACGACCAGGCGCGCCGCACCGTCGCCGCCGCCGACGAACGCGCCAGCGCCGTGCGCCGCGACGCCGAGGCCGAGGTGCAGGCCATCCGCCAGCGCGGTGAGGAAGCCCGCGCCGCCGCCGAGGCCGACCTCGACCGCATCCGCGTCGAGCGGGCCCAGATCGTCGCCGAGCTGGGCCGCCTGCGGGCCGCCATCAAAGCCCTCATCGGCGAGGCCACGCCCGCCGACGGGGTGCCGGTCGCCGACGACGCCGTCGCTGAGCTCGCCGCCGTCGACGCCGCCGTCGACGCCGCTGTGGCCCGGGCCGACTCCACCGACGTGCAGCCGGTGCCGGCCGCCGCTGACGGCCCCGCCCGCGGCACCGACGACAGCGTCGACGAGCGCGCCCACGACGGCGCGCAGGTCGTCGACCTGACCGCGGAGACCCGCCTCGACATCCCCGTCGGGGGCCGGTGAGCGACGCCCTCCGAGTGCCGGCGCCGCTGACCTCGAAGCGGTCGATCGCCGGCCTGATCGCGCTGTGCGCGGCCGTCCTCGCCGCCGTCGCCGTCTTCGCGGTGCACGGACGGGGCGGGGCCGGCGGGGCGGCGTCGGCCGCCTCGGCCGCGCCGGCCACCTCGCTGGCCGACGCACCCGCCGCGTTCCTGGACCACTACGAGCAGGCCGACGGTCGGGTCGTGCGCATCGACCAGGGCGGTGACACGGTGAGCGAGGGGCAGGCCTACGCCATGCTCGTCGCCGCTGGCGCCGGTGACCGGGGCCGCTTCGCCGCCGCCTGGGGGTGGGCGCAGGCCCACCTGGTCCAACCCGACGGGCTCATGGCCTGGCGCTACGTCGGCGACCACGTCGTCGACACCATGCCGGCCACCGACGCCGACCTGGGCGCGGCAGCGGCGCTGATCAGCGCCGGCGGCCGTTTCGGCGACCCGGCCTACACCACCGCCGGCCGGCGGATGGCCGCCGCCATCCTCGCCCACGAGGTCGCCACCACCCCGGCCGGCCCCGTGCTCGCCGCCGGGCCGTGGGCCACCACCGACCCGGTGCGGGTCGACCCCAGCTACCTGGCGACCCCCGAGCTGGCGACGGTCACCGCAGCAGCCGGCGGCGCCTGGGTGCAGGTGCTGGCCGACGCCCGTCACGAGATCGCCTCGCTCACCGCCGGCGGCACCCTTCCCTCCGACTGGGCGATCATCGGCGGCGACGGCCAGGTGCACCCGTCCGCCCCGCCCGGCGACCCCTCGGCGGCGGTGCGCTTCGGCTACGACGCCGCCCGCCTGCCCATCTGGCTGGCCTCCTCGTGCGACCCCGCCGACCGGGCGGTCGCCGCGTCGCTGCGCCCGGCGCTCGCTCGCGGTGGCGGCCGGGTCGTCCTCGACCTGGGCGGCACCCCCGCCCCGGGCCAGCGGGCCCCCGTCGGTGCGCTGGCCCTGGCCGCCGCCCGGCGGGCAGCCGGCGCCAGCACCGCCGGCGCCGCCGTGGCCTCCGCCCTGGCCATCAACCGTGCCTCGCCGACCTACTACGGGTCGGCGTGGCTGGCCCTCGCCGACCTCGGCTTCTCGCACCACCTCGGTGGCTGCTGACCATCGCCGTCCCGACCCGCCGCCCCCGCCGCCCCCCAGCAGGAGGCCTCCGTGCCCAACGTCAGCGTCATCGTGCCCACCCGCCACGAGGCGGCCACCGTGCCCCTCCTCACCGACCGTGCCACCGCCGCCCTGCGCGCCCGGGCCATCGACGGCCAGGTGGTCTTCGTCGACGACTCCGACGACGCCACCCCCGAGGTGCTCGGCGAGATCTCGGCGTCGCGGCCCGAGGTGGCCGTGCTGCACCGCCAGCCGGCGCAGCGCCGCGGCGGGCTGGCCGGCGCGGTCTTCGCCGGGTTCGCCGCCTCCGACGCCCCCGTGCTCGCCGTGATGGACGGCGACCTCCAGCACCCCCCCGAGGTGCTCGGCGACCTCCTCGACCCGGTGCTCACCGGCGTCGCCGACATCGCCGTCGCCTCCCGCTTCGTCGGCGGCGGCAGCGACGCCGGCCTGGCCGGGCCGCTGCGCCGCACGGTCTCCCGGGCGGCGGCGGGGGCCGCGCGCAGCGCCCTGCCCCGGGTGCGCGGCGTGCACGACCCCCTGAGCGGGTTCTTCGCCCTCCGCAGGGAGGTGGTCGACGGGGTCGACCTGGCCGCCGACGGCTTCAAGATCCTGCTGGAGGTGCTCGCCAAGGGCCACTGGCAGCGGGTGGTCGAGGTGCCGTTCACCTTCGAGGCCCGCCCCGCCGGCGCGTCGAAGGCGTCGCTGGCCGTCGGCCGGCAGTTCGTCTCCCAACTGGTGCGCCTCGCCGCCACCCCGGCGCCCGGGTGGGGGAGCCCGGTGCCCCTCCGGTAGCGTTGGCACCCGTGCGCGACCACCCCCGGCCCCGCCTGGGGGTGCTCGCCTCGGGCGCCGGCACCCTCCTCGAGGCCATCCTCGAGCACGGCCTCCCGGTGGCCGTCGTGGTCGCCGACCGGCCGTGCCGGGCCCTAGAGGTGGCCACCTCCGCCGGCGTGGGGGCCGAACTGGTCGCCCGACACGATTTCGGCCCCCGCTTCGACCGCGTGGCCCACACCCGCGAGGTGGTCGCCGTCCTCGACGCCCGCGGCGTCGACGTGGTCGCCATGGCCGGCTACGGCACGGTGCTGGCCGCCCCGGTGTTCGAGCGTTGGCCGGGGCGGGTGCTCAACACCCACCCGGCGCTGCTCCCCGCGTTCAAGGGTTGGCACGCCGTGCGCGACGCCCTGGCCGCGGGGGCCACCGAGACCGGCTGCACCGTGCACGTGGCCACCGAGGCGGTCGACGACGGCCCGGTGCTGGCCCAAGAGGCGGTGCCGGTGCTGGCCGACGACACCGAGGCCTCGCTGCACGAGCGCATCAAGGCCGTCGAGCGCCGGCTCTACCCGGCGACGATCGCCACCTTCCTCTCGACCGTCGCCGCGGCAGTCGACGAACCGAACATGGAGCGCAACTGATGAGGGTCCTGCTGTCGGTGTACGACAAGACCGGGCTGGTCGACCTGGCCCGCGACCTGGCCGCCCTCGGCCACGAGCTGGTGGCCAGCGGCGGCACCGCCGCCGCGCTCGCAGGGGCCGGCATCGACCACCTGGCGGTCGAGGAGGTCACCGGCGCGCCCGAGATGCTGGGCGGGCGGGTGAAGACCCTCCACCCGGCGATCCACGGCGGCATCCTCGCCGACCTGGCCAAGGCCGACCACGTCGCCGACCTCGAGGCGGCCGGCATCGCCCCGTTCGGCATGGTCGTGTGCAACCTGTACCCGTTCACGGCGAACCCGTCGATCGAGCTGATCGACGTGGGCGGCCCGACCATGGTGCGCGCCGCCGCCAAGAACTGGGCGCACGTGGCCAGCGTGGTCGACCCTGCCGACTACCCCGCGGTGCTCGCCGAGCTGCGCGCCGGGGGGCTCACCGACGGCCTGCGCCGGCGGCTCGCCGCCAAGGCCTTCGCCCACACCGCCGACTACGACGCGGCGATCGCCGCCTGGTTCGCGGCCGACGCAGAGGGGGAAGGGGCGCTCCCCGAGCGGGTCACCCTCCACCTGGAGCGGGCCGCGGACCTCCGCTACGGCGAGAACCCCCACCAGGCGGGCGCCCGCTACCGGACCGCCGGCGTGCGCAGCTGGTGGGACGACGTGGTCCAGCACGGGGGCGTGGCCCTCAGCTACCTCAACCTCTACGACGCCGACGCCGCGTGGCGGATCGTCCACCAGCTGGCCGACCTCGGCGAGGCGGCCGCCGTGGTGGTCAAGCACGCCAACCCCTGCGGGGCGGCGGTCGCCGGCGACGTGCTCGCCGCCTACGACCGGGCCTTCGAGTGCGACCCCATGTCGGCCTTCGGCGGCATCGTCGCCCTCTCTCAGCCCGTCACCGAGGCGGTGGCCGCGGAGATGGTCGGCAACGCCAAGGCCGACGTGCTGATCGCCCCCTCCTTCGAACCGGCGGCCCTCGAGCTGTTCGCCTCCAAGCGCAAGAACATGCGGGTGCTGTCGGCTCCCGCCCCCGGCTCCGACCGCTGGCACCTGCGCCAGGTCGGCGGGGCCTGGCTGGTGCAGGACCCCTACACCTTCGC
>DASTHS010000283.1:0-9676 GCA_035718085.1 Acidimicrobiales bacterium | reverse complement strand
GCGTAGCGGCGCTTGGAGCCGCCCAGCACCTTGATGCAGAGCACCTCCTTGGCGCCGGAGTTGTCGGCGACGCGGAGCCGGGATTCCTGCTGGATCACTTCGCACGCTCCAACACCTCGACGATGCGCCAACGCTTGAGCTTCGACAGCGGCCGGGTCTCGGCCAGGCGCACCCGGTCGCCGACACGGGCGTCGTTGGCCTCGTCGTGGGCGTAGAACCGCTTGGTGCGCTGCACGGTCTTCACGTAGCGGGGGTGGCGCACCCGTTCGACGACGGCCACGACGGCCGTCTTGTCCATCTTGGTGCTGACCACCAGGCCCTCGCGGACCTTGCGGGCGTTGTCGCGCTCCGCGGCGGCGGCACCGTCGGCGGCGGGCTGCTCGGTCGGGATCTCGTCTGCCATCACTTCACCTCTGTGGCCAGCGCCTCGGCGGCCTGGATCTCGCGCTCGCGCAGCAGGGTGCTGATGCGGGCGATGTTCTTCTTGACCTGGCCGACGCGCGCCGAGTTGTCCTGGCGGCCGGTGGCCAGCTGGAAGCGCAGCGTGAACAGCTCCTCTTTGGCGTCGGCGAGCTGCGAGGCGAGCTCGGCGTCGGTCAGGTCGCGGAGGGCCTGGGCGGCGGACGGCATCAGACGTGCACCTCGTCCTGGGTGGCGCGCACCACGAAGCGGGCCTTGATCGGCAGCTTTTGGATGGCGCGCTCCATGGCGGCCCGGCCGAGCTCCTCGCCCACCCCGCCGAGCTCGAAGATGATGCGGCCGGGCTTGACGACGGCGACCCAGAACTCGGGGTTGCCCTTGCCCGAACCCATGCGGGTCTCGGCCGGCTTGGCGGTGATCGGCTTGTCGGGGAACACCCGGATCCAGACCTTGCCGCCACGCTTGACGTGGCGGGTCATGGCGATACGGGCGGCCTCGATCTGGCGGGCGGTGATCCAGCCCGGCTCGAGGGCCTGGATGCCGTAGTCGCCGAAGGCGACGCTGGTGCCGCCCTTGGCCTGCCCGGTGAGGCGGCCGCGCTGCACCTTGCGGTGCTTGACCCTGCGGGGCATGAGCATGGCTAGGCGTCCTTCGGGAAGTGGGGGGTCTCGCTGTGCTCGCCCCGGGTGCGACGCTCGATGTCTTCCTCCTCGGCGAGGAGGCGCTCGAGCTCGGGGTCGACGGCGACCAGCGCGGCCTGCTCTTCGGTGGGCTCGCCGGGAGCGGCGGCAGCCGGCTCGGCGGCGGGGGCGGCCTCGGCGCCGTCGGGACGGCGGGGCCGGCTGCCGGCCGACACCACCCGGCGGGGCCGGCCGGAGTCGGAGGTGCCGCCGGTGGCCATGGCAGCCTCGCGGGCGATCTTCTCGTCGGCCGACACCTTGTAGGGCAGGATGTCGCCCTTGTAGATCCACACCTTCACGCCGATGCGGCCGTAGGTGGTCTTCGCCTCGCGGAAGCCGTAGTCGATGTCGGCGCGCAGGGTGTGCAGCGGCACGCGGCCCTCCCGGTAGAACTCCCGCCGGCTCATCTCCGAGCCGCCGAGGCGGCCGGCGCACTGCACCCGGATGCCGAGGGCGCCGGCCTTCTGCACCGTCTGCACCGTGCGCTTCATGGCCCGGCGGAAGCTGACCCGGCCGGCCAGCTGGTCGGCGATGCCCTGGGCCATCAGCGCGGCGTCGAGCTCGGGCTGCTTGATCTCCTGGATGTTCAGCTGGACCTTGGGGTTCTTGGTGATCTCGGCCAGCTTCGCCCGCAGGCGGTCGGCCTCGGCGCCCCGCCGGCCGATGACGATGCCCGGCCGGGCGGTGTGCACGTCGACCCGCAGGCGGTCACGGGTGCGCTCGATCTCGATGCGGCTGACCGCCGCCCGCTCGAGCTGCCCCATGAGGTACTTGCGGATGTTGACGTCCTCGATCAGGTAGTCCTGGTAGTCGCGGTCGGTGAACCACCGCGACTTCCACTCGGTGGTGACCCCGAGCCGGAACCCGTACGGGTTGACCTTCTGGCCCATTACTTGTCTTCCTCGGTCTCGGCTGCGGTGGTCTGCTCGGCCTCGTCGGCCTCGACGGCGGCGAGGGCCTCGGCCTGCTGGTCGACGATGCCCGCCTCCTGCTCGGCTTCGGCGAGCTGCCCGGCGGGGGTGGCGGCCACCGCCTCGGTGTGTGCGGTGTCGGCGGCGGTCTCGATGATCTCGCCGGCGTTCGCGGCGGCCACGGCCTCGGCCTGCTGGTCGACGATCCCGGCCTCTTCCTCCGCGGCGGCCACCGCGGCGGCCGAGGTGTCGGTGGGCTCCTCCTCGGGGGTCTCGACGACCTCGCCCCGGCGCCGCTGGGCGCGGGTGCGGGTGTCGCCCTCGGCGCGCCGGGCACCGGCGACGCGGCGGCTGCGCTGGGCGAGCTGCTCGGCCCGCCGCTTGGCGACGAGGCGGGCGAGCTGCTCGTCGGGCAGCCTCGACACGATCACGGTGATGTGGGTGGTGCGCTTGCGGATGCGGGTGGCCCGCCCACGGGCCCGGGGCCGCCACCGCTTCTGGGTGGCGCCCTCGTCGGCGTAGGCGGTCGACACGTAGAGCTCCTCGGGGTCGAGGTCCTCGTTGTGCTCGGCGTTGGCGACGGCGCTGTGGAGCACCTTGCCGACCAGGAAGGCGGCGTCGCGCTCGCTGAAGCGGAGGATGTCCTCCGCCTCGTGCACGGGCTTGTTCCGGATCAGCTTCAGCACCTCGCGCACCTTGTTGGGGGCGACGTGGCTGTGGCGCAGCACCGCACGGGTGCCCTCGCGCTCGTTGGTCTTGGGGCCGGGCATCAGCGTCGTCCCGCCCGCTCCTGGCCGGCGTGGAACCGGAAGGTCCGCGTCGGGGCGAACTCACCCAGCTTGTGGCCGACCATCGACTCGGTGATGTAGACGGGCACGTGCTTGCGCCCGTCGTGGACGGCCACGGTGTGGCCGACCATGTCGGGGATGATCGTCGAGCGACGCGACCAGGTCTTGATGACCCGCTTCTCGTTCCTGCTGTTGAGGTCGTCGACCTTCTTCAGCAGGTGGTCGTCGACGAACGGGCCCTTCTTCAGGCTGCGGGGCATCTGCTACCTCCGGGCGCCGCGGGTGCGCCGGCGGCGGACGATGAGCTTCTCGGACGGCTTGGTGCGGTCGCGGGTGCGACCCTCGGGCTTGCCCCACGGCGAGACCGGGTGGCGGCCACCCGAGGTCTTGCCCTCGCCACCGCCGAGGGGGTGGTCGACGGGGTTCATGGCGACGCCACGGGTCTGGGGCCGTACGCCCTTCCAGCGGTTGCGGCCGGCCTTGCCGATGCTGATCAGCTCGGCCTCGGAGTTGCCGACCTCGCCGAGGGTGGCCCGGCAGTCGATCGGCACCCGGCGCATCTCGGTGGAGGGCAGGCGGAGGGTGGCGTAGTCACCCTCCTTGGCGACGAGCTGGATGCTCATGCCGGCGCCGCGGGCGAGCTTGCCGCCGCCGCCTGGCTTGAGCTCGACGTTGTGCACGACCGAGCCGACGGGGATGAACCGCATCGGCAGGGCGTTGCCCGGGCGGATGTCGGCACCCTGGCCGCTCTGCACCACGTCGCCCACCTTCACCCGGGCGGGGGCGAGGATGTAGCGCTTCTCGCCGTCGTGGTAGTGCAGCAGCGCGATGCGGGCGTTGCGGTTGGGGTCGTACTCGATCGCCGCGACGGTGGCGGGCACGCCGTCTTTGTTCCGGCGGAAGTCGACGATGCGGTACTGCTGCTTGTGGCCGCCGCCCTTGTGGCGGGCGGTCTTGCGCCCGTAGGCGTTGCGGCCGCCGGTGTTGGTCTTCGGGGCGAGCAGGCTCTTCTCGGGCCGGCTGCGGGTGATCTCCGAGAAGTCGGAGACGGATTGGAAGCGCCGACCGGCACTGGTCGGCTTGCGCTTGCGCAGCGGCATCAGTCGTTTCCTTCGAGGATCGGGATGCTCTGGCCCTCGGCGAGGGTGACCAGCGCACGCTTGGTGTCGGGCCGCTTGCCGAAGGTCGACCGGCGCCGGTTCCGCTTGCGCTTGCCCTCGCGGTTGAGGGTGTTGACCTTCACCACCTCGACGCCGAAGATCTTCTCGACGGCCTGGCGGATCTCGATCTTGTTCGACCCGGGCGCCACCACGAACGTGTAGACGCCCTGGTCCATCAGGCCGTAGCTCTTCTCCGACACGACCGGCCGGAGGATCACGTCACGGGGGTCGGCGGGCATCAGCGCACTTCCTCGGCGTCGGCGTCGGTCACGGTGGTGTCGGCCTCGGCGACCTGGGTGGTCGACTGCACGGCCGGCTCGTCGTCGGCGGCGGCCGGGGCGTCGAGGGCGACCTCGGCACCGGTGGGCTCGCCGGTGGTGCCCGGCAGGGTGCGGGTGGTGAAGACCACCCAGTCGTTGCGCAACACGTCGTAGGCGTTGAGCTCGCCGGCGAGGATCACCTGCACCTCGGGGATGTTGCGGAAGCTCTTGAAGGCGTCTTCGTCGTCGCGGCTGAGCACGACGAGCACCCTGCCGGTGCAGCCGAGGGCGGCCAGGGCGCCCCGGGCGCTGCGGGTCGACGGCGGCGACCACGGCCAGCTGGTGACCACGACCACCTTGCCCTCGGCCTGGCGGTCGGAGAGCGCCGAGCGCAGGGCGAGCTGCACCATCTTCTTGGGGGTGCGCTGGGTGTACTTGCGGGGCTTGGGGCCGAGGGCGATGCCACCGCCGCTGAAGTGCGGGGCCCGCTCGGAGCCCTGGCGGGCCCGGCCGGTGCCCTTCTGCTTGAAGGGCTTCTTGCCGCCGCCGGAGACCTCGGCGCGGGTCTTGGTGCTCTGGGTGCCCGACCGGGCGGCGGCCAGCTGGGCGACGACGACCTGGTGGAGCACGGCGACGTTGGGCTGGATGCCGAAGATGGCCTCGTCGAGGGGCACGGTGCCGCCCTCGGCGCCCTCGAAGTCGCGGACGGTGATGTCGGTGGCCATGGCTACTTGGCTCCCTTGCCGGCCTTGACGGCCTCGCGGATCAACACGGTGCCGCCCCGTGGCCCCGGCACGGCGCCCTTGAGCAGCAGCAGCCCACGCTCGGCGTCGGACTGCACCACCTCGAGGTTCAGGGTGGTCACCTTGGCGTCGCCGAGCTGGCCGGCCATGCGGGTGCCCTTGAACACCCGGGCGGGGGTGGCGCACGCCCCGATGCTGCCGGGGGCCCGGTGGTGCTTGTGGTTGCCGTGCGCGGCGCCCTGCCCTTTGAAGTTGTGGCGCTTGATGCCGCCGGCGAAGCCCTTGCCCTTGCTGATGGCGGTGACGTCGACCTTCTCGCCGGCGGCGATGACGTCGACGCCGATCTCCTGGCCGGGGGCGTAGGCCGAGCTGTCGTCGATGCGCAGCTCGACGAGCTCCTTGCCCGGGTCGACCGACGCCTTGGCGTACTGGCCGAGCACCGGCTTGGTGAGGGTCTTGGCGCGGCGGGTGCCGAAGGTGACCTGCAGGGCGGCGTAGCCGTCGCGGTCGGGCGTCTTCACCTGCACGACGCGCACGGGCGTCACCCGGACGACGGTGACCGCCACCTGGCGGTTCTGCTCGTCCCACACCTGGGTCATGCCGACTTTCTCGCCGACGATCGCTTTCGATGGCACAGCTGGGGTTCCTTTGGTCGTGGCGGAGGGCGCCCGACCGGGCGACCTCACACGAGTTGCCGGCGCAGGCCGAGCCCCCCGTGGTGGCGGGGCTGGGAGGCTGCGCTCGGTGATGTGGCCGCGGGGTCTCCGGCTCACGCGCCGGGCAGGCTCGAACGAGCCGGCTCAGCGAGGGGGTCGGACACCCGCGGACCGGGCGGAAGACAACGGCTGACCACCCTAGCACCTCGGCAGCCGACTGCAGGGCGGGGCCCGGCTGTTCCTGGCCGCGCCGGTGACCGAGGCGTCTCCCCTTGCGGCGCTATCTTCTGCCTCGCTCGGGCGGTGCCCGCGGCGATCGAAGGGGACGAATCCATGCGCATCACCACGACTCGGGGCATAGCCTCGCTCGCCGCCGGCGCCGCCGTGCTCATGGTCACCTCCGGCACCGCATGGGCGGCCAAGCCCACGGGCGGGGGTGGCACGACGACCACGACGCCCACCGGCATCGACGCCTCGTACCCCCAGTGCGGCAGCGCCCTGCCCACCTCCGCGGCCTTCGCCGTCATCGGCGTGAACGGCGGCCTCGCCAACGACTACAACAACTGCCTCAGCAGCGAGTGGGCCTACGCGGCGGCGTTGACGCCCGGCACGAACCAGGCAGCCGCCCAGGCGTACCTGAACACCGGCGACCCGGGGAACACCGTCGGCGATTGGCCCTCGCCCGCATACCTCGGGGCGGCCGCCACCCCGTCGACCGCCGACCCGTACGGGCCCTGCGGCTACGCCAGTGGCAGCAGCGGCCCCGGCGCCGACGACCAGGCGTGCGCGTGGGCCTACGGCTACGACATGGTCGACGGCATCACCGCCGCCAGCGAGACGATCCCCGGCGACGCCCCCACCCTGACCGCCCAGACCGGCGCCTCGCTCTCGGGGTTGCCGGTCTGGCTCGACGTGGAGACCGGCAACAGCTGGGAGACCGGCGGGCAGGGCCTGGCGAACAACATCGCCGACCTGCAGGGCATGACCGCTGCCCTCCAGGGAGCGGGCTCGGCCGTCGGCGTCTACTCGACCGGCTCGCAGTGGAGCACCATCACCGGCACCCCCGGTTCGGCCTCCGCCGGCAACCTCTGGGGACTGCCCGACTGGATCCCCGGCGCACGCACCGAGAAGGCGGCGCAGAGCAACTGCACACAGGCCGCCTTCACCGGCGGCACCACCGAGCTGACCCAGTGGACGGCGTCCATCGACGGCGACGTCAGCTGCATCTTGTAGCACCGGCACCGCCGATCGGCGCTCGCTGAGCAGACTGGGCGGGTGCCCAGCTCCCCCGTGCCGCCGCCGACCCCCGCCGAGGGCGGCGGGGTCGCCGTCACCGTCGACGTCACCGAGGTCACCGCGTCGCTGCGCTTCGACCCCGCCACCCGGTCGGCCACCCAGCGCAGCGCCGTGCGCTTCACCGCCGGCGGCGACGGGGGCCGCCCCGCCCTCGACCTGCGCCAGTACGTCGAGTCGATCCACCTCGACGGCCACGACCTGGGGGCCGAGGCGTGGCCGGTCACCGATCTCGGTGGCGGCCCCGGCGCGGGCATGCGGGTGCTCGAGGCGGTCGTCGAGCCGGCCAGCACCCACCTCCTCGAGCTCGAGGGGCCCCTCGACACGCCCCACGCCGAGGGCGCCGTGCCGATCGGGTGGCGCAACCGGGGGGTGCGCTTCGACCTGTGGATGTCGGACCTGCGCCCGGGCCGCTACCTGGAGAGCTGGCTGCCCGCCCCGCTCCCCCACGACCGCTTCGCCCTGACCGTGCGCCTGGAGATCGCCGGCACCGACCGGCCCCATGTGGTGCTCACCAATGGGGCCGTGCGCCAGGAGGGCGAGGGCATGTGGCGCGTCGAGTTCCCACCGACGTTCACCAGCCTGTCGCCGATGCTGGTCGTCGCCCCCGTCGACGAGGTCGAGCAGCGCAGCACCACCGTCGAGGTCGCCGGCCGGCCGGCGCCGCTGCGGGTGCGCACGTCGAAGATGGCAGAGGTCGACGCCGACCTGGCCGCCTGCGAGGAAGACGTGGTCGGCTGGGTGACCCACAACGCCGCCCGGTACGGGCCGTGGGCCCACGGCGATGCCATGACCGTGGTGGTCTGGGGCCCCGGGCGGGGCATGGAGTACGACGGCGCCACCACCGCCTCGGTGGGGGCCCTCGAGCACGAGGTGTTCCACTCGTGGTTCGGGCGGGGCGTCAAGCCGGCGCACGCCAGCGACGGGTGGATCGACGAGGCGTTCACGTCGTGGGCGACGAGCACCCGCCGCAGCGAGGGGCCGCGCTTCGCCGCCGAGGAGCTCGGCCTCGACGACGAGCCGGTCGTGCTCTGCCCGCCGTCCCCGTGGTCGCGCCACACGCCCATCGAGAGCTACACCGTCGGCTCCCGCCTCTTCGCGGGGGTGGCCGCCCGCATCGGCGGCGCCGACCGGCTGCGCTCGGCGATGGCCGCCTACTACCGGGCCAACGCCGGCGGGTTCGTCGACACCGACGGCCTGGCCGAGCACCTCCGGGTGTGGTCGGGCGTCGGCGTCGGCGACCTGTGGTCCCGCTACGTGCACGGGCGGGCCTGAGCCGCCCGGTAGGCGTCCCACACCGCCGGCCCGAGCCGGCCCCGGTCGGGCACGGCGATGCCGGCCCGGCGGGCCCACGCCCGTACCTCCGCGGTCGACGGCTCCGGCGCCGGAGGGGCCACCGCCAGCCCACTTCCGTCGCTCACGGCGCCGAGGCGCGCCAACGCGGCTTTCTCGCCCGCTGCCCAGGTGACCGCCGCGGCAAGGAACCGGTAGGCGTACTCCTCGGCGAGCGGCCGGGTCTCGCAGAACACGATGGGCACGGCCGGCTCCCGCACCTGCAACTCGGCCAGCCCGTCGGCGACGAGGGCCGGGCGCACCCGGTCCTGGGCGAACACGGCCGACCACCGGTCCTCGACGACCACCGCGGCCCGAGGCAGCGCCGCCAGCTCGGCGAGGGCGAAGCGCAGCCGCCCGCTGGTCAGCGACGACAGGAGGTCGGTGAGCGACTTGCGCTCGACGCTGGCCACGAGGCGGCCGTCGACGACGGCGCCGTAGTCGCCGCAGGGCAGCGCCCGGCTCACCGTGCGCACCTGGCGGCCCGCGAACCGCCACGGGTAGCGCTCGTGGGCGTCGACCACCACCTCGAGCTCGGCGATGCCCGCCGCCCGGGCCGTCGGGGTGGCCACCTGCGGGCGGGCCTGCTTGCGGGTGCGGGGTGACTGCCAGAACACGACGTCCCGGCCGCGGGCCTGGGTGAAGACCAGCTGCGAGCGGTTCTCGCGCCCCCGGTCGAGCACCAGGTCGATGGCTGCCCCCCGGCGGGCGCAGGCGCGCAGCGCCACCTCCTCGACCACGTCGGGCTCAGCCGGCCAGTCGTCGAGCGGCACCGGGTGGCAGTAGAGGGCGGTCGTGCGGGGCCACGTGCCCGAGGTGCGGAACACCAGGCCATCGCCGAGGGGCACCCGCAGCAGGTAGGGCAGGCTCGACCCCTCGTCGGGGTTGCGGGCGATGACCAGCGGCACGGCCAGAGCGTGCCACGGGCGGGGCCCCCAGCCGGGTAGGTGTCGTGGGTGAGCCTCGTCCCGTTCCTCGCCGTGCGGGCGGTCGCCGCCGGTCTGCTGGTGGTGTTCTTCTCCCTGGTCGGGGAGGTCGTCCGCCCCAAGCGCTTCGCCGGGGTGTTCGGTGCGGCCCCGTCGGTAGCGCTGGCCAACCTCGGGCTGGTCGTCGGCGTGGAGGGCAGCGCCAAGGCGGCCACCGAGAGCGGGGCCATGGTCGCCGGGGGCGTGGCCATGGTCGTGGCGTGCGGGGTCGGGGTCCTGGCTGTGCGCCGCCTGCGGGCGCTGCGGGGGACGCTGGTCATGGGCGCGGTGTGGTTGGCGGTCGCCGCCGCGGTGCTCGGCATCGCCGACGTGGCGGGGGCCCGGTGAGCGACGACCGGCTCTTCGGGGCCGACCTCGGCGAGCTGCGCAAGGCGAAGCCCGCCGCCCTCGCCGTCCGCTTCGCGCTCGGAGCGGCGATCTCGGTCGTCGCCGGGCTCGTCGGCCGCT
>DASTHS010000282.1:0-3522 GCA_035718085.1 Acidimicrobiales bacterium | reverse complement strand
GGTGGCGTCCTTGACGCCGGCGAGCACCCCGTCGGCAGCCAGGCGCACGATGACCTCCGGCGCCACCTTGCGGCCGGTGCGGACCGGGATGTCGTAGAGCAGGACCGGCAGGTCGCCGGCGGCGGCCTTGATGGCCCGCAGGTGGGCCTCGATGCCGGCCTGGGACGGCCGGCTGTAGTACGGGGTGACCGCCAGGATGCCGGCCACCCCGGCGGCCACGGCCGCCTCGGTGAGCTCGAGGGAGTGGGCGGTGTCGGCGGTCGAGGTCCCGGCGACCACCGGGACGTCGACGGCGGCGGCGACCGCCTGCCACAGCTGGGCCTTCTCCCCGTCGGTGAGGGTGGGGCTCTCCCCCGTCGTCCCGCTCACCACCAGGCCGTCGTTGCCCTGCCCGACCAGCCACCGGGCCAGGCGGGCCGCTCCGTCGAGGTCGAGGCGACCGTCCCCGTCGAAGGGGGTCGCCATGGCCACCAGGACGGACCCGAGACGCCCGCCTCCCATCACCGAACGCTCGCGGGGGTACGCATGCGGCGAGCCTACCGGTGCGACGTGGGCCACGAGACCCACGCCCCGGGCGTCACGCCCCGAGCAGGGACGTCTCCACCTTGCCGTTGATGGTGGGCACGGCGGTGTCCTCGGGCGGGGGCTGCGGGCCGGCCGACGGGATGGCGAAGTCGAGGATGGCGTCGTGGGCGATGCTCGAGAAGGCGGGGGCGGACGCCTGGGCGCCGTACAGCGGGCTGTTCTTGACCACCACCACCTCGGCGATCTGCGGGTCCTGGGCCGGGTAGTAGCCGGCGAAGGTGGCGTCGGTCAGGTTGGGCGAGTAGCCGCCGCTGGCGAGCACCACGTTGGAGGTCCCGGTCTTGCCGGCGACGGCGTAGCCGTGCACCTGGGCGGCGACGCCGGTGCCGCTCGAGACGACCTGCTCGAACATGGGGGTCATGGCCTTGCTCACCCACGCCGGCACCACCCGGCGCGCCGGCGGGAGCGCCACCGGGTGCTCGTGGTCGTTGGGCCCGACGATGCCCTGCACCAGGTGGGGGGTGTGGTAGACGCCGCCGTCGGCGATGGTGGCGTACGCCCCGGCGAGCTGCACCGGGGTGACCGCCTGCGCCTCGCCGAACGACAGCGTCGCCAGCGTGGTGCCGGAGAACTGCGCCTGGGTCGGCACGATGCCCGCCGACTCGCCGGGGAAGCCGGGCACCGCCGGCTGGCCGAAGCCGAAGGCGTGCTCGTAGGCGAGCAGCCGGGCGGCGCCGAGGCGCTCGCCGATCTCGCTGGCCCCGATGTTGGAGGACTGGGCCAGCACCCCGGTGATGCTCAGCTGCTCGGTCGGGTGGACCTCGGCGTCGTGGATCAGGGTGCCGTTGACCGGCAGCGCCGGCGGGATGGTGAGCACCGTCTGGGGGTTGATCACGTGGTTGGTGAGGGCGCCGGCGACGGTGACCAGCTTGGCCACCGACCCCGGCTCGTACACGCTGGTGAGGGCCGAGGCCAGCCCCGGCTGCACGGGACCGTGGGGGCTCGAGTGCAGGTCGCCGACGGCGAGGATCGCCCCGGTGCGCACGTTCTCGACCACGGCGGTGGCCGACACGGCGTGGGTGCGCTTCAAGGTGGCGGCCAGCACCTGGTTGACCTGGTACTGCAGGCCGGCGTCGATGGTGGTGAGCACGTCGCTGCCGAGGTGGGGGGCGGTCTTGTGGACGACCCCGTTGGGCACCGGCTGGCCCTGGGGGTCGACGACCTCGACGGTCTGGCCGGGGGTGCCGGTGAGCGCCTTGTTGTACTGGTACTCGAGGCCCGACACGCCCACCCCGTTGGCGTTGATGGCCCCGAGGACCGGGGTGGCGAGGGTGCCGTTGGGGTGGTAGCGCACGGGGAGGCGCTCGACGCCGACGCCGGGGAGGGCCAGGTTGGTGACCTTGGTCGCCAGGGCGTTGGTGATGTCGGGGGCGAGGACCACGTAGGTGGTGCGGGCGAGCATCGCCGACTGCAGCTGCGCCGCCGGCAGGTGCAGCACCCGCGCCAGCGCCCGGGACTCGCTGCCGGCGGCGGTGATCTCGGTTGGGTCGGCGAAGACCGTCGGGCGCATCTCGCTGAAGGCGAGCTCGGAGCCGTCGGAGGCGAGGATCGAGCCCCGCACCGCCGGGACGGGGATGGTGCGGACCTCCTGGCCGAAGGCCATGTGCTGGTAGGACGACCCGTCGACGAGCTGGACCAGCACGAGCTTGCCGGCGATGGCCAGGCAGGCCACGCCGGCGAGGGCGAGCATGGTGAAGACCCGGCGCCGGGCGCGGGGAGGCAACCCCCGATGGCGCGCCGAAGCCGCGCGGCGTCGCTGAGCGGACGGCATGCGTGTTGCTTACCACGGTTGACCACCGCGAATGGTGACACCCGCGCGAAGCGGGCCCGGATGTGGACGCCCCGGTCAGGCTGGCCCCCGCCGGTAGGCTCGCCCGGGTGCGGCCGCCGAGCTTCTTGCAGGCCCGGGAGATGCAGTGGTGGGGGTGGCCGGCGCTGCTGGTGCTGCTCATCGTGGGCGCCGACGTGGCCGACGGCACCCACGGCACGGTGGACGGCCTGTTCGTGGCGGTGCCGTTCGTGGCGTCGACGAGCGCCCCGCCCCGGATCGTGGCCGTCTGGGGGGCGCTCGCCGTGGTCGCCGCCGCCCTCCTCGGCGTCGTCGACCACAGCTACACCCCGGGGTTGGTCGCCGCCCAGGCCGAGCGCCTGGCCCTGATCGCCGCCACCGGGGCGCTGGCGGTGCAGACCGCCCGGCGCCGGGTGCGGCGTGAGGCGGCGCTCACCTCCGCCGGCCGGCTCACCGACGCCCTCCAGGACCTGCTGCTGGCCACCCCGCCCGCCCTGATCGACGGGCTGCGCATCGCCGTGTCCTACCGGTCGGCCGGCGTCGACTACCGGGTCGGGGGCGACCTCTACGACGTGCGGTCCCACCGCGGGGTGACCCGGGTCGTCATCGGCGACGTCCAGGGCAAGGGCCTCGACGCCGTCAAGATGGCCGGCGTCGTCCTGGCCGCCTTCCGCGAGCACCACGACCGCCGCGACGAGCCGGCCGCGCTGCTCGCCGACCTGGACCGGGCGGTGTCCCGGGAGACCGCCGGCGACGACGAGATGTTCGTCACCGCCCTCGTCGCCGACATCTGCCCCGACCGGTCGCTGGTCTACGCCTCCGCCGGGCACCCCCCGCCGCTGCTGGTCCGCGACGGGCAGGGGCTGCTCCTCGCCCCCGGCGGGGGACTGCCGCTCGGCGTCGGCCTCGGGGATCACCCCGCCGGCGTGCAGCGCTCGGCGCTGCGGCCGGGCGATCGGCTGCTGCTGTACACCGACGGCACGACCGAGGCCCGCTCCCCCACCACCGGCGAGGAGTTCCCCCTGGTGGACCACGCCCCCGTGCTGGCGGTCGGCACCATCGCCGACGGCCTCACGGCCGTCGAGGCCGCCGTCGACGCCTGGTCCGGCGGCCGCCTCCACGACGACGCCGCCCTCGTGGCGATCGAG
>DASTHS010000281.1:0-3737 GCA_035718085.1 Acidimicrobiales bacterium | reverse complement strand
ACCGAGACCACCTTCGCCCGGGCGGAGGCGCCGGTGCGCAGCAGCTCGGGGCCCTTGTACTCGGGCTCGGGGTCGGCCGGGGGGGGCGGCGGAGGGGGCGGCGGGGGCGGCTTGCGCTCGGCCCGGGGGCGGCCGGGGCGCGCCGCCCGGACTGGCGCCTGCACCGGGCGCTGGGTCTGCATGGCGAGGCTCAAGCCGGCCACCGCGATGACCAGCACGATGGCCAGGGCGATCGCCCCGGTCACCGCTGCCCCCTGCCCTGCTGCGCCCGGTCCCGCATCAGCCGATCGACCCCTCCATCTGCAGCTCGATCAGCCGGCTCCACTCGACGGCGTACTCCATCGGCAGGGTGCGGGTGACCGGCTCGATGAAGCCGTTGACGATCATGCTCATGGCCTGCTGCTCGGAGAGCCCACGGCTCATCAGGTAGAAGAGCTGGTCGTCGCCGACCTTCGACACGGTGGCCTCGTGGCCGACCTGGGCGCCCTGCTCGCCGACCTCGATGTAGGGGTAGGTGTCGGAGCGCGACAGGTCGTCGAGCAGCAAGGCGTCGCAGCGGACGAACGACTTCGACTTCTCGGCCCCCGGCTCGAAGCGCACCAGCCCACGGTACGACGTGCGCCCGGCGTCTTTCGAGATCGACTTCGAGATGATCGTCGAGGTCGTCTCGGGGGCGGCGTGCACCATCTTGGCGCCGGCATCTTGGTGTTGGCCGGCGCCGGCGTAGGCGACGGAGAGCACCTCCCCCGAGGCCTTGGGCCCCATGAGGTAGACGGCCGGGTACTTCATGGTGAGCCGGCTGCCGATGTTGCCGTCGATCCACTCCATGTGGGCCTCGGCGTCGCAGCGGGCCCGCTTGGTCACCAGGTTGTAGACGTTGTTCGACCAGTTCTGGATCGTGGTGTAGGTGACCCGGCTCGACTCCTTGCACACGATCTCGACGACCGCCGAGTGCAGCGAGTCGCTCGAGTACACCGGCGCGGAGCACCCCTCGATGTAGTGCACCTGGGCACCTTCGTCGGCGACGATGAGCGTGCGCTCGAACTGGCCCATGTTCTCGGAGTTGATCCGGAAGTAGGCCTGCAGGGGCATCTCGACCTTGACGCCGGGCGGCACGTAGATGAACGACCCGCCAGACCAGACCGCCGTGTTCAGCGCAGCGAACTTGTTGTCGTTGGCCGGGATCACCTTGCCGAAGTACTGCTTGACCAGGTCGGGGTACTCGCGCAGGGCCGTGTCCATGTCGCAGAACAGCACGCCCTGGGCCTCGAGGTCGTCGCGGTTCTTGTGGTAGACGACCTCGCTCTCGTACTGGGCGGTGACGCCGGCGAGGTACTTGCGCTCCGCCTCGGGGATCCCGAGCTTGTCGTAGGTCGCCTTCACCGACTCGGGGAGCTGGTCCCAGGCGCTGACCTGCTCCTCGATCGGCTTGATGTAATAGAAGATGTTGGCGAAGTCGATGCCCGACATGTCGCCGCCCCAGGCGGGCATCGGTCGGCGCAGGAAGTGGCGGTACGCCGTGAGCCGCTTCTGGGTCATCCAGTCGGGCTCGCCCTTCATCCACGACATCTCGCGGATTATCTCCTCCGACAGGCCGCGCTTGGGCTTGTAGACGTAGAAGTCTTCGACGTCGCTCCAGCCCAGCTTGTAGCGCCCGAGGTCGAGCTCAGAGGTTGCCATTCGCACTCACGCTCCTGCCGCGGAGAAGGGGGTTTCTCCTACCGCCATAGTAACAACCCCCCGCACCTACCCCGACTGGGGGTGGCCCGCTCAGGCGGTGGCGGCCGCCGCCGGGGCTCCGTCGGCCACCCGACCCGAGGGGTCGGCGGCCGCCCCGGCCAGCAGGTCGGCCATGCGGGCGCCGTAGGCATGGTGCTCGAGGTAGCGGGTCGTCGACCGGCAGGCCAGGCGGCTCACGACGTGGCGGCGGCGGGCGTCCATGGCGTTGACCCCCATGGCCAGGGCCACCTGGTGGCCCGGCGCCAGGGCCAGCACCTGGGTGCCCCGGCGCCGCACCCGCAACACCTCGGCCACCAACTGGGCGCGCAGCGCCAGGCGCAGCGGCGCGTCGGCGGTGGCGGTCGGCCACGGCGACGCCGCAGCCATCGGGGCGCTGACGATGACCAGGTCGAGGTCGAGGTCGGCCAGCACCGGGAGGTTCAGCATCGATCGCACGCCGCCGTCCACGTATCGGTCACCCCCGATGCGCACCGGCGAGAAGTAGCCGGGGATGGCGCAGGAGGCAGCGACCGCCGAGCCCAACTGGGCGCGCGGCGCCCCCTCGCGACCGAACACGATCCGCCGACCGTCGCGGAGGCGCACCGCGGTGATCCAGGTGGGCCGGTCGGGCCACCCGTCGCCGAAGTGGGCGTTGAGGCCGGCCGAGATGGGGCCGGTCGAGATGCCGCCCGCCGGCAGGAGCGCGGCGGCGAGGGCCGCGGGGCGGCGGGACCAGGGCCGCAGCAGGCCCTCGGCCACGGCGCGCGGGTCGGCGAGCGGGCGGGTGCGCAGGAACGCACCGAGCGACGTGCGGGGGCTGTGGATGGCCGACCCGCGCCGCAGGGCAGCACCCTCGGGCGACAGCTCGCGATCCTCGCTGATGGCGGCCAGGTCGCCGGCCGGCAGGCCGGCGCGCAGCATCGCCGCCGTGAGCGACCCCGCCGACGTGCCGACGATGACGTCCGCCCGGCGGGGGTCGTACCCGGTCACCGAGTGGATCGCGTCGAGCACGCCCCCGTGGTAGGCGAGGCCGACGCTGCCCCCCGCGCCGAGCACCAGTCCGATGCGCATCGGTCGACCCTATCGGCCCGGGTGGGGGACGGATGAGGACGCCACGATGCGCCACTACCCTCCTCTGGCGAGGGGACCCAGCAAGGAGCACGCGATGGCCCACGACCGCCTCAGCCCGCTCGACTCGTCGTTCCTCCACATCGAGGACGACGTGAGCCACATGCACATCGGCGCGATCTGCACCTTCGAGGGCCCGGCGCCGTCCTACGACGAGCTGCTGGCCCGCATGGCCGGCAAGCTCGACCTCCTGCCCCGGTTCCGTCAGGTGGTGCGCCAGGTGCCGGGCGACCTCGGCCGGCCGGTGTGGGTCGACTACGGCGGGTTCACCCTCGAGTACCACGTCCGCCACACCGCCCTGCCGTCGCCGGGAGGCGACGCGGCGCTGGCCCGCCTGGTCGGCCGGGTCATGTCCCAGCAGCTCGACCGGGGCCGCCCGCTCTGGGAGATGTGGATGGTCGAAGGCCTCGCCGATGGTCGGTGGGCCCTCATCTCCAAGACCCACCACTGCATGGTCGACGGGGTCTCCGGCGCCGACATGCTCGCGGTGGTCCTCGACGCCGACCGCGACGCGCCGGTCGCGCCGCCGGCCCCGTGGTCGCCGCGCCCGGCCCCCTCCCCCGCGCTGCTCACCGCCGAGGCGCTGCTGCAGCGGGCCGTCTCCCCTGTCGAGCAGCTGCGCACCCTGCGCGCGGTCACCCGCGCCCCCCGCCGGGCGCTGGCCGATGGCGCCCAGGTGGCCCGCACCCTGTGGGCGGCGGCCGGGGTGCTCGGGCGCCCGAGCCCGCCGACCAGCCTGAACGGCCCGCTCGGGCCCCACCGCCGCTGGGGCACCGCCGACGCCACCGTCGAGGAGGTGAAGGCGATCCGGCGCGGCCTGGGCGGCACGTTCAACGACGTGGTGCTCGCCGCGGTCACCCGCGGCTACCGCGACCTGCTGGTCGCCCGTG
>DASTHS010000280.1:0-4503 GCA_035718085.1 Acidimicrobiales bacterium | reverse complement strand
GGACCAGCCCGGCGCTGGCGTCGGGCAGGTGGTGGGCGGCCAGCCAGCCGGCCAGCGCGCCGGCGGGGCCGGTCGGCGGTCCGGCGTCGTCGACGTCGACGGCCTGCACGCGCCAGGCACCCACGCTCCAGCCGATGGCCGGGCCCAGCGCGGTCGGGCACGACGCCGCCGACGTGGCGGCGAGGGTGATCGCCGTGGCCGGTGCGGCGCAGGTGGCGAGGGTCGCGGCGGCCATGCCGGCGACCTGGTCGGTGGCGGCGGCGGCCGTCGCCACCGCCGTGGAGGTGAAGGTGCCGAGGTCAGCGCCGTCGCCGGCCTGCAGGGTCGGGTCGTTGACGGGGTGGGCCGTGGGGGTGGCCACGAGGGTCACCGACTCGGTGCCACCGAGGGCGCTCGTCTGCGCCGACACCGCCGATGCCGCAGCCGCAGCCGCAGCCGCAGCCGGGTCTGCCCCGGTCCCGGGCCGCGGCAGCGACGGCAGGACCGTCGGCGCCTCGAGGCCCGCAGCCCGAGGAAGGGCGTGCATGGCGGCAGCGACGACCGGGGGCACCGTGACGGTCGACGCGCCGGGCCCCACGACGGTGGCCGCGGCGGCAGGGTACGACGTCTGGCGGGCCACCTTCACGGCCGCGTCGGGCGGGCCGACCGCGGGCTGCCGGGTGGCGCCGCCGGCTGCGGTTGCTGGGGCCGGAGCGACCGGCGGGGCGCCGACCGCGACCGGGCTGGCCGCGCTGCCCATCGCGCCCGGGTGCGACGGGCCCGTCGGGCTCCCACCGGCACCGCACCCGGTCAGCGCGCCGGCAGCCGCGGCGACCACCACCGCGGCGGCGGCCACCGGCCGCCGGTGGGCGCTCAGCACGAGTAGTCGTTGTCGAAGTTGCCGACCACCGACTGCACCATCACGACGCGGCCACCGGCGAAGCTGCCCGAGCTGCACCAGCCGGAGAGCGCCTTGCCGGTCGAGGGCCCCGTGGCGTACCAGGCGCCGGTGCCGGGCCTCCAGGCGCCGGCGATCACGCCCCACTGGTAGGAGGTCGAGTAGATGTTGACGTTCACGCCCCTGGCGTGCAGGGCGTCGATGGCGCCGGCGACGACCGAGTCGTTGGCGGTGGTGTCCGCCGACCAGGTGTTGCCGGTCTCGACGTCGAGCCACCAGGCGCCGGCGTGGAGGTTGCGGGCGGTGGCCGCCTGGTAGGCGTAGACGGCGTTGTTGTAGCCCCAGTTGTAGCTCTCGCAGGTCAGGTCACCGGACTGGCAGGCGCCCGCCGGCCCCGACTGCCATGCCGCGGCGTTCGAGCCGCCCGGCGAGTCCAGGTTCATGTAGAGGCTGAGCGAGAGGCCGGCCCACGCCGCTTCGGCGGCCAGGCAACCGTTGACCGAGAACGAGTAGCCGTGCTCCACACCGATCACGCCGATGCCTGCGGGGGGCGGGTAGGCGCCCCCGCACTGCGGCCAGGAGATGTCGTAGCCGGTGGAGCCACTGGCGTAGCCGGAGGCGCCGACGACCCCCGCTGACCCGGCGAGCCCGGCGTCGGCCGGCACCGGGCTCGACCCGTAGGCCATGGCCGTGACCACTGCGGCGCTGCCGACGGCCGCGGCCCCGTCGCCGAGCACGGGGGCGTCGCCGAAGCCGCTGACGGCCCCGTCGGCGTCGACGAGCCAGTAGCCGTCGTGCATCGGCACCGGGATGAGGGCCACCGTCGGGCGGACCTGCGGCGTGCCGCCCAGCGAGCCGAGGAAGGGCGCGTCGCCGAAGGCGAACACCCCGCCGTCCGACGCGACCATCCAGTAGCCGTGGCCGTCGGCCGTGCTGGCGATGCCGTTGATCGGCCTGGCCAGCTGGATGGCGCCGGTGGAGCCGTCGAAGGGCGCGTTGCCGAAGGCGAACACGCCCCCGTCGCTGCCGACCAGCCAGTAGCCGCGGCCGCCGGGGACGGCGGCCATGCCCACGATGGGCCGGGCCAAGCGGAAGTTGCCGGTCGAGCCGTAGAACCCGGCGTCGCCGAAGGCGAACACGCCGCCGTCGGCTGCGACCAGCCAGTAGCCCCGCCCGTCGGCGGTGGTGGCCATGCCGACCACCGGCTTGGTGAGGCGCATGTCGCCCGTCGACCCGTAGAAGCCGGCGGTGCCGTAGCTGAAGACCCCACCGTCGGCGCCGAGCAACCAGTAGCCCTTGCCGTCGGGGGTGGAGGCCCCCCCCACGATGGGGGCGTTGAGCGGCCAACTGACCGCACCCAGCTGCGGGGCGGCGCCGAAGGCGGCCACACCGCCCGACGAGGTCGCCAGCCAGTAGCCGGGCGCCAGTGCGGTGGAGCCCGCCGGGGCGGCCGCAGCCTCGGTCGCCCCCGCCGTCGACGGCGCCGTCGTGGTGGGGGCGGCGGTCCCGGTGGCCGCCTGGGAGGCCGGCACGGTCGTCGCCTGCGGGGAGGGCACGGTGGTCGACGTCGACCCCGTCACCTGCCCAGCGGTGGGGCTGGTGCCGGCTGTCGTCGGGCTGGTCGTGGTGGCGCCATCCCCGACCGGCGCCACGCCGGTGCTGGTCGTCGGGGCGGTGGCCGTGGTGGTGGTTGTGGCATCCGGGCTGGTGTCGGCGGTCGCCGGTGCGGCGAGCAGGCCGACGCCTCCGATGCCGGCGACCACCACGAGCGCGCTGCGCCCGAGGTGACGACGATGGGTTGACCTTCGTGCGCGACGCGCGGGCATGGCGACCTCCCGTGGCGATCGGGGTGCTCCCTGGTGACCAACTCCGCCGGGGAGCAGTCGGCACCCGCCACCCCCCTTTCGGCGGCGGCGGCGCAGACCGTAGCGGAATCGCCGCCCGGCGTGGTTAAAACTTCTCGCCGTTGGGTAGTTGTTGATGTTGCGATCCGCCCAGAGGGGGAGGAAGTCGTCGCTTCACCCCGCGAAGATGCCCCCGACGTCGTGCAGCAGGGCCGGGTCGACGGTCTTCAGGGCGCCGACGGCATCGCCGAGGGGCACCCGCACGATGCGGTCGGCCTGCAACGCCACGCAGGTGTCCCATGCGGCGTCGTGCACGGCGTCGATGGCGGCCACGCCGAAGCGGGTCGCCAGCACCCGGTCGTAGGCGGTGGGCGTGCCGCCGCGCTGGACGTGCCCGAGGATCGTCACGCGGGTCTCGAAGCCGGTTCGCCGCTCGATCTCGGGCGCCAGGGCGGCGGCGATGCCGCCCAGGCGGGGGTGGCCGAAGGCGTCGACGCCGCCGTCGCTCACGCTGAGGGTGCCGGCGACGGGCACGGCGCCCTCGGCGACCACGACGATCGACGCGTACCGGCCCCGGGCGTGGCGGGCGACGAGCGAGCGGCACACCTCGTCGATGTCGAAGGGCTCCTCGGGCACCAAGATGGCGGCCGCCCCGCCGGCGATGCCGGCGTGGGTGGCGATGTGGCCGGCGTGCCGGCCCATGACCTCGCAGACGATGACCCGATCGTGCGACTCGGCCGTGGTGTGCAGGCGGTCGATCGCCTCGGTGGCGATCTGCACTGCCGTGTGGAAGCCGAAGGTCACCTCCGTGGCCGACAGGTCGTTGTCGATGGTCTTCGGCACGCCGACGACGCGCAGCCCCTCGCCGGCGAGGCGGTGGGCCACGCCGAGGGTGTCCTCCCCGCCGATGGCCACCAGTGCGTCGAGGCCGTGGGCGGCGGCGGTGGCCACCACCCGCGCCGGGCCGTCGGAGGCGGTGTAGGGGTTGGTCCGCGACGTGCCCAGGATCGTGCCGCCCCGCGGCAGGATCCCCCGGCACGCCTCCACGTCGAGCGGGCGGGCGCGGTCGTCGAGGAGGCCCCGCCACCCGTCGAGGAAGCCGGTGAACCGGTCGGCGTGCACCACCTCCCCCTTGCGCACCACCGCCCGGATCACGGCGTTGAGCCCCGGGCAGTCACCGCCCCCGGTCAACACCCCGACGTGCATCGCCGGGACGCTACTGCCGGGCGCTCACACGTTGCTCGCCACGCTGAAGCCGCCGGCGCCGAGGGAGCCCGGCTGGGCGACGACCGCACCGTTCTCCACCATCTCGGCCTCGGTCACCGAGTCGTCCGGCCCGGCGACGGCGAGGCCGCTGAACTGGATGGCGGGCGCGAACCCGGCGAGCGGCACGATGGTGCCTCCGACCTCGGGCCGCTCGACGATCCACTCCGCCGAGGCGCCGGTGCCGTCCCCGGTCGGCCCGCCGTAGGTCTGCTGGGTGGAGAACGTCTCGGCCCGAGTGGTGTCGGTGACGGTGATCGACCAGGTGGTGCCGCTCACCTGTCGGATCAGGACTGTCACGCTGTCGCCTGGGCCGACCGTCATGGAGGTGATGGTGGTGGCCGGGTCGGGCAGCAGCTCCCACCACGCCTGGTAGTCGGCGCCGCCCGGTGCGGAGGCGTCGGGCTGGGCGACGACGCCTGCCTGGATCAGCGTGGGGTCGGATTGGTTGAACCCGCCGACGCCGACCCATGCCGCGGTCATCGACCCGGAGAGGTCGCCCGACTCGAGGGAGGGCAC
>DASTHS010000279.1:0-8391 GCA_035718085.1 Acidimicrobiales bacterium | reverse complement strand
AGCGCGCTGGGCCACGAGGGGGGAGGCATGGGCGGCGTCCTACCCGCGCTGCCTACTGTCGCTGGGTCGCCCCACCCGGAGGTCCCGATGCCGCAGCTGCCCGCCGTCTCCCTCGTCGCCGTGCCCGGCCGTCGCGCCCGGGCGCTCGAACTGGCCAGGGAGGTCGAGCGGCGCGGCTTCCCGAGCATGTGGGCGCCCAGCCTCGGTGGCGAGCAGCTCAGCTTCTGCACGTCTGCGCTCGGGGCCACGACCGACCTGGTGGTCGGCACCGCCATCCACCCGATCTACTTCCGCCACGCCTGGGACGTCGCCGCCACCGCCGGCTACCTCCACGAGACCTCCGGCGGCCGCTTCCGGCTCGGCCTCGGGGTCAGCCACGGGCCCGTGCACGAGCGGCTCGGGCTGCAGACGGGGAAGCCGCTGGCCGACACCCGCACCTACGTCGAGGGCCTGCGGGCGGCGGCGGGTCAGAGCGGCGAGCTGCCGCCGGTGATCCTCGCCACCCTGCGCGACCGGATGCTCGAGCTCGCCGTCGAGGTGGCCGAGGGGGCGGTGTGGGCGAACGGGGCGCGCAGCCACATGGCCGCCCAGCTGGCGGGGGCGGCGGCCGGCCGGCCGCAGGGGTTCACCGTCGCCAACATGGTGCCCACCGTCATCGACGACGACCGGGAGGCGGCCGCCGCCGTGTGCCGCAAGACCCTCGGCGGCTACGTGCGGCTGCCCAACTACCGCAACTACTGGAAGGCGGCCGGCTACGAAGAGGAGATGACGGCCATCGAGGCCGCCCTCGAGGCCGGTGACACCGACCGCATCCCGGCCCTGATGCACGACCGGTGGCTGGCGGACGTGACGCTGTTCGGGCCCGCCGGAGCGGTGCGCGACGGCATCGAGGCGTGGTTCGCCGCCGGGGTCGACACCCCGATCGTGGTGCCGTCGTCGACCACCGGCGGCCAGCTCAAGGCCCTCCAGGAGCTGTTCGACCTCTACGCCCGGTAGCCGCCGGTCAGGGCAGGCCGGCGCCGGGGACGTCGACGTCGACGATGGCCAGCAGCGCCTCGGTGGCCACCGACCGCTTGGCCGGATCGGAGTCGGGGGCCGCGCAGACCAGCAGGGTGCGCCGCTCGGGGCCGCCGAGCATGCAGGCGAAGGCGTGCAGGCCGCCGGGCACGGTCACCTCGTCGACGACCCGCCCTCCCTCCTCCACCAGGAGGCAGCGGCCGCTGCGGGCGTCGGCGCTCCAGATGCGGCCGCGGGCGTCGAGGCAGCAGCCGTCGGGGAAGGCGCCCGGCAGCGCGGCCCACTCGCGGCGGTCGGTGAGGGTGCCGTCGCCGGCGACGGTGAAGGCGGTGTAGCGGGAGGCGAACGTCTCGCCGACGATCAGCGTCGACCCGTCGTCGGTGACGACCGCACCGTTGGGGAAGGCGAGGTCGCGGGCCGCCACGGTGACGGTGCCGTCGGCCGCCACCCGGCTGAGCACGGCCGGGGCGAAGGCGGCGCCGGCGAAGAAGTCGAACCCGAACTCGCCGACCCAGGCGACGCCCGACGCGTCGACGACCATGTCGTTGCAGATCCCGGTGACCTGCGCCGACAGGTCGGCCACCTCGACGAGGGGGCCGCCGGCGGCCGACCGGCGCAGCACGCGATGGTCGAGCATCGACACCACGAGCAGGTCACCGTCGGGGGTGAAGCCCAGCCCCGACGGCCGCCCGTCGACGACGACCTCCTCCACCTGGTCGCCGCCGTCGGCGCCGAAGCTGCGCACCGTGGTGCTGTAGAAGTCCGACACCCACCATCGCCCGCCGTGCCAGCGCGGGCACTCGAAGAAGGTGCCGCCGTCGAGGAGCACGTCCATGGGCCGGTGACGCTACCGTCCGGCGGTGCCCCACGACCGCCGCTTCCGCTTCGGCACCCAGGTCCACACCGCTGCCACCGGCAGGGAGTGGGCCGACACCGCCCGCCAGGTGGAGGGCCTCGGCTACTCGACCCTGTTCCTCCCCGACCACTTCGGTGACCAGCTGGCCCCGGTGCCCGCTCTGGCGGCCGCCGCCGCCGTGACGACCGAGCTGCGGGTCGGTGCGCTGGTGTTCGACAACGACTACCGCCACCCGGTGGTGCTGGCGAAGGAGGCCGCCACCATCGACGTCATCAGCGAGGGCCGCTTCGAGCTCGGCCTCGGCGCCGGGTGGATGAACAGCGACTACGAGCAGTCGGGCATCCGTCACGACCCCGCCGGCGTGCGCGTCGACCGCATGGCCGAGGGCATCGCCGTGCTGAAGGGCCTCTTCGCGCCGGGCGCGTTCAGCTTCACCGGCGAGCACTACACGGTGACCGGCCTCGAGGGGCTGCCCAAGCCGGTGCAGCAGCCCGGGCCGCCGCTGCTGGTGGGGGGCGGGGCCAAGCGGGTGCTCGGCATCGCCGCCCGCGAGGCCGACATCGTCGGCATCAACCCCTCGATCCGCAGCGGAGCGGTCGACGCCGACGCCGCCCGCAACGGCGCCGCCGAGGAGACCGACCGCAAGCTGGCCTGGGTCCGTGAGGCGGCCGGCGACCGCTTCGACGACATCGAGCTCAACATGCTGGCGTTCGCCGTCGTGGTGACCGACGACCGGCCCGGCACGCTGGCCATGATGGCGCCGATGTTCGGCCTCGACCCCGACGGCCTCGACGACTACCCCCACGCCCTGATCGGCACCGAGGCCCAGATCGCCGAACAGCTGCAGGCGGCCCGGGAGCGCTGGGGGGTCTCGTACTGGGTGGTGCAGGCCGACGCCCTCGAGCCGTTGGCCCCGGTGGTCGCCCGCCTCGCCGGCACCTGACCCACCGGCGGGCTGCCGCTGGTCGGTCCAGCGTGGCCGGTAGCGTTGGCCGGTGGTCGCCAGCCCCGGGTCAGGGCGTGGGCTCAGCCTCGACGACGAGGGCCGGGTCGCCCGCATCGTCGGGTTCCCCACGTGGCGGCGAGGCCGGCGCTACGCCGCCGACGGCGCCGTGCTCGAACAGGAGTGGGACGCGACCGGCACCGAGGGCGTCGGCCTCGTCGACGGCTCGGGCCCCGAGCCCTACCGGGTGGCGGTGCACCTCGAACGGGGGCGCGACGGACGCCTGACCGGCCTCGACAGCGAGTGCACCTGCCCGGTCGCGGTGCACTGCAAGCACGCCGTGGCCCTGCTCGTCGCGTCGACGGTGGAAGACACGCCGCAGCGGCGCGCCGTCGGGTCGGCAGAAGCAGTCACCTTGGCACCAGAGGCCACGGACCCCGACGCCGACCGGGCGGCCTTCCCCGGGGCGGCCCGCACCCTGCGGGTGGTCGGCCACGCGGCGCCCCCGCCGGCCGCTCCCGGGCTGCGCCCCGAGTGGGAGCGGCGCCTGGCCGGGGTGCTGGCCCGCCCGACGGCACCGGCGCCGGCGGAGGCCGACCGGGGCCGGCGCCGGGGCGGCCACGGTTCGGGCACGTTGGCCGCCACCACCGAGTTCGGCCTCCAGTTCGAGCTCACCGAACGGCCACCCGCCGGCTACTCCCGGGTACCGGCGGGCCGGCGCGGCGGACGGCAGGGTCTGCGCGTGCGGCCGGTCACCCGCAGCGGGGCGGGCAACTGGGTGCGCACCGGCATCTCGTGGGCGCAGCTCGACTCCCTCGGCTACGGCGGCGGCCTGCCCGCCCGGGCCGGCGACCAGGTCACCATGCTGCGCGAGCTCAAGGCCCTGAGCCGCCTCGACGCCGCCTACCGCTTCACCGGCTTCGGCGACGACGTCGTCTGGCTGGAGGCGGTGCCCAGCCGCCGCCTCTGGGACCTGCTGGCCCAGGCCCGCGAGCTCGGCGTCCCGTTGCTGCGCGCCGGGCGCGACCCGGCCGGCGTGGAGCTGCTCGACGGGCGGGTGACGGCCGGCGCCGACCTCACCGCCGGGCCCGACGGGCTCACCGTGCGCCCCGAGCTGCGCGACGACGACGGCCGGGTGCTCGCCCCCGCCGAGCTGCTGCTGATCGGCGCCCCCGCCCACGGCCTGGCGTGGTCCGACGTGCCCGCCGCCGACGGCACCCCCCCACTGCACCTGGCGCCGCTGGCCCGCCCCCTCGACGCCGCCACCGGCTCGTTCCTGCTGGGCGGGGCGATCACCGTGGCCGCCGCCGACACCGAGCGGTTCCTCACCGGGGCCCTGCCGCTGCTGCGTCGACGCCTGCCGGTGCGCTCGAGCGACGGCACCGTCGAGCTGCCCGACACCGCCCCCGAGGTGGTGCAGTGCCGGCTGCACTGGCGCCGGCACAGCGACGGCGGCCCCTACGCCGAGCTGTCGTGGGACCTGCCCGACGACGTCGGCGCCGACCCCGTCGTGGCTGCCGCCACCCGCGTCGCCGGCCGGCTGCCCGCCCTGGTCGATGCCACCGAGTGGGGACCGCGCCTGCGGGCCTCCGCCACCGTCGGCGGCATGCACGCCGTCACCCTGGCCACCGAGGTCGTGCCCGGCCTCGAGGCCATCGACGGCGTCGGCGTGGTCGTCTCCGGCGACGTGCCCCGCTTCAACGAGGCCGACGGCCCCGCCGCGGTGCGCCTCACCGGCGACGAGACACCCGGCGGCGACTGGCTCGACCTCTCCGTCGAGGTCCGCGTCGGCGACGAGGTGGTGCCCTACCGCGACGTGTTCGTGGCGCTGGCCGAGGGCCGGGAGGCGATGGTGCTGCCGTCGGGCACCTGGTTCCGGCTCGACACACCCGAGCTGCGACGGCTGGCCGAGCTGATCGCCGAGGCCCGGGCGCTCCACGACGCGCCGGTGGGCAAGGCCAGGCTGTCGCGCTACCAGGCCAGCCTGTGGGAGGAGCTGACCGAGCTGGCCGAGACCGAGATGCGCGCCGCCGACTGGCAGCGGTCGGTCGAGGCGCTCGCGGCGCGCGCCGAGGCCCCGCCCGCCCCGGTGCCGGCGGGGCTGCGGGCCGCGCTGCGCCCCTACCAGCTCGAGGGGTTCCGCTGGCTGGCCCACCGTTACGACCTGCGCCTCGGCGGGATCCTCGCCGACGACATGGGGCTGGGCAAGACGGCCATGGCGCTGACCCTGGTGCTCCACGCGACCACGGCGGCGGGCGACGGCCGGCTGCCCTGGCTGGTCGTGTGCCCGACGAGCGTGATCGGCACGTGGGTCGGCGAGGCGGCCCGGTTCACCCCCGACCTGCGGGTGGAGGCGGTCACCGAGACGGCGGCCCGTCGGGGTCGGCCGCTGGCGGAGGTGGCCGCCGGGGCCGACCTGGTGGTGACCAGCTACACCCTGTTCCGCCTCGAGCACACCGACTACGCGGCGGTGGCGTGGGCCGGCATGCTCCTCGACGAGGCCCAGGCGGTGAAGAACCGGGCCAGCCACGCCAACCGTCACGCCCGGCGCCTGCCGGTGCCGTTCAAGCTGGCCATCACGGGCACACCGCTCGAGAACTCGTTGCGCGAGCTGTGGGCCATCACGGCCATCACCAGCCCGGGGCTGCTCGGCTCGTCCGACCGGTTCGAGGCGGTCTACCGCCGGCCGGTCGAGCGCGACGGCGACCCCGAGGTGCTCGCCGCCCTCCGCCGCCGGCTGCGGCCGGTCATCCTCCGCCGCCGCAAGGCCGACGTCGCCGCCGAGCTGCCCGACAAGCAGGAGCAGGTGCTGGCCCTCGACCTCGAGCCCCGCCACCGCGCCGCGTACGACACGGTGCTCGCCCGGGAACGGCAGCGGGTGCTCGGGCTGCTCGGCGACCTGGAGGGCAACCGCTTCGAGGTGTTGCGCTCCCTCACCACCCTGCGCCAGGCCGCCCTCGACGTGAGCCTGGTCGACCCCGGGCGGCAGGTGCCGTCGACCAAGCTCGACGCCCTCGTCGAGCTGCTCAGCGAGATGGCCGCCGAGGGGCACCGGTCGCTGGTGTTCAGCCAGTTCACCCGCTTCCTCACCTTGGCCCGGCACCGGCTGGAGGCCGCCGGCATCGCCTGCGCCTACCTCGACGGGTCGACCCGTGACCGCCCGGCGGTGATCGAACGGTGGCGCAGCGGCGATGCCCCCGCCTTCCTCATCAGCCTCAAGGCCGGGGGCGTCGGCCTCACCCTCACCGAGGCCGACCACTGCGTGCTGCTCGACCCGTGGTGGAACCCGGCGACCGAGGCGCAGGCCGTCGACCGGGCGCATCGCATCGGCCAGACCCGCAAGGTGCTCGTGCAGCGCATGGTCGCCACCGGCACCATCGAGGAGAAGGTCATGGCCCTCAAGGCCCGCAAGGCCGCCCTCTTCGACAGCGTCGTCGACGCCGGCGGTTTCGAATCCGCCGCGCTGTCGGCCGACGACGTCCGCGAGCTGCTCGGCTGACCCGCCCGGGCGCCGCCGGTGCCCGACCCGGCCGAAGGTGGACAATCCGGTCACGGGCCGTTACGGTGCCGTCACCACGACGGTCGGTGCCGGGGGGTGGCGAACGTGAGCAGCGATGCGAGTGCCGGCGCCCCGCCGGCCCGGCCGCCCGGGCCGTCGCGCTCGACGACCCGGGCGTGGCGGCACGAGCAGCTGCTGCGCGCCGCCGGGCAGGTGCTCGTGGAGCGGGGGCCGGCAGGCTTCACCATGGAGGCGCTCGCCGCCCGCGCGGGGGTCAGCCGGGCGCTCTCCTACCAGCACTTCGCCAACACCGACGAAGTGCTGGCCGCGCTGCACCGCCACGAGGTCGGCACGGTGCTCGGCCGGCTGGTCGAGGCCGCCGCCGCGGGCGGCGGGGAGAACGACCCCGACGCCGCGCTGGCCGCGGTGGTGCACGAGTGGTTCGACGCCCTCGACGAGCAGCCGGCGCTGCTCGACGTGCTCGAGGCGCGGAGTGACGCCCGCCGGCCACCCGCGGTGGTGAGCGACCTGCTCGGCCGCTCGTACCACCTGGCGGCCGACGTGGCGACCGCCCTCGCCGGGCTGCTGGTCGGGGTCGTCGTGGCCGCGGCCAGCGGGGTGCGGCGGGGGGAGGTGGCCCGTGGGGTGGCGGAGACGGTGACGCGCCGCGCCGTGCTCGGCGCCGTGCACGCCGTCGCCACCCCGGCAGGGCCGTAGCCGGCCGCCGGGCCCACGGCGGCTGCCGGTGACTGGTCATTCCGGGCCACGCCGGGTGCGCGACCTGCGCCGAGCGACGTCGACGACGGCCGGCGCCCCACCGCTGCTCCAGCGCCACGACGGGCGCGACGAGGCACCGTCGATGGCCCCCGTCGAGCTGCCGACCGCAGTGCTGCCCGAGTCGGTGGTGCTGGCACCGCCCCACCGGCTGACCGTGACCGTCGACGGCGCCGGCGAACTGCTCGGCACGCCGTGGGTCGAGCTGCTCGAGGGCTGGTCGGCGTCGCTGCCGGCCGAGCCGCTGGCCACCATCGGCGCCTACCAGGCGGCGCTGTGCGCGTGGCTGGACGGCTGCGCCGACCCGACGTCGGGGCGGCGAGCCCGCTCAGCGTTGGCCTGCTGGGTGCGCGACTACTTCCTCAGCGTCCGCGCCGAGCTGCTCGACGCCTGCGAGGCCGCCGAGCTGCGACCCGTCGCCTGGCGGTCGCTCGACGCCGCCCCGCTGGTCGAGTCGGTGCTGCGCGCCCGCCTGCAGCGCCTGCAGTCGCTGCCGGTGTGCCCGCGCCTGGCGGGAGTCGACCCCGCGGGGGTCGACGGCTTCGCCGACGTGGTGGCCGACGCCGTCGACTGGGCCTTCGACGACACCCCCCGCAGCGGCGCCGGCGACCGCCTGCTCGTCGGCATCGCCTCCGCGTTGGTGGCGGCCACCGAGAGCTTCTCGACCGACACGGTGCTCACCTTCGTCGGCAGCGGCCGCGCCAGCCTGCGCCCGGTCTCGCGCGGCCTGGTGGTGGCCGGGGTCGTCGCCGGGCGGGTCAAGGCGTGGCCCACCGAGCGCCAGGAGGCGGCCGACGCCCTCCGCCACGGGTCTTGGCTGGCCGCCGCCCACGCCAGCCTCGACGACGCCCTGGACGGCGCCGACGACCTGACCGCCGTCCACGAGGCGCTCGAAGACGCCCACCGCCTGCTGCGCCGGCTGCGCCTGGCCGCGGCCTGAGCCCCTGCGCCACCACCGGCGCCGCCGCCGCCCTGACCTGCCGCCGGCGCCACCATGGTCCGGTGCCCGAGCCTGACCGCGGCGTGCCCGTCGAAGACCGCCCGGAGCTGTGGGCGGCGATGCTGGCCACCGAGGTGCGCCTGGCCGACCGGCGCATCGTGCCGGTCGGACCGCCGACGACCGAGGTGCCGGCGTCGCCGGACGCCCTGGTGGTGGTCACGGCATGGAACCCGGGCGGCCGGGCGCGGCCCGCGCCCGTCAACGCCGGGGCCGACCGGCGCCTGGTCGCCGAGCTCGACCGTCGCCGCCTGGCCCACGAGCCGGCGGTGGGGGCCGCCCTCGACGGCAGCTGGGCGGAGCCG
>DASTHS010000278.1:0-15488 GCA_035718085.1 Acidimicrobiales bacterium | reverse complement strand
CACATATCGGGCACCTCACGGGAGCGGCCCGGAGGAAGTGACGGGAGGTGGCGGCCATGGCCGCGTCAACCAGCATCGGTCGGATCGCGTTCGTGGTCGGGGCGGCAGCGGCCGCCGCCCTCACCCCGGCGACGGCGTGGGCGGCGGGCGCACCGCACGCCGGCACCGGCGGGTCGGGGGCCGGCGCCCCTCCCGGCAACAACGGCACGGTCAAGATCGACGAGACCACCGTCGACCCCGGCTCCGACAACGACCCCCACGTGGCGTGCGGGTTCAGCGTCAGCTTCTTCGGCTACGACAGCGGCGCCCAGCAGGCGGCGATCGCCGTCACCCCGGTGGCCCCGACCGGCGGCGGCTCGACCTACCGCACCTCCACCACCTGGCAGACCGCCAACCGCACGTCGGGCGACCAGTTCGACGCCGCCAAGCAGATCAGCGCCGGCGACCTCTCGGGTGCGCTGACCGGCGTGACCCCACAGCCCCAGCAGGGCTACCACCTGCGCCTCGAGGTGGAGGTGACCGGCTCGCAGGGGTCCGACGACAAGTTCAAGACCTTCTGGATGTCGCCATGCACCCCGTCGTCGTCGCCGTCTGCGGGCTCGTCGGCATCGATAGCGTCGGCCTCCTCGGGTGCGGGCTCCGCGACGAGCGCCTCGGGCGGTCGGTCCCGCACGCCGGGCACCGTCACCGCTGACAGCTCCTCGACCGAGGCCACGTCGACCGGCGCGCCCGTCACCGGCGCGGCGGTGTCGACCGGCCTGGCTGGCGCCGACGTGGCTGCTCCCGGCCCGTCCCCCACCCGCTCCGCTGCTTCGGTCCCGTCGGTCGCAGCGGTGACGGCCGCCGGGGCGGGTAGCGCCCCGGCCGCCGCCACCAGCGGGGCGGCGGCGCCGGGGTCGGCGCCGGCGACGTGGTCGACGGCGAGCGGGCGCATCGTCACCGCCGCCTCGAGTGCACCGGCGGCGGCGGAGGGCTCGCTGCCCTTCACCGGCGCCGACGTCGTGCCCATGGTCGGGGTCGGTGTCGGGCTGATCGGCACCGGTGGTCTGCTGGTGCGGGGCCGTCGGCGGCGGGCACGCCGGGCCTGAGGCGCAGGCCTGCGTGCGCGCCGCTGGTCGTGGCCGAGGGCCGGCCGGTTCAGCGCAACGACGGCAGGTGCGGCACCAGCAGGGCGACGAAGGCGCCGACGGCGAGGAACACGCCGAAGGGGATGGGCTGGCGGCGCTGGTGGCGGCCGGCGGCGATCAGGGCGATGCCCACGACGGCGCCGATGAGGTTGGCCAGGAAGAAGCCCACGAACGCCCACTCCCAGCCGACCCAGCCCAGCCCGAGGCCGATGACCGGCGAGAGCCGCACATCACCGAAGCCCATGCCCCGCGGCACGGCCAGGTGGATGAGCAGGAACACCGCTCCCGACACGGCAGCCGAGATGGCCGCCACGCCGAGGCGGTGCCACTGGCCCCCCACGCCGGCAGCGACGAGCAGCAGGGCGACGAGCACGGCGGCGGTCGGCCAGACGACCTTCTTCGGCAGGCGCATCGTGTCGGCGTCGATGAGGCCGAGGGCCACCAGGCCGGCGGTGAGGGCGGCCTCGGCGGGCAGGGTCAGGCTGGCCCCGAACCGCAGGGCCAGGGCGACGAAGCAGGCGGCGGTGAGGGCCTCGACCGCCGGGTAGCGCCACGAGATCGGCTGGCCGCAGCTGCGGCACTTGGCCCGCAGCACCAGCCAGGACAGCACCGGGATGTTGTCGCGGGGCCGGATCGGGGTGCCGCACCGGGGGCAGGCCGACGGTGGGGAGACCACCGAACGGCCCTCGGGGACCCGGGCGACGACGACGTTGAGGAACGAGCCGATGACGAGGCCGAACACCCCGGCGATCACGGCGAGGGCGGCGAGCCCGCCGGCGGTCAGCGCGACGGTCGCTGTCATCGCTGCCCCGGCCCGAGCATGCCGGGGCCGCCGGTGGGGCCGGTCAGCTCGTCGGCGGCCGGCGGCTGCCAGGCGGCCAGCCGGTCGAGCAGTGCGGCGGGGTCGCGCTCGACGATGACGAGGCCGGCATGCTGGGGGCGCACGAACCCGTTCTCGACCGCGGCGGCGACGAGGTTGACCAGGGGCTGGTAGAAGCCGGCGACGTCGAGCACCCCGCACGCCTTGGTGTGGATGCCGAGCTGGGTCCAGGTGACCGCCTCGGTGAACTCTTCCCAGGTGCCGAACCCGCCGGGCAGCATCACGAACGCGTCGGCGGCGTCGGCCATGGCCGCCTTGCGCTCGTGCATGGTCTCGACCACCCGCAGCTCGCTGAGGCCGCCGTGGGCGACCTCACGGGCGTCGAGGGCGCGGGTGATCACGCCGGTCACCGCTCCCCCGGCGGCCAGGGTGGCGTCGGCGACGACGCCCATCAGCCCGACGCGGCCCCCGCCATAGACCAGGCGGGTGCCGCCCCGGGCCAGGCGCCGGCCGAAGTCGGCTGCGGCCTCGGCCGCCGCCGGGTCGCTGCCGCGGCTCGACCCGCAGAACACCGCCACGGCCCGCAGCCGGCCGGTCACCGCCGCGCCCCCAGCGGCACTAGTCGCCGGCCGCGGCGAGGCGGGCGGCCCGTTCGACGGCGTGGCGGTCGGGGTCGCCGGCCAGCACGTCGTCGGGCGGGTAGTCGACCGACCACAGGCACAGGCCCTGGGGCGGGGCGATCTGGCCGGCGGCCGACCGGGTGGCCGCCCGGATCACGCCCGACACCTCCCCGGCCCGGCGCTTTCCGGTGCCGACGTCGACGAGCAGGCCCACCACCGAGCGCACCATCTGCTGGCAGAACGAGCTGGCGGCGATCTCGAAGCGCAGCACCCCGTCGCCCAGATCGCTCCAACCGGCGTGGCGCACCACGCGCACGGTCGACCCGCCGGCCTGGGGTGGCCGGCGGCAGAACGACGCGAAGTCGTGCTCGCCGTGGAGGGGGTCACAAGCCAGGCGCATGGCCGGCAGGTCGAGGGGCCGTTCGACGTGCCAGCTGGTGGCGGCGAGGAACGGGTCGGCCACCGACCGGTTCAACACGGTGTAGCGGTAGCGGCGGCCGGTGGCGTCGAAGCGGGCGTCGAAGCCGGCGGGCGCCCGCTCCGCGGAGCGCACCACCACCGCCGGCTTGAGGGCCTTGGTGACGGCCCGGGCCATGGCGGCCGGGTCGACGTCGTCGCGGGCGTCGAAGCTCACGACCTGCCCCCAGGCGTGCACCCCGGCGTCGGTGCGCCCGGCGCAGGTGAGGTCGACGGCGTGGCGCAGGTGGCGCTCGAGGGCGGCGGCCAGCACGCCGGCCACGGTGCGCTGCCCGGGCTGGGCGGCGAAGCCGTGGAAGCCGCCGCCGTCGTAGGCGACGGTCATCCGCACCCGCACGGTGGGGCGGGCGGTCACAGCGGCCTGGGCAGCGGGCCCGGCCTGGAGGGAGAAGAGGGTCATCGTTGGAGGGCCGCAGCCCCTTCGACGCGACACCGGGCGGCCGAAGGCCGCCCGGTGCGCAACGAAGGGATGGTCAGCGCGAAGCTCCGAGGTCGGGCGTAGCCCTACACGAACTCGATGCGCGCCATGGGGGCGTTGTCGCCGTGGCGCGGGCCGAGCTTGAGGATGCGGGTGTAACCACCCTGCCGGTCGACGTAGCGGGGACCGATCTCCTCGAAGAGCTTGTAGGCCATGTCCTTGTCGCGGATGAAGGCGACGACCTGGCGCTCCTGGTGCTGGCGGTAGTAGCGGTCGTCGGTGTTCGACGCCGCCTTGCGGGCCTTGGTGACCACCTTCTCGACCACGGGGCGCAGCGCCTTGGCCTTGGCCTCGGTGGTGACGATGCCCTCGGCGGCGATCAGGCTGGCCACCAGGTTGCCGAACATGGCCTTCTGGTGGGCGGCGGTGCCGCCGAAGCGGGCGCCCTTCCTCGGGCGGGCGGGGATGCCGGACACCGGCTCAGGCCTCCTTGTGGCGCAGCGACAGGCCGCGCTCGTCGAGCTTCTGCAGCACCTCGTCGAGCGACTTCTGCCCGAAGTTGGTGATGGCGAGGAGGTCGTCTTCGGTCTTCAGCACCAACTCGCCGACGGTGTTGACCTGGGCCCGCTTCAGGCAGTTGCGGGGCCGCTCGGAGAGGTCGAGCTCCTCGATCGGCAGGTCGAGGTCGGGCGAGCCGCTGGTGGCGGCGCCGACGTCGCCGAGCTCGAGGCCCATGGGGGCGTCCGACATCTCGGCGACCAGGGTGAGCAGCGAGCGCAGGGTGTCACCGGCGGACGCGAGCGCCTCGCGGGGGCTGATCGAGCCGTCGGTGGTGATGTCGAGCACGAGGCGGTCGAAGTTGGTCGACTGCTCGACCCGGGTGGGCTCGACGGTGAAGGCCACCAGGCGGATCGGCGAGAAGATCGAGTCGATCGGGATGACCCCGATCGTCGACGACTTCTTGTTCTTGTCGGCCGACAGGTAGCCCCGGCCCCGCTCGACGGTCAGGTCGGCGGCCAGGCGCCCCTTGCCGTTGAGGGTGGCGATCACCAGCTCGGGGTTGAGCACGTCGACGTCGCTGGTGAGGGCGATGTCACCGGCGGTCACCGTGGCCGGGCCCCGCACGTCGAGGCGCAGGGTCACCGGCTCGTCGCTGGTGGAGCGCAGCACGACGTCTTTGAGGTTGAGGATGATCTCGGTGACGTCTTCTTTCACCCCCGGCAGGGTCGTGAACTCGTGCAGCGACTCGTCGAAGCGCACCTGGGTGATGGCCGCCCCGGGGATCGACGAGAGCAGCGTGCGGCGCAGGGCGACGCCGACGGTGTGGCCGAAGCCCGGCTCGAGCGGTCCGACGGCGAAGCGCTGGCGGTTGCCGTCTTCCTCGCCGAGGGGCTCGACCGAGGGTCGCTGGATGATGAGCACGAAGACCTCCGGCTACTTGGAGTAGAGCTCGACGATGAGCGACTCGCGCACGGGCACGTCGATGTGCTCGCGCAGCGGCATGTCGCGCACCGTGACCTCGAAGCCCTCGGCACCGGTCTCGAGCCAGGCGGGCACCTGATGGTCGAGGGTGTCGAGGTTGTGGCGGATGACGATCATCTCCCGGCTCTTGCCCTTGAGGGCGACGACGTCGCCCTTGCGCAGCCGGTAGGAGGGGATGGTGACGCGCTTGCCGTTGACCAGCACGTGGCCGTGGCGCACGAACTGGCGCGACTGGCTGCGGCTGGCGCCCCAGCCGGCGCGGAAGGCGACGTTGTCGAGGCGCAGCTCAAGCATGCGCAGCAGGTTCTCGCCGGTGATGCCCTGCTGGCGGTTCGCCTCCTCGTAGAGGTTGCGGAACTGCTGCTCGAGCACGCCGTAGATGCGCCGGGCCTTCTGCTTCTCGCGCAGCTGCACGAGGTATTCGGAGCCCTGGCGCATGCGGTCACGGCCGTGCTCGCCGGGCGGGTACGGGCGCCGCTCGATCGGGCACTTCATCGAGTCGCACTTGGGACCCTTGAGGAACAGCTTCATCTTCTCCCGCCTGCACAGTCGGCAGACAGGACCGGTGTATCGAGCCACGAGCTAGACCCTCCGCCGCTTCTTCGGGCGGCAGCCGGGGTGGGGGATCGGGGTGACGTCTTTGATGACGCCGAGCTCGATCCCGGTGTTCATGAGCGAGCGGATCGCGGTCTCCCGGCCCGAGCCGGGGCCCTTGACCTCGACGTCGACGCGGCGCACCCCGTGCTCCATGGCCCGGCGGGCGCACTGCTCGGCGGCGAGCTGGGCGGCGAAGGGCGTCGACTTGCGCGACCCCTTGAAGCCGACGTTGCCGGCCGACGCCCAGGCGAGCACGTTGCCGTCGGGGTCGCTGATCGACACGATCGTGTTGTTGAACGAGCTCTTGATGTGCGCCACCCCGAAGGTGACGTTCTTGCGCTCGCGCTTCCTCGGACGGCGACCGCCCGGCTTCGGCTTGGCCACTACTTGCGAACCTTCTTCTTGCCGGCGACGGTCTTCTTCGGGCCCTTGCGGGTGCGGGCGTTGGTGTGGGTGCGCTGCCCGTGGACGGGCAGGCCGCGGCGGTGACGGATGCCCTGGTAGGACCCGATCTCCATCTTCCGCTTGATGTCCTGCGACACGTCGCGGCGGAGGTCACCCTCGACCTTGAGGTTGGCGTCGATCCAGGCGCGGAGGCGGGCGACCTCTTCGTCGGTGAGGTCGCGCACCCGGGTGGCGCCGTCGATGCCGGTGCCCTCGCAGACGGACGCGGAGGCGGTACGGCCGATGCCGTAGATGTAGGTGAGCGAGATCTCCAGGCGCTTTTCGCGCGGGATGTCGACTCCTGCGATGCGGGCCATGGCGCTCCTAGCCCTGCCGCTGCTTGTGGCGGGGGTTGGTGCAGATCACCATCACGCGCCCATGGCGGCGGATGACCTTGCAGTTCTCACAGATGGGCTTCACACTCGGACGGACCTTCAACGCTGCTCCCTCGCGCCCGGAGGCGGGACTCGTCGCAGATGGTGGGGGCGGGCGGGAGTGCGGGCGGGCGGCGCGCACGAGTGCGCGACGGGTCCGCTCCCGGGCCGGCTGACCATGGTAGCGTCTGCGACCCCGCAGCGCTAGCCGCCGGGCCCGGGTCGCCCCCTGGCCGGGGCATCCTACCGGGCGGCGAGGTCCCGGTCGATCCGTTGTTGCGAACGGTCGGCGGCGGCCACGTCGGCGAGGTAGGCCCGCCGGCGGGCCAGCAGCACCACCCCGCTGGCGGCGAAGGGCGCGAGCATCACCAGGAAGGTCAGGCCGAGCGCGCCTGCGGTCTGTGCCGACGCCGGGCCGGCCGACGTGCCCGAGCCCCCGGCGCCCGCCCCTGCGCTCACCCCGCCGGTGGCGCCGAGGAGGGCGGCGACGTAGCCGAAGAGCAGGGGGGCGGCGGCCTCGAGGAGGGTGCGGGCGACGCCGCGCACCGACTCGGCCCGGCCCCACAGCGTCGAGGGCACCACGTCGAGGCGGGCGGCGTCGAGGGCCGGGTTCGATGCGCTGAGGCAGCCGGCGGCGACGAGCAGCAGCGGCAGCGACACGGCCAGGTCGCTGCTGCGCAGACCGGGCACGAACAGCACGCCGGCGGCGATGAAGGCGCAGCCCCCGACCAGCAGGCGGCCGTCGGGGCGGCCCCGGCCGATCAGCCGGTCGGCCAGGCGGCCGCCGAGCACCGTGCCGGCCACCCCGCCGGCGCC
This sequence comes from Acidimicrobiales bacterium, assembly GCA_035718085.1. Taxonomy (GTDB): domain Bacteria; phylum Actinomycetota; class Acidimicrobiia; order Acidimicrobiales; family Palsa-688; genus DASTHS01. The sequence continues at coordinate 8,313 of DASTHS010000278.1, read as the reverse complement.
GATGACGACCAGCAGTAGGTTGACCGTGCCGGTGGAGAGGCTCCAGTGGCCGCGCGCGAAGACGATGGCGAAGACCCGCAGGCCGCCGAGGAAGAAGTAGCCGAGGGCGGAGGCGGCGATGAGGGCCCGGTTGCTGGCGATGCGCAGCACGTAGACGGTGGCTCGCCGCAGGCCGGTCACCGTGGCCGGGTCGTCGACGACGACGCCGTCGCTCGGGTGCACGTCGGGCCGGGCCCGCACCTGGGCCCGGAGGGCGGCGTCGGCGCCGGCCTGGTGGCGCCCGTCGGCTGGCGCAGCGGTCTGGGCGCCACGCTCGGGCTCGGGCAGCCGGCGCAGGGCCAGGGCGAGGGCGGCGCTCGGCACGGCGAGCACGAGGAAGGCGGCCCGCCAGGTGAGGGCGGCGCCGATGTCGCCGGCGACGAGCAGGCCGGCGCCGGCACCGAGGAGGTCGCCGGTCAGGATCACCCCGTAGATGCGCGAGCGCTCGCCGGGGGCGAAGAGGTCGCCGGCCAGGGAGGCGGTGGCCGGGCCCGACACCGCGCTCACCGCTCCGAGGCCCAGCCGGCCGACGAGCAGCATCAGGTAGCTGGTCGACAGGCCGGTGGCCACCATGGCCAGCGCCCACGTGGCGACGGCGGCGGCGAGGAGCGGCACCCGGCGGCGCCGGTCGACCAGCACCCCGAAGGGCAGGCTGGCGAGCGCGCCGACCACCGACGAGACGGTGACGAGCAGGCCGAGCTGCGTGGTGCCGATGTGGAAGGTCGACTCGAGTTGGGGGGCCACGGAGCCGACGACCCCGCTGTCGGCGCTCTGCAGGCCCATGACGGCGGCGAGCAGCACGACGGCCCGGCGCTGGCCGCGGCCGCCGCAGACGGCGGTGAGGCGCTCGACGAGCGAGCCGGGCAGGGCGGCGAGGGCGATGCAGGAGCGCTACCCGGCGGCCGGCCGCCGGGTCAGACGCCCGACCGCTCGGCTCCAGACCCCGGCCCGCGCGGCTATGCGAGGGTGAGCACCTCGGGCCCGTCGTCGGTGACGACGATGGTGTGCTCGAAGTGGGCCGACAGCGCCCCGTCGGCGGTCTTGACGCCCCACCCGTCGGGCAGCACGTAGGTCTCGGCGGTGCCGGCGTTCACCATGGGCTCCACGGCGAAGGGCATGCCGGCCTTGAGCTTGATGCCGGGCGTGCCGGGCCAGTAGTTCGGCACCTGGGGATCTTCGTGCATGCGGGTGCCGATGGCGTGGCCGACGTACTCGCGCACCACGGCGAACCCGGCCCCCTCGGCCACGGTCTGCACGGCCAGGCCGACGTCGTGGAGCCGGTTGCCGACCCGCAGCTGCTCGATGCCGGCCCACAGGCTCTCCTCGGTGACCCGGAGCAGCTTCTCTGCCTCGGCGCCGACGGTCCCGACCCCGGCGGTGTAGGCGGCGTCGCCGTGGTAGCCCTCGATGATCGCCCCGCAGTCGATCGAGACGATGTCGCCCTCCTCGAGCACCTGGGGGCCGGGGATGCCGTGCACGACCATGTCGTTCGGTGACGCGCAGATCACCGCCGGGAAGCCGTGGTAGCCGAGGAAGTTCGACCGGGCCCCCCGCCGCTCGAGCACGTCACGGGCGATGCGGTCGAGCTGCTCGGTGGTCACCCCGGGCCGGAGGGCGGCGCGGGTCTTGTCGTGCATCTCGGCGACGACCTTGCCCGCCCGCCGCATCTTGGCGATCTCGTCGGCGTCGCGGCGCATGCCTCCCAGTCTGCCGCAGCGAGCCCGGTTGGCAGCCCGGCACGCTGCTCGCGGCGTACGCATCATGCAGTCATGCGCGTGACGCGAAGATTAGGATCGGCTGTGCGTACGACCGTCACCCTCGATGCCGACACGGAGGCGATGGTGCGGCGCCGCATGCGGGAGCGGGGAGAGAGCTTCAAGCAGGCACTCAACGGGGCCATCCGTGACTCGGTGCAGCGCCGCCCGGCCCCCGACTTCCCCACCGCCAAGATGGGCGTCCCCGCGGTGAACCTCGACCGGGCGCTGCAGCTGGCCGCCGAGCTCGAGGACGACGAGGTGGTCCGCAAGATGCGCACCGGGCGGTGAAGCACGTCTTCGGCCGCTTCCCCGGCGTGCGGTGGGCGACCCCGGCCGGGCGGGTCAGCGCCCGAGGCTGAACTTGCGCTTGTCGACCTCGGCGACGAGGCGGTCGGTCACCTCGTCGGGGCTGCCCATGGCGTCGAGGGTGGCCAGCAGCCCCCGCTGCTCGTACCAGCCGATCAGCGGGGCGGTCTCGCGCTCGTAGAGGTCGAGGCGGCGGCGGATGGCCGCCTCGGTGTCGTCGTCGCGCTGCACCACCTCGCCGCCGCACACGTCGCAGATGCCCTTCACCCGGGACGGGTTGTCGGTGACGCTGTAGTTCGCCCCGCAGTCGGAGCACACCCGGCGGCTGGCGATGCGGGCCAGCACGTGGTCGGTGTCGATCTCCATGTTGAGCACCACGTCGAGGCGGCGGGGGGCGAGGATCTCCTCGAGCGCCTCGGCCTGCCCGACGGTGCGCGGGAACCCGTCGAGGATGAACCCCCGGTGGCTGGTGTCGTCGCGGGTCAGCCGCTCGCGCACCACCCCGACGACGACCTCGTCGGGCACCAGCTCGCCCGCGTCGAGGTAGGTCTTCGCCTTGCGGCCGAACTCCGACCCCGAGCGCACGGCGGCACGGAACGTGTCGCCGGTCGAGATGTGCGGCACCACGTAGTGGCGCGACAGCCGCACCGCCTGGGTGCCCTTGCCGGCGCCCTGCTTGCCGAGGACGATCAGCCGTGCCCCCGGGTTCACCGGCCCCCCACCGGGCCGCCCCGTGTCGGCGGGGGCACTATTTGAGGAAGCCCTCGTAGTTGCGCAGCATCAACTGGCTGTCGACCTGCTTCATGGTCTCGAGGGCCACGCCGACGGCGATCAGGATCGTCGTGCCGGCGAAGGGGTAGTTCTGCACGTGCCAGAGCGACAGCATGATCGACGGCAGCAGGGCGATGGCGGCCAGCCACACGGCGCCGACCACGGTGACCCGGTTGAGGATCAGCGCCAGGTGGCGCTCGGTGGGCGGCCCGGGGCGGATGCCGGGGATGTAGCCGCCCTGGCGGCGGATCACGTCGGCCTGCTGGTGGGGGTCGAAGGTGATGCCGGCGTAGAAGAAGGCGAACAGCAGCACCAAGACGCCGTAGGCGGCGATGTACACGAAGCTGCTCGGCTGGGCCAGGTGGGCCGAGATCCAGGCCTGCACCGTCTTGCCCCACCCGTGGGCCGGCAGGACGTTCGAGACGAGGATCGGGAAGTAGAGCACCGAGCTGGCGAAGATGATCGGCACGACGCCGCCGGTGTTCACCTTCATCGGGATGTAGGTGCTCTGCCCGCCGTACATGCGCCGCCCGACCACCCGCTTGGCGAAGGTCACCGGGATGCGCCGCTGGCCGTTCTCGATGAAGACGATCATCACCAGCAGGCCGATGGTGATGGCCAGGATGGCGACGAACTTGACCACCCCGGCCTCCGCCTTGATGGCGGCACCGCCGGCGGGCAGGGTGGCCACCACGTTGGTGAAGATCAGCACCGACATGCCCTGGCCGATGCCGCGCTGGGTGATCAGCTCCCCGAGCCACATCACGACCACCGTGCCGGCGGTCATGGTGAGCACGATGAGCAGCACCCGGGGGGCGGTGAACTTCGGGATCAGGTCGACGTTGAGGCCGCTGCCCCCGCCGAGGAGGCCGCCGCCGCCGTTGTGGAACACGTAGGCCAGGCCGGTCGACTGCATCACGGCCAGGGCGATGGTCAGGTAGCGGGTGACCTGGGTCAGCTTCTTCTGGCCGGTGGCGCCCTCTTCGCGCCACTGCTCGAGCTTGGGGATGACCACCATCAGCAGCTGGATGATGATCGAGCTGGTGATGTACGGCATGATGCCGAGCCCGAACACCGCGAACTTGGTGAGCGCCCCGCCGCTGAAGAGGTTGAGGAAGCTGATCACCCCGCCCTTGGCGGCGCTGTTGGTCAGCGTGTGCACGGCGTTGAAGTCGATGCCCGGGCACGGGATGTTCGCCCCGAAGCGGTAGACGATGATGATCGCCAGGGTGAAGAACACCTTCTTGCGCAGGTCGGCGACCCGGAACATGTTCGCCAGGTTCGACAGCGTGCCGCGCATCTAGAGCTCCTGCCTGGACGTCACCGACGAGAAGGTAGCGGGCCTGGCCCGGATCGGCCAGGCAACGACCCCGCCTGCCCTCACGCGACGAGGGCCCCCGCACCGGGAGGTGCGGAGGCCCTGGAGGAAGTCGCCGGGTGGGCTAGCGGTTGGTGAGGGCGTTGCCCTTCGCCGGCGGGCGCCGGTCGCCCCACGGCGCGGGGATCACCGTGACGGTGCCGCCGTTCGCCTCGATCGCCGAGCGGGCCGTCGCCGAGAAGGCGTGGGCGGCCACGTCGACCTTGCGGGTCAGCTCACCCCGGCCGAGCACCTTGACCAGGCCGTGCTTGTGCACCAGCCCGGCGGCGCGGAGGGTGTCGGGGGTGATCGAGTCGCCCGACGCCTCCTGGAGCGTGTCGAGGTTGATCACCCCGTACTCGACCCGGAAGGGGTTCTTGAAGCCCTTGAGCTTCGGGATGCGCTGGGTCAGGGGCAGCTGGCCGCCCTCGAACCCGGGCTTGATGTTGCCGCGGGCTCCCTGACCCTTGGTGCCACGGCCGGCGGTCTTGCCGCCCTTGCCGGCGATGCCGCGGCCGACGCGGCGGCGCGGGTGGGTGGAGCCGGCGGGCGGGGTCAGGTCGTGCAGCTTCACGCCTCGACCTCCTTTTCCACGGTGATCAGGTGGGGCACCCGGGCGATCATCCCGCGGATCTCGGGACGGTCGGGCAGGGTGTTGGTGGTGCCGATGCCGTGCAGGCCGAGCGCCCGCAGCGTGCCGCGGTGCTTGGGCTTGGTGCCGATGCCGCTCTTGACCTGCTTGACCTTCAAGTCGGCCATCACGCCACCTCGTCAGGCACGTGGGGGCCGCGCTGGGCCTCCTGGTAGGCACGCCACACCCCGGCGGGGGTCACCTCTTCGGGGGACTTGCCCCGCAGGCGGGCGATGTCGTCGGGGCGCTTGAGGGCGCGCAGGCCGGCGACGGTCGCCTGGGCGACGTTGATGCTGTTCGACGAGCCCAGCGACTTGGCCAGGATGTCGTGGATGCCGGCCATCTCGAGGATGGCGCGGGCGGCACCACCGGCGATGACGCCGGTGCCGGGGGCGGCCGGCTTGAGCAGCACCCGCCCGGCCCCGGCCTCGCCGAGGATGGGGTGGGTGATGGTGCTGCCGGCCAGCGGCACCTTGAACATGTTCTTCTTGGCCTCTTCGATGCCCTTTTGCACCGCGAGGCCGGCCTCCTTGGCCTTGCCGTAGCCCAGGCCGACGTTGCCCTGGCCGTCGCCGATCACCATGAGGGCGGCGAAGCTGAAGCGCCGGCCGCCCTTGACGACCTTGGCGACGCGGTTGACCTTGATCGTGCGGTCTTCGTACTGCTGGTCTGCCATCTGCTCAGAACTCCAGTCCGGCGTCGCGCGCCGCGTCGGCGACGGCGGCCACCCGTCCGTGGTAGAGGAAGCCCCCGCGGTCGAAGACCACCTGCGACACGCCGGCGGCGCGGGCGCGCTCGGCGACGAGGCGGCCGACCGTGGTGGCCGTGGAGCGGTTGCCCGTCGGGCCGCCGCGCAGGTCCTTCTCCACCGACGAGGCGGCGGCCAGGGTGCGGCCCGAGCGGTCGTCGATCACCTGGGCGACGATGTGCTTGTTGGAGCGGAACACCGCCAGGCGGGGGCGCTCGGCGGTGCCGGCGACCTTCTTGCGCACCCGGTGGTGCCGACGTGCCCGGGCGACCTGCTTGTCTTTGGTCGAGGTGCTCATGTCGTCCTACTTCGCGGCCTTGCCGGCCTTGCGGATGACCCGTTCGCCGAGGTAGCGGACGCCCTTGCCCTTGTAGGGCTCGGGCTTGCGGATCTTGCGGATGTTGGCCGCCACCTGGCCGACCAGCTCTTTGTCGATGCCGCGCACGGCGATGCGGGTGGGCGCGGGCACCTCGAAGCTGATGCCGTCGGGGGCGTCGACGACCACCGGGTGGCTGAACCCGAGGGCCAGCTCGATGGCCGAGGTGCCCCGGGCGGTGGCCCGGTAGCCGACGCCGACGATCTCGAGCTCCTTGGTGAAGCCGTCGGTCACGCCGACGACCATGTTGTTGACCAGGCTGCGGGTCAGGCCGTGCAGGGCACGGTTCTGGCGCTCGTCGTTGGGGCGTTCGACCACGAGGGTCGACGCCTCCTGGCGCACGGTGATCTCGGCGGGCAGCTCGTGGCTGAGGCTGCCCTTGGGGCCCTTCACGGCGACGGAGCGACCCGACAGGGTCACCTCGACGCCGCTGGGCACGGGGATGGGGTTGCGGCCGATGCGGCTCATGGGGGTGCCTCCGCTACCAGACGTGGCAGAGGACTTCACCACCGACCCGGCGCTGGCGCGCCTCACGGTCGGTCATGAGCCCCTGGCTGGTGGACAGGACGGCGACGCCGAGGCCGCCGAGCACGCGCGGCAGCTTGTCGGCGGCGAGGTAGACGCGCAGTCCCGGCTTCGACACCCGGGTGATCCCCGAGATCGTGCGGCTGCGGTCGGGGGCGTACTTCATGGTGATCTCGAGCACCTGGCCGGGGCGGCCGTCGTTCGCGGTCACCTTGAAGCCGGTGATGTAGCCCTCCTTGGCGAGGACGGCGGCGAGCGCCTCTTTCACCTTGGAGCTGGGCATGCGCACCGTGTCGTGCATCGCCACGTTGGCGTTGCGCACCCGGGTGAGCATGTCGGCGATCGGGTCGGTCATCGTCATGGTCGCGCCTCCCCTACCAGCTGGCCTTGGTCACGCCGGGGATCTCGCCCTGGTGCGCCAGCTGGCGCAGGCAGATGCGGCACAGGCCGAACTTGCGGAACACCGAGTGCGGTCGGCCGCAGCGCCGGCAGCGCGTGTAGGCCCGCACCTTGAACTTGGGCTTGCGCTGCGACTTGATGATCAGCGCCTTCTTGGCCATCTCAGTTGCCTTCCTTGCGGAACGGGAAGCCGAACGCGTCGAGCAGGGCCCGGCCCTCGGCGTTGGTGCGCGCCGTGGTCACGATCGTGATGTCCATGCCCCGCTGGGTGTCGATCTTGTCGTAGTCGATCTCCGGGAACATGAGCTGCTCCGGGAGGCCGAAGGTGTAGTTGCCCCGCCCGTCGAAGCCGCGCGGGGGCAGGCCCCGGAAGTCGCGGATGCGGGGCACGGCCAGGCTGATGAGCCGGTCGAAGAACTCCCACATGCGGTCCGAGCGGAGGGTCACCTTGGCGCCGATGGCGTTGCCCTCACGCAGCTTGAAGCCGGCGATCGACTTCTTGGCGAGGGTGGTGACCGGCTTCTGGCCGGTGATGGCGGTCAGGTCGCGCACGGCGCCTTCGAGCAGCGACGCCTGCTGGGTGGCCCGGCCGACGCCCATGTTCAGCACGATCTTCTCGAGCCGGGGCACGAGCATGATGTTCCCGAGGCCGAGGTCGCGCTGCAGCTGCGCCTTGATCTCGGTGTCGTACTTGACCCGTAGGCGGGGCCGCTCGACCGAGGTGGGTGTGGTGGTCGCCATCGCGCTCAGATCTCCTTGCCGCACTTGCGGCAGACGCGGTGCTTGGTGCCGTCGTCGTCGATGCGGTACCCGACGCGGGTCGGGCCGTCGGTCGAGCAGACCAGCGCGACGTTCGACGCCTGGATCGGCATGGCCTTGTCGATGATGCCGCCCTTGATCCGGGCGCTGGTCTGGCGCTGGTGCTTCTTGACGATGTTGACGCCGTCGACCACCACCTTGCCGGTGAGGGGCATCACCCGCTCGACCACGCCACTCTGGCCGCGGTCTTTGCCGGCGAGCACCTGCACGGTGTCGCCCTTCTTGATCTTCATCTTCTGCGGCCGGGGGGCCGGCTTGTAGGTGCGCACGCCCATGTCAGAGCACCTCCGGGGCAAGGCTGATGATGCGCATGAAGCGCTTGTCGCGCAGCTCGCGGCCCACCGGCCCGAAGATGCGGGTGCCGCGGGGCTGCTGCTGGTCGTTGATGAGCACCGCGGCGTTCTCGTCGAAGCGGATGTAGCTGCCGTCGGGACGGCGCTTCTCCTTCTTCACCCGCACGACGACGCACTTGACCACGTCGCCCTTCTTCACGTTGGCGCCGGGTATGGCGTCTTTGACGGTGGCCACGAAGATGTCACCGATCGAGGCGTAGCGGCGCTTGGAGCCGCCCAGCACCTTGATGCA
>DASTHS010000277.1:0-16213 GCA_035718085.1 Acidimicrobiales bacterium | reverse complement strand
GTTGCGGAGCGATGTCGGGTGGCCGGCCACCTGCTCGAGCCGGTCCGACCCCGGGTGCATGGGCTCGTGAGCGATCCCATCGCCGGCGAAGGCCCGGCTGCTCGCATGAGCGGCGGCGCACCTGAGGGCTTGCCGACCCACCCTCCGCAAGAGCGGCAGCTTCGGCCCAGACCAGGAGGCGACATGACCACCAGCAAGAAGTACGAGCAGATCAAGCGGGACGCGGCCCCGGCCCTCATGCCCGGCGAAGAGGTCCTCGACGCGACGACCGGCGTTGCGCACGTAACCCGAATGGGACAGAAGACCACACGGCGAGGGTCGATCCTCCTCACCGACCGGCGGGTGCTGGTCTTCACCAAGAAGCTCGGCGGCTACGACGTGCAGGACTTCGTCTACGGCCTCATCACCGGCGTCGACCACAAGAAGGGGTTCACCGCCGGGCACATCACCATCCGCGCCTCCGGTGACACGGCCGACATCCAGCAGGTCGACAAGAACGACGTTGAGCGCATAGCGCAGGCCATCCGAGACCAGGTGGCGCTCACCGGCCGTGGCGGCCCAGTCGCTCCTGCCGCCGCGTCGCTCGGTGATGAGCTGGCGAAGCTCGCCGTTCTACGCGACCAGGGCGTCATCTCCCCCGCCGAGTTCGACTCCGCCAAGGCCCGACTGCTCGCATGACCGCCCCGGCCCGGGCTCGGCGAACTACATCGGTGTAGGTCGTCACACACGGTCCGTACCGTCCCTGGCATGGCGGAGGAGACGGGGTGGAACCCGTGGCGGGCGCTGCGCGAACGGAAGCACCTCACGCTCGAGTGGCGTGAGCTCGACAGCGCAGACGCCCTCCTCGTGGACGCCGGCGGCGGCCGCCGGCGGGTGATCCTCGACTGGCGGCTCGGCCGTCGTGCCCGGTCGGCGGCGCTCACCCACGAACTGGTGCACGACGAGCGCGGGCTGCTCTACGACCTGTCGACACCGGGCCCGCTGGTGGCGAAGGAGGAGGCGGCCGTCAGGGCGGAGACCGCCCGCCGGCTGGTACCCCCGGAGCGGCTCGACGCCCTCGCCGAGAGCGGCACGCCGGTCGAGCTGTGGGAGGTGGCCGACCGGTTCGACGTGCCCGAGGACATCGCCCGGCAGGCGATCGAACGGTGGCGCCAGGACCGGCTCGCCGCCCTCCGCACCAGTCCCGAGAAGCCGGCCGGGGGCTGCCAGAACGGCTGCCAGATCCCGCCACCCAATGCGACCTGATCCGGCACGGTCCCGGCGGTCGCTACCCACAAACCCGCTGGTCAGGGCGCTGCGAGTGCTGTTCAGGCTGTTAGCCGCCGAACCGTGAACACACTCTTAATCCGCAGGTTCTGGGTTCGAATCCCAGGGGGCGCACGCAACGCCGGGGTCAGGTCGGGTGGGCAGCCGGCGGCGCAGAGGGCGGCTCCCCGAGCTCGGCCAGTCGGTCGACGACGGCGTCGAGGTCGCGGGTCTTGTCGAGCACGGCGCGAGCTTCGGCCAGCACCTGATCATGGGCGTCGGCGTCGATCGACGTGAGCACCACCACCTGGGCGCCTGGGCAGGCGCGGCGCAGGGCGGGCAGCGCGGCGAGGCCGCCGGTGCCCGGCATCACCAGGTCGAGCAGCACCACGTCGGGCTGCAGGGCGCGTGCCGCGACGACGGCGGCCTCGCCGTCCCCCGCCTCCCCGGCCACCTCGAAGCGGCCGTCGACCTCCAGGGCGATGCGCAGCACCGCCCGCAGGGGCGCCGAGTCGTCGACGATGAGCACCCGCGTGCGCGCCGGCGACGACGCGGTGCCGTCGCGCAGCCACCGATCGATCTCGTCGACCGTCGACGGCCGCTTCCAGAGGTAGCCCTGGGCGTGGCGGCAGCCGAGGCTGGCCAGCGCCTCGAGCTGGTCGAGGGTCTCCACGCCCTCGGCCAGGGTCTCGAGACCGAAGGCTGCGGCCAGCTGCACGACGGCGCGGACGAGGGCCAGGTCGGCGCTGCTGTGGGCCAGGCCTGCGACGAACGAGCGGTCGATCTTCAACACGTCGACGGGGAGCCGGCTGAGGTAGCTGAGCGCCGAGTAGCCGGTGCCGAAGTCGTCGATGGCGAGGCGCACGCCCAGCTCGCGGAGCTGCTCGAGGCGGAACTTGCCGCCGTCGGTCTCTTGCACGGCGGCGCTCTCGGTGACCTCGAGCACGAGCAGCGACGGGTCGAGGCGCGCCTCGCCCAGCGCCGTGCGGATGTCGTCGACCAGGCCGGCGTGCTGCAGCTGGCGTGGCGAGAGGTTGACGGCCATGGTGAGCGACCTGCCGGTGGCCTCGATCCAGGCGCGGGCCTGGGCGCAGGCGGTCGCGAGCACCCACGCGCCGATGGGGACGATCGCGCCCGACTCCTCGGCCAGCGGGATGAAGCGGTCGGGGGTGAGCGCGGGCCCGTGGGGGCGCGACCACCGCAGCAGCGCCTCGAAGCCGACCAGCTGGCCGGTGCCGATGTCGACCACGGGCTGGTAGACCAGGCGCAGCTCGTCGCGCTCGAGGGCGTGGTCGAGCTCGGTGCGCAGGCCGGCCCGGGCGACGGCCGCGGTGCGCATCGCCGGCTCGAAGACCTCGTAGCGGCGCTTGCCCTTCGCCTTCGCCACGTAGAGCGCGGCGTCGGCGGATGCCAGCAAGGCGTCGACCCCGTCGGCGGCGTCGCTGCAGACCACGCCGGCGCTGACGGGCACCTCGAGGTGGTACCCGGCGAGCTCGATCGGTTCGGCCAGCACGGCCAGGGCCCGGGCGCACACCTCGACGGCCCGGGCGTGGTCGGCCCCGGCGAGCAGCACGGCGAACTCGTCCCCACCGAAGCGGGCCACGACGTCATCGGGGCCGACGGCCTGGCGGAGCCGCTGCCCGGCGATGCGCAACAGCTCGTCGCCGGTGGCGTGGCCGAGGGTGTCGTTGACCGACTTGAAGTCGTCGAGGTCGAGGAAGAGCACCGCGAAGGGCGTGCCCTGCCGGGCGGCGTCGTGGCCCGCTTCCTCGACCCTGTCGGCGAACATCGCCCGGTTGACCAGGCCCGTCACCACGTCGTGGGATGCACGGTGGCGCATCTCGGCTTCGAGGGCCACCCGCTCGCTCACGTCCCTCGTGTTGAGCACGATGCCCCGCACGCCGGCGTCGTCGCGCAGGTCGGTGACCGCCGAGTCGACCTGCCGCCAGGAGCCGTCACCGCTGCGCACCCGGCAGCTCACCACCATGGGGGCCCCGCCCGCGCCCGGCCCGGGGTTCCCCGACGGGCCTCGCGGTGCAGCCGTGCCGGGCAGCGCCATGTGCCCCAACCCAGCCAGCCGCTCGAGCACCGATGGGGCGTCTTCGGGGTGCAGCCATGCGGCGAGCGGCCGCCCGACCATCCCGCCGGCGTCGATCCCGAACACGGTGGCGATCGACGAGCTCTGGTACGAGATCGTGGCGTGGTCGTCGACGACGGTGATCACGTCGGAGGAGTGCTGCACCAGCGACCGGAAGCGGGCCTCGCTGCCCGCCACGTGCTCGAGGGCAGCGCCGGCGAGGGTGGCCACGAACGCTGCGAGCTGCACCTCGTCGTCACCGAAGAGGCCGGCCATGTGCCGGCTCTCCAGGTACAAGCAGGCGACGGGCACGCCGTCGCACGAGATCGGCGCGCACAGCGCCGACCTCGCATCGGAGAGCACGAGTGACTCGCTGGAGTCGTCGCCGGCCGCCGTGCCGGCCACGATCGGGCCGTGCGCCTCGAGCGCCCGCCGCACCAGGGTGGTGCTCAGTCGCGCCAGCGGCACGCCCGACTCGGTGCAACCAGAGCTCTCCACAGCACCGTCGCCGCTCACCTCGATGATGTGGCAGAGATCGCTGCGCAGCAGCATCACAGCCGCCTCGCGCACGGCCGCGTAGACCTCGGCCGGCGAGGTCGCCGAACTGATGCGCCGCCCGACCTCGAGCAGCGACGTGAACCGGTCGGCCAGCGAGACGGTCCAGGTCGGCACCGCCGACTGGGAGCCGTGGGCCGGCGAGCCGGCGGCCCCGAACGCCGCGCCCGCGCCGAGCACGCCTGCGAGGCCGGAGCTGCGGTCGACGGGCCAGCCCAGCAGGGCGATCGCCACCAACCTCGGCGAGACCTCGGGATCGGCAGTGTCGGCGCCGGCAGGGGCAGCCACGTCGGCGCCGGTGAGCGCGCCGGGCTCGAGCGCCAGGATGGCAGCCACCTGCGCGAGCGCCGCCTCGCTGAGGGCCAGCTCGGCCATGGCGCCCTGCCGGCGGGCGACATCGATGCTCCGCTGCAGCCGGCGCACGGCGCGGCGGCGGCGGCCCGACAGCGCCGCCACCAGCCCCGCCTCGCGGAGTGCGTGCGGCAGGTTGTTGCGGTACCAGCGAGCGAGGCGCACGGCGCGCCGCGACGCCCGGCGCGCCGAGCGCATCGCCGCTGCCCGGCGCCGGCGGGCGACCTGGGGCACTCGTTCGGCGGCGCCGCGCCGTGCGGTCGCCTGCCACATGTCGACGGCCGCCACGTACTCCTGGCGCAAGCCCGCCGTCTCGACGCCGGCGATCGCCTCGTCGAGCAGCGCGACTGCGGCCTCCCACCTGCCGTCACCGAGCAGCCTGATCGACTCGGCGAGGCGCACCTCAGCGGTGGTGTGGGCGTCGCCGTCGTCGGTGCGCAGCGCCTCGGCGACGAGGTCGGCCGGCACGTCGCCGCCGGAGGCACGCGACCACGCAGACAGGGCGATGCCGCAGGAGGTGCGGTCGCCGATGCCCTGGGCTCGGCGGTACACGGCGCGGGCGATCTCCACGGCGCGGTCGAGGTCACCCAGGCGGTAGTGGGAGAAGGCGAGGTGCCATCCCGCGGTGCCCTCCTCCCAGCGGTCACCCATGCGGGCGAGCAGCTCGGCGGCCTTGCCGCAGTGCTCGATGCACTCCCGGTAGTTGGAGGCCGCGTAGTGCACGACCCCGAGGAAGTTGAGCGACTGCCCCTGGCCCCACTCGTCGCCGAGCGCCACCCGGACGTCGAAGGACCGGCGGGCGTACTCGATGCCACGTCGGTACCAGGGGATCATCGTCATGACCGGCGCGTGCTCCGACCACGCCTGGGCCAGCTCAGAGGTGGGTGGGTACCGCTCGACCAGGTTCATCTCCCGCAGGTGGCTCCAGGCGGTGGGGATGCGCCCGGCGGAGAACCAGTAGATGTAGGCCAGTCGGCTGAAGAGCCGGGCGGCCAGCAGCTGCTCGCCGGCACCTTCGAGTGGTCGACGACCGAGCCGGCCCGGCGCCAACGTGTGGACCGCCTGCACCACGACCTCCCACACCAGCGCAGCCAGGTAGGCCACCCGCCGCCGCGGCACCCACCGGCCGAGCTGGCGCAGGGCCCCTTCGAGGTAGGCACGCCCGGCCACCTGGTCACCGCGGCGGAACGCCACCTCGCCGAGCTTGCCCTCGAGCGCAGCCCGTTCGGTGGGCGTCGTCGCCAACGCCAGCGCCTGCGACAGGTGAGCCTCGGCACCCGGGTAGTCACCGGCCAGGCTCAGCACTTCGCCGAGGCCCTCGTAGGTCGAGCTCCGCGCCTCGGGGGTGGTCGCCCCACGTTCGGCGATGCGGTACTGGGCGATGGCGACGTCGAGGGCGTGGCGGGCCCGCGCCCCGCGCGCGGCGTCGAGCGCGAAGGGGAAGGCCCGCTCGGGCAGCCCGGCGGCGTCGTAGTGGTAGGCGAGCTCGAACGCCGGGGCCGGCTCGACCGCCTCGAGGCGCTGCGCGACCCGCAGGTGCAGCACGGCCAGGGCGCCGGGGTCGATGCGCTCGAGCACCGCTTCACGCAGCTTGTCGTGGGCGAAGAGGCAGCGACCCTGCCGCTCGTCGACCCAGATCACCTGACGCCGACGCACCTCCTCGAGTGCGGCGGCGGCGTCAGCCGGCCGGAGGCTCGACAGGTCGAGGGCCGTGTCGAGGTCGAACGCCTTGCCGAGCACGGCGCCGGCCTCGAGCAGTCGACGGCCCTCGGCGGGGAGCAGGTCCAGCCGGCGGGTGAGGGCGAGCGCCGCCCGCCTCGACGTGGATGCCTGGGCGAGCGCTGCGGGGTCGAGGCGCCAGCCGTCGGGCTCGTCGGTGAGCACCCCGGCCTCGACCAGGCCGCGCAGCACGGCCGAGGCCATGAACGGACTGCCACCGGCGAGACGCGCCACGGCGTCGGTCGCAGCCGACGGCAGCGGGCCGGCCATCGACTCGCACAGCGCCACCACGTCGGCGTCGCCGAACGGCGCCAGCCGGAGGTGGGCGGTGGCGTGCACACTCCGCAGCGGGTGGTCGGGGCCGACCTCCTCGGTGCGGAAGGCTGCGACGACCACGGTGCGGCCGCCCGGGCTGGTCGCAGCGCTGCGTGACCATTCCGCCAGCGCCCGCACGGCGAGCGCGTCGGCCCACTGGGCGTCGTCGAGCACCGCCACCCACGAGGCGCCGCTGGCCGTGAGGGCGTCGAGCAGCGCACCGAGTGCGGCGACGGTGCGCTGCTCGCCGTGCGCCTCGGGGCCGCCGTTGCCGCCTTCGACCGCACGCGCCGACGCTGCCGGGGCGGGCAGGCCGAGGGCGGCCCCCAGGGCCGGCAGCGCTGCGGTCACGGCGGGTGCCCACGAGCCGATCAGGGCAGCGATCCGCGCCGCCAGCTCAGGGTCGGCGTCGAGGACGGCCGCCAGGCCCTCCCCCACGTCGTCGAGGATCGACAGCGGCCGCACCGCAACCCGGTCGAGCCCCTGCCCGCGCAGCACCCGCACGTCGGCGGGGAGGCGGAGGCACACCTCCTCGAGGAGCCTGCTCTTGCCGCCGCCCGACTCGGCCTCGACCAGCACGACCCCGGGCCGGCTGGCCTCGCCGCTGAGCACGCCGAGCAGCGCCTCGACCTCGCTCTGCCGGCCCACGAAGTTGCCCGGCGCCAGGCTCCGCCGGCGGTCGGCGGTGCCGATGGCCACCGGCGGGTCAGCAACGCCGCGGACCAGGCCGTCGAGCAGCACCTCGAGGTCGCGGCGGGCCGCCTGCGCCGACTGGTAGCGCTCGGCGGGATCCTTGGCGAGCAGCCTGAGGGTGATGGCGTCGAGCCCGGCCGGCACCCCTGCGCGCACCGAGCGCAGCGGCGCTGGCACCTCGCTGGCGTGGGCCCGCAGCACCTCGCCGACGGTGCCGCCCCCGAAGGGTGGGGCGCCGGTCACGCACTCGTAGAGCACCACGCCGAGCGAGTACAGGTCGGCTCGCTCGTCGACCTGACCGCCGCCGACGCCGGCGCTCTCGGGCGCCAGGTACCTGGCGGTGCCGACCGGCTCGTCGCGCAGCGAGCGGTCGAGCCAGGCGCTGCGGGCCAGCCCGAAATCGATCAGCGCGGCGGTCACGGCGGTCGGCGCTGGCAACGGCGCGCCGGCAGCGCTCCCCGGCTCGCCGGCGGCGGGGCCGACGATGATGTTGGCCGGCTTCACGTCGCGGTGGACCACCCCGAGGTCGTGGGCGGCCTGCAAGGCGTCGAGCACGTCGATCGCCACCCGCACCGTGTCCTCCACCCCGAGGCGACCGCCGTCCAAGCGGTCGGCCAGGGAGCGCCCTTCGACGTAGGTCTGCGCGAGGTAGACGGTGTCGCCGTCGACGCCGGCCTGGACCGGCCGCGACCGGCCCGGCAGCTGGGCCAGCACCCGCGCCTCGTGCTCGAGCCGCAGGCGCACGGCGCTCGACATGCCGGCGGCGGCGACCAGCTTGACGACGACCACAGCCCCGTCCGCGGTGTCGACGGCCCTCCAGGTCTCGCCGTGCTCGCGCCGTTTGAGGCATGTGTCGAGGATGAAACGACCAGCGAGCAGCACACCCGGCGCGCCCCTGCGCCACCCCCCGGCCGGAGCTGGATCGCTCACTCCCGCATTATGGGCCGCGCGCAGCCGCCCCATGAGACAACGGGCCCTGCGCCTCGCGGCCGAGCTGGCGACCGAGGTGCGGCCCGAGAGGCCGGGCTAGTCGCCCGGCGGCGGGCACACGAAGTCGATCAGCGACTCGACCGCCCCGACCAGCGCCGGCTCCAGGTCGGCGTACGACCGCACCCGGCCGAGCAGCTGCTTCCACAGCGCCCCTGCGGGGTGCACGCCGAGCGCGTCGCAGATCCCGTCCTTCCACGGACGCCCCCGCGGGATCACCGGCCATGCCTCCAGACCGGCCACCTGCGGGCGGATCGCCTGCCAGACGTCGACGAACGGGGTCCCGGTGACCAGCACGTGCGGGCCGGCGACGGCGGCGGCGATGCGCTGCTCCTTGCTCCCGGCCACCAGGTGATCGACCAGCACGCCGAGGCGGGCGTCGGGGCCCGGGCGGAAGGCGGCGACCACCTCGTCGAGCACGTCCACACCGTCGAGGCGCTCCACCACCACGCCCTCGACCCGCAGGTCGTCGCCCCAGACCTTCTCCACCAGCTCCGCGTCGTGCACGCCCTCGACGAGGATGCGGCTGGCTCGGGCCACGCGGGCCGGCTGGCGGGGCGCCGCCACCGATCCCGACGCAGTGCGGCCGGGACCGGCGCCCGGCGGCGGGGGCGCCGGTCGGCGCAGGGTGACCGGGCGGCCGTCGAGGGCGAACGCCCCCGGCAGCAGCCGGAACAGTCGCTCCATGCCGCTGTTGGGCGAGCGGAGCACCACCGCCTCGCCCTCGGTGCGCACCACGGCACCCTTGAACCGCGAGCCGAGGTGCGTGACCACCATCCCCCGGGCCAGGTCGACCTCGGGCACGGCGCGTCGCGCCCGCCAGTCCCCGTCGACGGGCCCGGAGAGGATGCCGCCGGCCATGCCGCCCAGGTTAGGGTCCGGAGCCCATGGCCACCGTGACCGAGTCCGACGTCATCGCCGGCGTCTACGTCGTCGACCCCGTCGCACACGGCGACGCCCGTGGTCGGTTCTCCGAGACCTACCGGCGCAGCTGGTTCCCGCTGGGCCGGGAGATGGTCCAGGCCAACAGGTCCGACAAGGGCGCCGGCGCCATCGTCGGGTTGCACTACCACCTGCACCAGGCCGACTACTGGCAGGTGGTGCGGGGCACGGCGCGCGTCGTGCTGCACGACCTGCGGGTCGGCTCGCCGACCGACGGGGCGACGGTCACCCTCGACCTGTCGGGCGACAACGCCCGGGGGGTGTTCATCCCGCCCGGGGTGGCGCACGGCTTCGCCAGCCTCACCGACCTCACCCTCACCTACCTGGTCGACAACTACTACAACGCCGCCGACGAGCTGGGCGTGACGTGGGACGACCCTGCCATCGGCGCCGAGTGGGGGGTCGCCGAGCCGATCCTGTCGGCGCGCGACCAGGCCAACCCGCGCCGCGACGCCATCGACCCGGCCCTCCGCCCGCACGCCGGGTTGCGCACCTGACCGTCCCGGCGGTCGCCGCGAGGTGAGGGCCGGCGGGCCCGTCGGCAACACTGGTGCCATGGCCCCCCGTGCGCTCATCACCGGCATCACCGGCCAGGACGGCTCCTACCTCGCCGAACTGCTGCTCGAGAAGGGCTACGAGGTGATCGGCCTGCACCGCCGCTCGAGCACCCCGACCTTCGAGCGGATCACCCACCTTGGCGACAAGGTGACCCTCGAGCCCGCCGACCTCCTCGACGAGGCCTCGATGATCCGGGTGCTGCGCAACTACAAGCCGACCGAGGTCTACAACCTCGCCGCCCAGTCGTTCGTGCAGACGTCGTTCAACCAGCCCATCCTCACCGGCGAGGTCACCGGCCTCGGGGTCACCCGGCTGCTCGACGCCATCTTGCTGACCGATCCGTCGATCCGCTTCTACCAGGCCAGCTCGAGCGAGATGTTCGGCAAGGTGGTGGAGGTGCCGCAGGTGGAGACCACCCCCTTCTACCCCCGCAGCCCCTACGGGGTGGCGAAGCTCTACGGCCATTGGATCACGGTGAACTACCGCGAGAGCTACGGCCTGCACGCCAGCTCGGGGATCCTGTTCAACCACGAGAGCCCGCGCCGCGGCCTCGAGTTCGTCACCCGGAAGGTGACCTTCAGCGTGGCCGCCATCAAGCTGGGCCTGCAGCGGGAGGTCAAGCTCGGCAACCTCGAGGCGCAGCGCGACTGGGGCTTCGCCGGCGACTACGTCAAGGCCATGTGGCTGATGCTCCAGCAGGATCGTCCCGACGACTTCGTGGTGGCCACCGGGGAGACCCACTCGGTGCGGGAGCTGTGCCAAGTGGCCTTCGACCACGTCGGGCTCGACTGGGAAGACCACGTGCGCGTCGACGAGCAGTTCTTCCGGCCCGCCGAGGTCGACCTGCTGATCGGGGACCCGGCGAAGGCGACCGCCACCTTGGGGTGGAAGCCGGAGGTGGGCTTCGAGGACCTGGTGCGGATGATGGTCGACGCCGACCTCGCCGCCCTGCGCGCTGCGAACAGCTGAGCGCCGCCCTCCGGCATCGGCCGCCTACCCGTGGTGGCCGAAGATGTCCAGGGCGGCGGCCGACGTGCCGGCGAGGTTGCCCTCGAACGGCGCGTCGCCGAAGGGGTACACGCGCCCGGTGGCGCCGAGCACCTCGTAGCCCCCGCCGTCGGGCGTCGGCGTGACCGCCCGCACGGTGTCGCTCACGCCCTCGGCGGGCAGCGAACCGAGGTAGCGGGCCGACCCGAAGCAGAAGATGCCACCGTCGCTGGCGACGAGGGTGTAGCCCGACCCGTCGGGTGCCGGGACCATGCCCACGATGGGGGCGTTGAGGTGCATGGCGCCGGTCGACCCCAGGAACCGGGCGTCACCGAACGCGAAGATGCCCCCGTCGGAGGCGACCAGCCAGTAGCCGCCACCGTCAGCGGTCGCCGCCATGCCGACGATCGGCCGGTTCAGGCGCATGCCGCCGGTCGACCCCAGGAAGCGGGCGTCCCCGAAGCTGAACATGCCGCCGTCGGACGCGAACAGCCAGTACCCCTTGCTGCTGGGCGTCGACGCCATGCCGATGATCGGCCGGTTCAGGTGCATCCCGCCGGTCGACCCGTGGAACGCCGCGCCCCCGAAGCTGAAGATGCCGCCGTCGCCGGCGACCTCCCAGTAGCCCGACTGGTCGGCGGTGGGCGCCATGGCCACCACCGGGGAGGCGAGACGCTGGCCGGCGGTCGACCCGTAGGAGACCGCCCCGCCGAAGGGGTGCACGGCGCCGTCGGAGGTGAGGATCCAGTAGCCGTCGAGCTGACCCGACGAGGTGCCCGACCCCGACACCGCCCCCCCGCCCACCTGGAACCAGTCGGAGCGGAGGCCGAGGTAGGCGGCGAAGGTCGCTCCGGTCACCTGCACCGCTCCGCTGGTGCCGCTGACCGACACGCTCGTCGCCCTGCCGCCCATGTCGCCCAGGCCGTTGCGGGCGGTGACGGCGACCCCCTCCAGCGTGCCGATCGACGGCCACGCCGCCTCCACGGCCGACGCCTGGACCGTCACCGTCCACGTGTGGTTGGGGTTCGACGACGTGGCATCGCCGTCGTCGACGACGGCGGGGAAGGCACCGCCGGCGCTGTAGCCGCCGGTCGACGACGAGAACTCGGCGAGGGCGACCGACCCGGTGGGGCCGCAGGCGCTGGCGGCGCAGAGCAGCACCTGGCCGCTGGTCGCCCGCACGGCCTCGTCGGAGTAGGTGGTGTAGGAGCTGGCGGCAGGGTCTCCGGCGACGTCCTGGTCGCCGGAGTACACCTGGCAGGCGGTCGTGTCGCAGATGGCGGGGCGCTGCGAGCTGGCCAGGTAGGCCAGGGCGTAGCTGCGCGCCGCGACCGCCTGGGCCTCGAGGGCGGCGAGCCCGTCGGTGCCCCACGAGGCGGGTGACTCGGCGGGGACGACACCGGCGACGTAGTCGTCGAGGGCCAGCACGTCCCACACCTCAGTGACCGCCGACTTGACCACGATCGAGCCCAGGTAGCTGCGGGTCGAGCCCCCCGGCAGGGTCACCTGCACGGGTCCGGCGGCGGTCAGGGTGACATCGCCCGAGGCGGCCTGGCCGTTCACCGTCGGGCCGCCGCTGGTGCGGGTGACGGTGATCTGGGGGGCGGTCACCGAGCCACCCGACCAGCTGGCCGTCAGGTTCGAGCCCGTGGCGCTCACCGACGTGGCGTCGTCGAGCTCGTCGAGCCGCACGGCGATGGGGGAAGAGGCGCGGGCGGAGCTGGTGGCGCTCAGGGTGGTGCCGCCGTAGAAGTGGCCGAGGATGGTCGCCGCGCTGTCACCGGCCAGCGCGTAGCCGTAGGCGCCGTACTGGCCCATGCCGCGCCCGTGGCCGAAGCCGTGGCCGGTGATGGTGACGCTCGACGGCGTCGCCGCCGCCGCCGGCGGCGGCGCGGTCACCGCCGCCAGGCCGGCCGCGCTGGCGCACACGGCGCCCAGCAGGATGGTTGAGGTGATCACACGACGCACGCGACTGCTCCAGGGTCCGATCGTCCGCCCCGGGGTGGAACCCGCCCAGACGCTATTCGATCGGCAGGCGGGCGTCGCACATGAGCGGTTCGTCACCCGGCGGCGACGATGGGGGCGGCCAGGTTGACGCCGCCGGTGGAGCCGGCGAAGCGGGCGTCGCCGAAGGAGAACACACCGCCGTCGCTGGCCACCAGCCAGTAGCCGCGCCCGTCGGAGGTGGCGTCCATGGCCACCACCGGGCGGGTCAGGCGGATGGCGCCGGTCGACCCGTGGAAGGCGGCGTCGCCGAAGGCGAACACCCCGCCGTCGGAGGCCACCAGCCAGTAGCCACCACCGTCGGGCGTCGCCGCCATGCCCACCACCGGGCGGGTCAACGCGATGGCCCCCGTCGAGCCGAAGAACCGCGCGTCGCCGAACGCGAACACCCCGCCGTCGGAGGCCACCAGCCAGTAGCCACCACCGTCGGGCGTCGCCGCCATGCCGACCACCGGGCGGGTCAGGCGGATGTTGCCCGTCGAGCCGTGGAAGGCGGCGTCGCCGAAGGAGAAGATGCCGCCGTCGGACCCCACCAGCCAGTAGCCGGCACCGTCGGGCCGGGCGGCCGAACCGACCACCGGCTTGGCGAGGGCGGTGCCCTGGAGGTCGCCGAACCACGGGTCGGCACCGAAGGGGTAGACGGCGCCGTCGGCGCCGGTCATCCGGTAGCCGGCGAAGGCGGGCAGCGACGCCTGGCCGGTGGCCGCGGCCTGGGCGGCGGCGCGCACGGCCGCCCCGGCGTCGAGCAGGCCACCGTCGATGGCCCGGCCGCCGAGGGGCCCTGCGGTGGTCTCGAGCAACGACGTCACCTGCGCGGCCGACAGCCCCGGGTCGGCGGCGCGCACGAGCGCAGCGGCGGCGGCGACGTGCGGCGCGGCCATCGACGTGCCGCTCAGCACCGCGTAGGTCGACGTCGACGGGGTGCCCCCGACGCCGGTGTTCCAGGTCGACAGCACGTTGTCGCCGGGGGCGGCGATGTTGGCGGCGTCGCCCCACTCCGAGTACCCCTCGGTCGCCCCCGACTGGTCGGTCGCGGCGACGGACAGCACCCCCGGGTAGCCCGCCGGGTAGCCCGGCGAGTTGCTCCCCGCCGAGTAGCCGTCGTTGCCGGCGGCGGCCACCACCACCACGCCGTGCGCCTCTGCGTACTCGACGGCCGCCTCGGTGTCGGGGTCGGGGCCGCACTGGCCGGCCTCGTTCGGCGGTAGGGGCACGTTGCAGGACGGGTCGCCCAGCGACATGTTGATGATCGAAGCGCCGGCGTTGACGGCGTCGTAGATGCCCGTCGCCAGGTCGGTGGTCGTGCCGGCCCCGGTGCGGTCGAGCACCTTGAAGACCTCGGCCCGGGTCGCCCACCCGAGGCTGGCCACCCCGACGCCGTTGTCGCTGCGCGCCGCGATGGTGCCGGTGACGTGGGTGCCGTGGCCGGCGTCGTCGGTGTCGGAGGGGTCACCGCCGTTCGGGGCGGTGTTGCAGGCGCTGTCGCTGGCCGGGCTGCAGAGCACGGGTCCGGCGATCACGTCGCCGCTGAGGTCTTCCTGCTGGGCGTCGACCCCGGTGTCGAGCACGGCCACGAGGATGGAGCTGCTCCCGTGGGTCACCGCCCACGCCGGGGCGGCATCGACCAGCGCCAGGTCGCGTTGGTCGCCGGTGGTCGTCCGATCGGGGCTCTCGCCGTCGACGACCTCCGGGTTCACCGGACCGCACGTCGCCTGGTAGCACGGGTCCGACGGCGTCGACGACAGGTCGGTCGCGTGCACGAGGTGGGCGCTGGACGCGTACACCACCCCGGCGGCGTGCTGCAGCGGGGACAGCGTGGCCGCCACCTCCCCGCTCGGCACCTGCCAGGTCCAGCGGCCGCCGGGCGCCGCGACCGGGCGGCTCCCCGGCTCGGCACCGAGGACGGCGGCCGCGTGGGCCCGTGCGCCAGTGGCGAGCTGCACCACGACCGACACCTCGGGCACCGGGTGGGCCGTGGCCGCCGACGCGGAGGGCGCCGACCACGGGCCGACGAGCGCTGCGACCCCGCCGACCGCCACTGCGGCGGTGCGGGTGCCCCAGCACCCGAGCCGAACCTGCCTCACGCCGACCTCCTGATTCGCGCGCCGGGGGGCAGCGTAGATGGGGGGCGGCCCCGCCGACGGTCACGGCCGCCGGAGACCGCGAGCCGCGGCGGTAGCCTCCGGCCATGGCCCCGATCCAGCCCGTCACCGCCCAGATGCAGTCGGGCGACCGTTCCATGGACATCTACGGGCGCCTCCTGCGGGAGCGCATCGTGTTCCTCGGCACGCAGGTCGACGACACCAGCGCCAACCTCATCTGCGCGCAGCTGCTGCTGCTCGCCGCCGAAGACCGCGAGCGCGACATCAGCCTCTACATCAACTCCCCTGGCGGGTCGGTGACCGCCGGCCTGGCCATCTACGACACGATGCAGTTCGTGCCCTGCGACGTGTCGACGGTGTGCATGGGCCTGGCGGCATCCATGGGCCAGTTCCTGCTGTGCGCCGGCGCCCGGGGCAAGCGCTTCGCGCTCCCCCACTCGCGGATCCTGATGCACCAGCCGTCGGGCCAGGCGCAGGGCCAGGCGGCCGACATCGCCATCCAGGCGGAGCAGATCATCTACCTCAAGCGCATGATGGCCGAGCGCATCTCGTTCCACACGGGCCAGCCGATCGAGCGGATCGAGGCCGACAGCGACCGCGACCGGTGGTTCACCGCGGAGGAAGCCCTCGACTACGGCTTCATCGACCGGGTGATCGAGTCGGCGCCCGACGTCACCGAGCCGGCCGGCGCCTGATCGCCGGGGGGCGGCGCCGCCCCGGGCCTGCTCCTCAGCCGGCGCGGCGGGCCCGCAGCCGGCGCAGCACCGGGCGGCCCGCCCAACGCAGCGCCGCCCAGGTCGGTGGGAACGCCGGCCCCAGCACGGCGCGTGCGGCCCGGCCGGCCACGTAGCGCGGCATCTCCCACGGCGGCGCCTCGGGGGGGCCGAGGGTGGTCACGGTGCCGGTGGCCACCACGCCGCGCAGCGGGCCCGGCGCGGCGACGACCTCGGCCACGCCGGCGGGGACGCCGAGCCGGCCGGCGAGGGCCGCCCCGGTCACCAGCACGCGGTCGGCTGACCGCCACAGCGGGCGCAGCAGGGTGACCGGCACCCCTGGGTCGTCGGCGACGACCAGGGTCACGTGCCGGAATCGCCGGAGGGCCCACAGCGTCGAGGTCACCGCCGCCGCGGCGTCGGCGACGCCGACGGCCCGACGGCCGCCCCGGTCGGCCGGGGCCCGGGCCGGCAGCCCGTCGGCGACGGCCAGCACCAGCTCGTCGGCGCCGGTCGACCGCCGGGCAGCGTCGAGCCGCCTCCCGGCGCGCCACCCGGTGGCCGGCACCACCAGCTCCGCTCCCGACGGCCGGGGCGACGCGGTGCGCACGCTGGCGCCGGCGGCCACCCCCGCCCGCACCTGCGCCAACGTGGCGGCGGTCACCGGTCCCGGCACCGGCGGGAAGTTGCCGACCACCAGCACGGGCACGGCCGCGCACCCTAGCGGCACCGGAATAGCCTGCGCCGTGCGCGCCTCCCCGACACGGGCCCAGACGTGACCGGCCCGGTCGTGGTGCTCACCTTCGACCCGGTGGGCCCGGCGATGGCCGGCCCGGCCATCCGGGCGTGGAACCTGGCCCGGGCGCTCGCCGGCGACGGGCACGAGGTGGTGCTGGCGAGCACCACCGGCGTGACCGGTGCGCCGGCCGAGGCCGCACCGCCCGGGCTGACGGTGCGCGACGCCG
>DASTHS010000276.1:0-5416 GCA_035718085.1 Acidimicrobiales bacterium | reverse complement strand
ACGCCTGCGTCGCGCAGCAGGGCCGTCGGCCAGCGCACCGCGGTGCGCACCAGCGCCAGCGGCGTGGCCCGCTGGGCGTCGACGTCGAGGGCCACGAGCTCCCGGAGCCGGTGGCCCACCTCGCCGGCGGCCTGCCGCCCGGCTGCGTCGACCGCAGCGGGGTCGAGCGCCACCCCGGCGGCGGCCGCCCGAGCGCAGGCCACCCGGGCCACCCAGCCGGGGAGCGCGGCGGTCGCCGCCTCGGCGAGGGCGCGGCCGTGCTCGGCGAGGGCGTTGGCGTTGTCGTCCACACCCGCCATGCTGGCCCACGTGGATCCCCACCGCCGCCCGGCGCCGCTGCCCACCGGCCCGGGCCAGGAGTCGGTCTGGTCGTACCCGCGGCCGCCACGACTCGAGCCGGAGCCCCGGCGGGTCACCGTCTGGCTGGGCGGGGAGGTGGTCGCCGACACGACCGCCGCCCTGCGGGTGCTCGAGACGAGCCACCCGCCCACCTACTACCTGCCGCCGGCCGCCATCGCCCCCGGAGCGCTGCGCCCTGCGCAGGGTGCCAGCGTGTGTGAGTGGAAGGGGCGCGCCCGGTTCTGGACGGTCGCGGCCGGCGGCGAGCGGCGGGAGGCGGCGGCGTGGTCGTACCCGTCGCCGACGGCCGCCTTCGCCGACCTCGCCGACCACGTCGCCTTCTACTGCTCCTCCATGCACCGTTGCGAGGTGGGCGGCGAGGCGGCCGCCCCCCAGCCGGGGGGCTTCTACGGCGGGTGGGTCACCTCGTGGGTGGTGGGACCGTTCAAGGGCGGCCCCGGGTCGTGGGGCTGGTAGGTCGCCAGGCAGCGGGTCGGGCCGCTGCCGGTTCTCAGCCGGCGGCGCCGGCCACGGCGTGCAGCAGTGCCGGCGGGATGGCCGCGGCGCTGCAGCTGAGCAGCAGCTGGCCGACCTGCACCCGGCCGGTGAGGCTGCACGGCAGCAGGGCGGCGGGCAGCAGCGGCAGGCTGATGGTGCGCAGGCCGGCGACGGCGATGGTGATCGAGCCGCCGGTCACGGCCACCCGAGCGGGCACCTGGACGCCGGCCACGCCGATCGTGCCATCGCCCAGGGTGACGGGCAGGCCGATGCCGGCGTCGATCGCCGCCTGGGTGACCACCGCGGTCACCGTGGCGGACCCGATCGCCGTCGGCACCACGTCGCCCTGCAGCAGCTTCGAGCGGTCGACCACCAGGTGCTCCACGTCGAGGTCGATCGACTGCACGGCGAAGGGCCCGGCGCGCACGCCGGTCACCACCGCCCGCAGCGACGGCACGCTGCCCGACACGGCCAGGCGCCCGGTGAAGGGGAACGAGTGGATGT
This sequence comes from Acidimicrobiales bacterium, assembly GCA_035718085.1. Classification (GTDB taxonomy): domain Bacteria; phylum Actinomycetota; class Acidimicrobiia; order Acidimicrobiales; family Palsa-688; genus DASTHS01. Next base: position 4,075 of record DASTHS010000276.1, on the reverse strand, counting down.
GCACGGTGGCCGTGGTGCCCGGCACGTTGGCCTCGATCCGCGAGGCGACGACCGACTCGGCCCGCCCCCGCACCACCACGTCGGCGACGAGGTAGAGGCCGACGAGCACGCCGAGCACGACGAGGGCGGCGAGCTTCCTCATCGGCCGGCGGGCGGCGGGAGGCTCACGCCGGCGCGGTGCCGAGGGCGGCGTTGAGGTTGCCCGACCGGAAGCCCTCCAGGTCGAGGGTCACGTAGGCGTAGCCGGCGGCCCGCACGGCGTCGACCACGGCGGTCCTGGCGGCGACCACGGCGGGCAGGTCGTCGACGGGGACCTCGATGCGGGCGACCTCGCCGTAGTGGCGCACCCGGAGCTGGCGCAGGCCCAGCCGACGCAGGGCCGCCTCCGCCCGGGCGACCCGGTCGAGGGTGCCGAGGGTGACCGGCGTGCCGTAGGGCACGCGTGAGGCGAGGCAGGCGGCGGCCGGCTTGTCCCACACGTCAAGGCCCAGCCGGCGCGCCGCGGCCCGGACCTCCGCCTTGGTCAGGCCCGCCTCCACGTAGGGGAACCGTGCGCCGGCGTCGGCGGCCGCCCGCTGGCCGGGGCGGTGGTCACCGAGGTCGTCGAGGTTCACGCCGAGCACGACGGTGGCGCCCGCGTCCCGGGCGAGGGGCGCCAGGGCGTCCATCAGGCTGGCCTTGCAGTGGTAGCAGCGGTCGCCGTCGTTGGCGACGTAGGCGGGGCGGCTGATCTCGTCGGTGTGCACCTGGCGCCAGTCGAGGTCCCAGTCCGCAGCCATGCGGGCGCAGTCGGCGAGCTCGTCGGCGGCCAGCGACGCCGACACCGCGGTGGCGGCGACCGCCCCGGCGCGGCCGAGGGTCGACCGGGCGACGTGCGCCAGCAGCGCGGAGTCGACGCCCCCGGAGAAGGCGACGACCACCGGGCCGATGCGGTGGAGCGCAGCGCGCAGACGGTCGAGCTCGGGCGTCGGCACTGCCGCAGCGTAGGGCGTGACGGTGTCGGCACCGACGTCGCCGGGGCGGGGCCCTTCAGGTGGCGGGGGGCACCACCAGCACCGGGCAGGACGCCCGGTGCACCAGGTGCGACGCCAGGCTGCCGCCGCCCATGCCCCGGCCGCTGCGGGAGCCGAGCACGATGAGGTCGGCGCCCTCCGCAGTGGCGACGCCGAGCACGGCGTGCCCGGCACCCTCCTCGCGCACCACCACCCTGTGCGCCACGCCCGCGTCGATCAGCGGGCGGCACCAGCGCGAGGTGATCTCGTCGCGCAGGGCGATGCGCCAGTTGCCCAGGCCGAAGGGGGGCATGTCGTGCAGCAGGCCCTCGAGGGTGGGCACGGCGTGCACCACCACCACCCGGGCCCCAGCCCCGCCGGCGAGGTGTGCGGTCCGGCGCAGGGCACCGGCGTCGGCCGCCGCCCCACCGAGGGCGAGCACGACCGTCGCCAGCCGCGGCGCACCCTGAGCGCGCTGCAGGGCCTCCTCGATCGCCTCGCTCCCGGCGGCGCCGGGCGCACTCCCACCCTGCAGCGCCGCCTGTGCCGTCGTCGCCCGGTCGTCGTCCACCAGCATGCGTGGGGCTCCTTCCACTCGTCGTTCACCTGGGAGAATACCTCGCAGTGCGATGTAGGTGGTGGGCTGCGTCGCTGGACCCGGGCGACGTAGCCTCCGGGGCGTGGCGGGCCGGCAGGTGACCGAGGCGGAGTACGAGCGGCTCCTGGCGTGGCGCAGCGGTCTGCGGGCATTCATGCAGTGGAGCGAGCGGCAGGCCGGGTCGGTGGGGCTGACCGGCGCCCAGCACATGGTGCTGCTGGCGGTGCGGGGCCACACCGGCGAACAGGGGCCGACCGTCCGCGACGTCGCCGACTACCTGGCCCTGCAGCACCACTCCGCCGTCGGGTTGATCGACCGGGTCCACCGGCTCGGCCTCGTCGAACGGCGCCCCGACCCCGACGACGGCCGCGTCGTGCGCATCGCCCTCACCGACCAGGGCGAGCAGTGCCTCGAGTCGCTCACCGCCGTGCACCTCGACGAGCTCGGCCGCGTCGCCCCCCGCCTGGTGAGCATCTGGCGCCAGCTCGGCGTCGTCGGCGGCGACTGAACGGCGCCCACCTGGGGCGCCCCGTGTGCCGGGGGCCGTCGATCGGCCACAATCCTGTCGTGCTGCGACATGAATTGGCGGGGCGATCCCGCCCGAGTGACACGATCATGGGGGCCGCGCTGCCCCCGCTGCCGGCCGGTGAGCGACCACTGGCCGACTTCACCCTCGACCGCTCGACGTTGCGCCTGCTGCCGCTCGCCGTCGTCGTCGGCGCGGCGTCGGCCGGCGCCGCATTGGGGCTCCTCGACCTGATCGGCCTGGTCACCCACCTCGCCTACTTCGGCGACGTCGGCGTGTCGCTGATCGCCCCGGGCGGCAACCACCTCGGCGCGTGGGCGGTGCTGATCCCGGTGGCGGGCGGCCTCGTGGTCGGCCTCATGGCCCGCTTCGGCTCCGAGCAGATCCGCGGCCACGGCATCCCCGAGGCGATGGAGACCATCCTCACCGGGGGCTCGCGGATCAAGCCCCGACTGGCGGTGCTCAAGCCGATCTCCAGCGCAGCGAGCATCGGGTCGGGTGGCCCGTTCGGCGCCGAAGGCCCCATCATCCTCACGGGCGGGGCGATCGGGTCGATCGTCGCCCAACTCGTGCGCCTCTCGGCGATCGAGCGCCGCACCCTGCTCGTGGCAGGGGCGTGCGGCGGCATGGCCGCGGTGTTCGGCACGCCCGTCGCCGCGGTGCTCTTCGGGGTCGAGCTGCTCGTCTTCGAGTGGCGGCCGAGGTCGTTCGTGCCCATCGCCGTCGCCGTCACCGTCGCCGCCGTCGTCCGCGATGCCCTGGCCGGTCACGGTCTCCTCGGCGCCGCGCCGCTGTTCCCGGTGCCGGCCCACGGCAGCTTCGGGGCCCTCGGCGTGGCCGAGGCCGCGGCCATCGGCGTGGCGTGCGGGCTGCTCGCCCTCGTGCTGACCTCGGCCTGCTACGGCGCCGAGGACGCCTTCGCCAAGCTCCCGATCCACTGGATGTGGTGGCCGGCCATCGGCGGCCTGGCCGTGGGCGTCGGTGGCCTCGTCGACCCCAAGGCCCTGGGCGTGGGCTACGGCGTGATCAGCGCCGAGCTCGCCGGCCACCTGGCCATCACGAGCCTGCTGCTGCTGCTGGTCGTCAAGCTCGCCATCTGGTCGATCGCCCTCGGCTCGGGCACCAGCGGGGGCATCCTCGCCCCCCTGCTGATGATGGGCGCCGCCCTCGGCGGCGTCATGGGCCACGGCTTCGGCGGCCCGGCCGGCACCTGGGCGCTCATGGGCATGGCCGGCGCGCTCGCCGGGGTCACCCGGTCACCCTTCACCTCGGTGGTGTTCGCCTTCGAGCTCAGCCACGACACCGGGTCGCTGCTCCCCCTGCTCATCACCTGCACGCTGGCCCACCTGGTCAGCGTCGTGGTGCTCAAGCGGTCGATCCTCACCGAGAAGGTGGCCCGCAAGGGGTTCCACGTCATGCGGGAGTACGCCGTCGACCAACTCGAGGCGCTGTTCGTGCGCGAGGTGATGCTCACCGACGTGGTGACCGCCGCACCCGACCTCCCTGCCGGCGACCTGGCGAGGCAGCTGCTCGGCGATCCGGCGGCCCGGCGCCAGCGGTTGGTGCCCGTGGTCGACGGTGGCCGCCTGGTCGGCGTGGTCGGCCTCTCCGACCTGCTCGGTGACCCTGCCGGCGCTGGCGGCCGGGTCGGCGCCACCGTGGCCGATGTCGCCCACCGCGACCCGGTCGTCGCGTCGGCCACCGAGACGCTGCGCGCCGCCGCCGACCGCATGGCCGAGCACCTGGTCGGCGCCCTGCCCGTGGTCGCCGTCGACGGCACCCTCGCCGGCGTGGTGACCGAGTTCGACCTGCTCGCCGGCCGGCGCCGTCAGCTGGTCGAGGAGCGCCATCGAGAGCGCACCCTCCGGATCCGTCGCACCGCCGACCGCGTGCCCGTCCCACCGGCGGCGGCCAGCGATGCGGGGGCGACGGCAGCACTTCGCGACTGAACGGGGAGCC
>DASTHS010000275.1:0-6423 GCA_035718085.1 Acidimicrobiales bacterium | reverse complement strand
ACCGCAGCGCAGCCACCTCTTCGAGGGTGGCTCCTGACTGCTTCATGTCCGCCAGCTGGCACCAGCGGACGATGTCGTCAGCTCGCTCTTCGAGTGCATTTCCGAGCGCGAGGCGCTCGGCGGCTCGCTCCGTTACCTCCGTTGGCTCGAAGCCCCCGGCCGCACTCTCCCGCAGCTGCGATTCGCCTGTCGAAGTTGGCGGATCTGCGCAACCCATCATGATGAGAACAATCGGCGCCTCCACCGATACACTTGAGGGTCTTCCGGCGTGAATGTGGGTCCCAGGCGGCGATGATCGGCGTGTTGGCCGCTCGTGGGGCGGGTTGTTGACGGGTAACTATTCAGGTGGGTCGCGCGCGGAGCGCGCGACCGGTCCACCCCTAACGACGGGCGGCACCAGGGGAAGGCGCCCTACCGACCGAACGGAGCAGGCTCCGCAACGGCCCCCGTTCGACGAGATGCAGAACGACCCACCCGAAACCATGGCTCCCGGCCGTCCGGCAAGAGCGCCGAACCACATCGGGCACCGCCCAAGCGTCCCCGGAAGATGAGGCCGATCGGTGCTCCGAGCCCGCCCCTACCGCCAGTCGTGGCGCCACCACAGAACGACGCTCCTCGCCTCGTCGACGATGACACGACCACACCGCTCTGGCGGCTCCTCGGTTGCACCTACGAGGGGACGGCGACCTCCGTTTACGCGTATTGATGGAAACGGTACCATGGAGGCATGATGTCGACGACGCACGTGGTCTGGCGGCAGCTGCTGGCCGCCTCCCGCTCCGGTCAGCGGCGTTGGCCATCGGTGAGCACGCTGGCCGCGGACCTGGGGGTGCCGGTATCGACCGCGCATCGGGCGCTGGCGCATCCGGTGGAGGTCGGAGCGGTGGAGGTGTCCCCGATGGAGGGGTTGGTGCTGCTCGACCCCTACCGTCTGCTGCTGCTGTTCGCGGCCCACCGTCACCTGCAGCGCGACATAGTCGGGCGCGCACTCCTCGCCGCTCCCATCGCCGAGGTCGAGGCCGCCATCCACGATCAGCCTGAGTGTGTGCTCGGCGGCTTCAGCGCGGCCGTCGCCCACGCCGGAGGCAACCGGATCGCCGACTACCAGGCGGTCCTCGTCTACGGCACCCCGACGCTCGCAGGGTTCGAGCCAGCCGCAGCCGACAAGGGGACCGAGGTGCTGATTGCCGTAGGAGACCCCTGGGTGGGCCGGCACGGTCGGGTGACCACCTACGCCCAGGCCTGGGCTGACCTGTTCTGCCTGCCGGGCTGGCAAGCCGCACGCTTCGTCGACGAGCTCGATCCCAAGGAGGTGGCCGCCCGTGACGAACCCGTTCTACTCGTCTGAGCAGACCGAGCTGTCCCGTGGGGTCCTGGACGAGGTCCTCGACGCCGTCCCGGAAGCCATCCTCATCGGGGGCTGGGGCACGTGGGTCCGCACCGGCGGTCCGATGAGCCACGACATCGACCTGATCCTCGACCGTACCCAGCTCGCCGTCCTTGACGGACTGGTCGATGACCTGTCCGTCTCCCGCCACCTCGCCGGCACCAAGTGGCGTGCCACCTGGCGGTCCATCCACCTCGGCCTGTACGTACCCCACCAGTCCCAGCTCGGGGCCAACCTGCAGTTGCGCACCGAGCGCCTTGCCGCTCACCACGAGCGCCACGGCCGCTACCGGGTCCTGACCGTCCCGGCCCACCTGGCGACCAAGCTGGCCGCCCTCCTGGACCGGCCCGACAGCCTGCCGGGCCGCAAGGACCGCCTCGAGATCCTCGCCCTTCTCGCCGACCCGGCGGCTGCAGGCACTCCCGAGGTCGTTGCCGACGCCTCCGCCCGCACCGCCGAGCAGCAACGGGTGCTTCTCAACAAGGCCTTCGAGTTCCTCGCCGCCGACTCGAGCCTCAACCGGGCCGGCCGAGATCGGCTCCGACGGACCGGCACCGCCTGGATCCGCAGCGTGGCCGCACCACCCACAGTGGCCGGCGAGCCGCCCCTCACGCGTGGCCCAGATTTGTGAACCTGGCTAACTGTCGTGCCACAGCCGTGCCACACCGGACGGGGAACGGCGGTCAGCGAGGGTTCCCTACGGTGAACCCGGGACGGGCTCTCTGACCCCTCTGAGCAGCAGAAACGCCGCAAAAGGCCCTGTCAGAACTGCCCCACGCAAGGCGGCTCGGGCCGCCTGAAAAGCGCGAGGTCACCGGATCGACACCGGTTCCGACCACTGCGCAGCCGCCAGTGCGTCGGTAGGCTGCTCGCTGCGCGTGCCGGCGAAGGGAGTTGCCCGATGGCCGCCCTCGGCCGCTGCCACCTCATCACCGACACCCGCTCTGGCCGCGATCCGCTGGCGGTGCTCCCCGCGGCCCTCGACGCAGGCATCGAGGTGGTGCAGGTCCGGGTGAAAGACGCCGGTGACCGTGCCGTGCTCGCCGTGGTCGAGGCCGCCCTGGCGCTGTGCGCGCCCTACGGCGCCACCTGCATCGTCGACGACCGCCTCGACGTCGCATTGGCCGCCGGGGCGCACGGGGTGCACCTCGGCGCCGACGATCTGCCGGTGGCGGTCGCCCGGGCTGTCGCCGGCCCGCAGCTGGTGATCGGCGCCACCGTGCGCACCCCGGAGGCGGCGCGCGCGGCCATCGCCGACGGCGCCTCCTACCTCGGCACCGGCCCAGCGTTCGCGACCACGACCAAGGCCGGCCTCCCCGGCCCGATCGGTGCGCCCGGGGTCGCTGCGGTGTGCGCGGCGTCGAGCCTCCCGGTCGTCGCCATCGGCGGCATCACCGCCGACCGGGTGGCGCCGCTGCTCGACGCCGGCGCCTACGGGGTGGCGGTGATCGGCGCCATCAGCGACGACCCCGACCCCGCGGCCGCCGCCCGTCGCCTCGTCGCCGCCGTCGGGCGGGCAGTCGGCGACCGGCGCCGCCATCGCGGCGCGGGCGCCGCGTGAGCGTCACGCCCGCCGGCACCGACGTGGTCGTCGTCGGCGGCGGGGTCGTGGGCCTGTCGGTCGCCTGGATGGTCCGCCGCTCCGGGCGCTCCGTGGTGGTCGTCGACCCGGCGCCGGGCGCCGGCGCGTCACGGGCGGCCGCCGGCATGCTGGCGCCGGTGACCGAAGCGAGCGCCGCCGAGACCCCCCTGACGGCCCTGGGGCTGACATCGCTGCGCCGCTGGCCGTGGTTCGCCGAGGAGCTGGCCACCGCAGCCGGCCTGGCCGGCACCGCCGCGCTGGGCCTGCGCTGCGACGGCACCCTGCAGGTCGGTTTCGACGACGACGACCGGCGCGCCCTCGACGAGCTCGGCGCGCTGCACGGCGCGCTGGGCCTGGACAGCGAGCGGCTGACCGCCCGGGCGTGCCGGCAGCTGGTGCCGCTGCTCAGCCCCCGCATCCGCGGTGGTCTGCTCGTGCGCGGCGACTGGCAGGTCGACCCGCGCCGGGTGGTCGCCGCCTTGCTCAGCGCCCTCGGGCGGGCCGGCGCCGCCGTCTGCCGCTCGACGGCGGCCGGCCTCCACCGCCGGGGCCCCGCCGGTCCCGTCGACGGGGTCGAGCTCGACGACGGCAGCGTGCTCGGCGCCGCCGTGGTGGTGTTGGCGGCCGCCACCGGCGTGCACGCCCTGCACGGCCTCCCGCCGGAGCTGCACCTGCCCGTGCGGCCGGTGAAGGGCGAGATCCTGCGCCTCGCCGCAGCGCCCGGTGCCGTCGAGCTGCCCCTGACCGTGCGGGCGACGGTGCGGGGCCGGCCCGTCTACCTGGTGGGCCGCGCCGACGGCGAGGTGGTCGTCGGCGCCACCAGCCAGGAGGCCGGTTTCGACACGACCGTGCGGGCCGGGGCGGTGCTCGAGCTGCTCGAGGCAGCCGTCGACCTCGTGCCGGCCCTCGGCGAGCTCGAGCTGCGCGAGGCCACCGCCGGGCTGCGGCCGGCGACCCCCGACAACGCCCCGCTGCTCGGCCCCACGGCCGTCGAGGGGTTGCACGTGGCCACCGGCCACTACCGCAATGGCGTGCTGCTGGCCCCGGTGACCGCGGAGGTCGCGGTGGCGGCCCTCGACACCGGCCGCCTGCCCGACGACATGGCTGCGTTCGCGGCCGGGAGGTTCTCGTGATCGAGCTGCAGGTCAACGGGGAGCCGCGGGTGGTCGACGAGCCCGCCACCGTGGACGCCCTGGTCGACGCTCTGGCGTGCGGCCGCCGCGGCGTCGCCGTCGCGGTGAACTCCGACATCGTGGCCCGCAGCGCCTGGACGACCACCGAGCTGCACGCCGGTGACCGCGTCGAGGTGCTCCAGGCCGTGCAGGGAGGCTGAGGTGGTCACCACCACACCCGCCGCTGCGCCCCACGCCGCCGCCGGGGACGAGCTGGTGATCGCCGGGCGGCGCATGCGGTCACGGTTGATCCTCGGCACGGGAGGGGCGCCCAGCATGCAGGCCCTCGAAGAGGCCATACGCGCCTCGGGGGCCGAGCTGGTCACCGTGGCCCTCCGTCGGGTCACCCCCGGGGTGCCGGGCTCGGTGCTCGACGTGTGCGACCGGGCCGGCGTGTCGGTGGTGCCGAACACCGCCGGGTGCCGCACCGCCCGGGAGGCGGTGATCACCGCGAAGGCGGCGCGGGAGGCCTTCGAGACCGACTGGGTGAAGCTCGAGGTCGTCGCCGACGACCGCATGCTGCTGCCCGACCCGGTCGAGCTGCTCGACGCCGCCGCGCAGCTGGTCGACGACGGGTTCACGGTGCTCGCCTACACCAACGACGACCCGGTCACCGCCGTCCGCCTCGCCGACGTGGGGTGCGCGGCGGTGATGCCGCTCGGCTCGCCGATCGGCAGCGGGATGGGCATCCGCAACCCCTACAACCTCGCCATCATCCGCGAGCAGGTGCAGGTGCCCGTCGTGCTCGACGCGGGCATCGGCACCGCCTCCGACGCCGCCCAGGCGATGGAGCTGGGCTGCGACGCCGTGCTGGTCGCCTCCGCCGTCACCCGAGCCCGCCACCCCGAGGTCATGGCCGAGGCCATGCGCGCCGCTGTGCGGGCGGGTCGCCTGGCCCACCTGGCCGGGCGCATCCCTCGCCGCCTGTACGCGGAGGCCTCCACCACCAACAGCGGGCTGCCCGCTCTGTGACGGCGGCTGGCGGCCCTCCCCTCCCCCGGCTGCTGGTGCTCACCGACGCGGGCGCCACCGGCGGCCGTCCCCTGGCCGGGGTGGTCGCCGCCGCCGTCGAGGGAGGCGCGCGGGCCGTGGTGCTGCGGGAGAAGCACCTGCCACGTGACGAGCGGGCCGCCCTGGCCGTGACGCTCGCTGGCCTGCTCCGGCCGGTGGGCGGCGTGGTGCTGGTGGCCTCCGACCCGACCATCCGCGCCGACGGGGTGCACCTGGCTGCCGCCGATCCGTTCCCGCCGTCGGCCACCGGGCTGGTGGGGCGCTCGTGCCACAGCGCCGCCGACGTGGCCCGGGCGGCGGCCGAGGGATGCGCCTACGCGACGCTGTCGCCCATCTTCCCCACCGTGTCGAAGCCGGGCTACGGCCCGGCCCTCGGGCCGGCCGTGCTCGCCGACCACCCGCTCCCGGTGTGGGCACTCGGCGGTGTCGACGCGTCGTCGGCCGGGGCGTGCCTGCGGGCCGGTGCCGCCGGCGTGGCGGTGATGGGCACCGTCATGCGCGCCGACGACCCGGCGGCCGTCGTCGCCGAACTGTGCGCTGCGGTCGCCTCGGCGGCCGGGCCGGCGCAGCCGCTTCGGTGACCGGGGAGGTCGCCCAGCACCGGCGTGGCGCGACCACGATCGCTTCGCGCTCCTCGCCGACGACTGAGCGCCGGTCCGCCGGGCCCGTCCACCCCGGGCATGCGGCGGGAAGCCGGCGGGGATGATGCACCGGTGGCAACAACCACCACCGTCGGGGGCCGCTACGAGCTGCTCCGGGTCATCGGTCGGGGCGGGATGGCCGACGTCTGGGAGGCCGAGGACACCACCCTCGGGCGCCGGGTCGCGCTGAAGGTGCTCCGCGCCGGCGACCCCGCCCTCGCCGCCCGACTGGAGCGCGAAGCCCGGGCCCTCGCCACCCTCGACCACCCGGGCCTGGTCCGCCTCCTCGACGCCGGCGAGGACGCCGGCCGCCCCTACGTCGTGACCGAGCTCGTGGCCGGCCCCACCGTCGCCCACGCCCTGCGCAGCGACCCGCCCGGCCCCGCACAGGTCGCCGCCGTCGGCTCGCAGGTGGCCGCCGCCCTCGCCTACGTGCACCGCGCCGGCATCGTGCACCGCGACGTCAAGCCGTCGAACATCCTGCTCGACGAGGGCGGCCGGGCCCGGCTGGCCGACTTCGGCATCGCCCAGCTCGGTGACGCCTCGGGCATGACGGCGACGGGCACCACCGTCGGCACCGTCGCCTACATGGCCCCCGAGCAGCTGGAGGGCAACCGCGTCGGGCCCCCC
>DASTHS010000274.1:0-10022 GCA_035718085.1 Acidimicrobiales bacterium | reverse complement strand
GGCTGCCAGCCAGGAGCAGGCCTTGCGCACGGTCATCGGCCTGCCGGCCTGACCGTTCGTGAACCGCCGGGGCCGGTGACCGGCCCCGGCCACGACCCCCCGACGACGGCACGCGCCGGCCCTCAGGCCGGTCGCGTGCCGTTCGTCGCGCCGCGGGCCGGGCCGGTGGGCTGCCCCCACGCAGCCAGCAGGTCGCCGAGCGTGGCATCCCACGGGATCTCGGGGCGCCAGCCGGTCGCCGCTTCGATCGCCGCCGGGTCGCCCCGGAGCTCGGGGATGTCGACGGGCCGCACCCGTTCCGGGTCGACGACGACCGGGACGTCGACGGCGGCGAGCTCGAGCAGCCGGCGGGCGACGTCGTCGATGCCCACGGCGCTGCCCCGGCACACGTTGTAGGCCTCGCCGGGGGCGCCGTGCTCGACCAGCAGACGGTAGGCCCGGACCACGTCGCGCACGTCGGTGAGGTCGCGGCGGGCCGAGAGGTTCCCGACGTGCAGGGCCCCGGCGCCGCTGCGGGCGGCCTCGGCCACCTGCCGGGCCAGCGAGGGCACCACGAAGTCGGGGCGCTGGCCGGGGCCGGTGTGGTTGAACGGTCGGGCCCGGACCACCTCGAGGCCACGGCCCAGCCACGCCTGCAGGCCGAGCAGCTCCGCCGCCGCCTTGCTGACCGCGTAGGGGCTGACCGGCCGCATCGGCGCCGACTCGGGCAGGGGCAGCTGGTCGGGGGTCACCCGTCCGTAGACCTCGGCGGAGCTGATGAGCAGCACCCGGGGCATGGGCGTGCACGCCGCGGCGGCGTCGAGCAGGTTGAGGGTGCCACCGGCGTTGACCGAGAACGTGCGCCCTTCGTCGCCCCACGACGAGCCGACGCTGGCCTGGGCGGCGAGGTGCACCACCGCGTCGGGCGCCGCCGCCACGACGGCGTCGCGGATGGCCGCACGATCGGTGATGTCGGTGCGCTCGTCGAGGGCGACCACCTCGTCGCCCAGCTCGGCGAGGTGGGCCAGCAGCCACCCGCCGACGAACCCGCTGCTCCCCGTGACCAGCAGACGCACCCGGTCGACCCTAGCGCCGGCGTCACCGGCGCCCGCTGTGCTCGGCGGCGGGCGCGCTCAGCAGAGGGCGGCGTAGACCGCGGCGGTGGCCCGCAGCGACGCGGCCACCGTGAGCTGCGCCGCCCGGGCGCGGCCGGCGGCGACCAGCTCGTCGCGTGCCGGGGCGTCGGCCAGCAGGTGCTCGATGGCGTCGGCCCACCCGGCCACGTCGCCGGGAGGCACCAACCGGGCCGCCCCGTCGGCCACCTCGGCGAGCGCAGGGATGTCCGACGCCACCACGGGGGTGCCGGCGGCCATCGCCTCCACGACGGGGTAGCCGAAGCCCTCGTGGCGCGACGGGACGGCGACCACCGTCGCCGCCGCGTAGGTGGCCCACAGCTCCGCCTCCCCCAACGGCCCGGTCTGCACGAGGTCGTCGCCCAGGGCCGCCCGGTCGTCGTCGGCGACGAGGCCGGCCGACAGCCAGCCGGCCGGGCCGGCGAGCACGAGGCGCGCGTCGGCGGCCGCCGGAGCGCCGCGTCGGCGCAGCCGGGCCATGGCGGCAACGAGGGTGCCGACGCCCTTGCGGGGCTCGAGGCTGCCCACCCACAGCACGAACGGGCGGTCGTCGAGGCCGCGGCGGGCGAGCGCAGCGGCGCCCGCCGGGTCGGCCGGGCGCGCCTCGACCCCGTGGTGCACGACGGTGATGCGGTCGCGCCCGATCCCGCAGGCCGCCGCCACCTCCTCGGCCGCCGCCTCGGTGAAGGTCAGCACCCGGTCCGCCCGTCGCCGGGTGGCGGCCAGGCCGGCCAGGTGGAAGCGCAGGCCCCGTCGCGGGAACGCCTCGGGGAAGAGCACGGGGGCGGCGTCGTGGACCGAGACCACCAGCGGCACCCCCTCCCGCGGCGGGCAGGCGACCGACGGTGCGTGCACGACGTCGACGTCGCGCAGGGAGGCGGCCAGCCGCCGGGGGCCGAGCATCCCGGGCCCGGGCAGGTGCCACGCCTCGTAGAGCAGCGGGCGGGGCAGGCCGAGCACCGTGGGGGCGGCGGCGACGCCGGCACGGTCGAGGGCGGCGGCCACGTCGGCGGTGCCGTGACGGGCGGTGAACGGCGCCATGGCGACCGACGCCACCGCGACGGGGAGCCGGCCGGCGACCTGGGCCGTGTAGCGTCCGACGCCGCCCGGAGAGTGGTACAGGAGTTGCTCGACGTTGATGGCCACCCGCACCAGGCGCCTCCTCTCGATCTCGACCATCGGCGACGGCGGCGGGTCCGAGACCGCCCTCATCCGGGTGCTCGCCGCGCTCGACGAGGCGGGGTGGCAGTGCCACGTGGCCCTGCCGCCGGGGCCCCGGCTGGCCGCAGGCTACGAGCAGGCCGGCGCCACCATCCACCCGGTGCCGATGCGCCGCCTCACCCTGAGCGGCTCGCGGGTCGCCTTCGCCGCTGGCTTCGCGGCCGGGTGGGCGCCCTCCGTCGCCCGCCTGGCCGCCCTGGCCCGGCACACGGGCGCCTCGGTGGTGCACAGCAACACCCTCCACGACCTCTACGGCCCGGCCGCGGCGCGAGCCGCCGGGCTGCCCCACGTCTGGCACGCCCGCGAGGTGGTCGTGCAGTCACGCGCCGCCCTGCGCCTCGAACGGGCGCTGGCCCGGCGCAGCGACGCCGTGGTGGCCGTGTCCCATGCCGTCGCCGCGCAGCTCGACCCGGCCAACGTGACGGTGGTGCGCGACCTCGCCGACCCGACGCGCTTCGCCCCGTGGCACGCCGGGCGGTTCCGGGCCCGGGCCGGCATCGCCGACGGCGCCCCCCTGGTCGGCGCCGCCACCCGCATCGACACCTGGAAGGGCGTCGACGTGCTGCTCGACGCCGTGCCCGCCATCCGGGCGGCGCGCCCCGACGCCGAGATCGTGGTGGCCGGCTCGCCGGTGGGCGGCAAGCAGGCCTACGCCGACGGGCTGGCCCGGCGAGCTGCGTCGCTCGGGGTGCACTGGCTCGGCCACCGTGACGACGTCGCCGACCTGCTGGCCGACCTCGACGTGTTCGTGCAACTGTCGACCGAGCCCGAGCCGTGGGGGCTCGGCCTGGTCGAGGCGCTCGCCGCCGGCTGCCCGGTGGTCGCCACCGCCGCGGGCGGCCCGCTGGAGATCGTCGCCGCCGTCCCTCGCGCCGCTGCCGCCCTGGTGCCGGTGGGCGACGCCGTCGCCTCCGCCGCCGCCGTCGTGGGGTTGCTGCCCGCCGGCACCTCCACGGCCCGGCGGCGCAACCGCCCTGCGGTGGTGCCGGCCCTCGACCCGGGTCCGCCGTTCGCCGCGGTGCTCGAGGCCGTGATCGACCGCCGGGCCCGGCGGTCGGCGGCGCTGCGGTGACGCCCGGGCGGCCCGGCCCGCCACCGCCGGGCCGGGCCGGGCCGCAGGCGGTCACCCGCCGGCGGCCCGCCGGTAGACGGCGACCATGGCCGCGGCGGCGTCGTCCCACGTGAAGCGGGCCGCCCGGCGGGGGCCGGCGGCCGCCAGCCGGGCCCGCACGCCGTCGTCGTCGACCACGGTGGCGAGGGCGGCGGCCAGGGCCCCGACGTCGCCGACGGGCACCACGAGGGCGGCGTCGCCGACCACCTCGGGCACGGCCCCGGCGGCGGTCGCCACCACCGGCACACCCCGGGCCATCGCCTCGAGCGGTGGGAGGCCGAACCCCTCGTACACCGACGGGTAGACGAGGGCCAGGGCGCCGTCGAGCAGCGCCGCGGGGTCGGCGACCCACCCGAGGCGGCGCACCCGGTCGCCATGGCGGGCGGCGGCCACGGCCACCCCGAGGGCGTCGGCGCCCCACCCGTCGGGGCCGGCGATGCACAGCTCGAGCCCGGGGCGCCCGCCGGCGACGAGGTCGAAGGCGGCCACCAGGCCGGGCAGGTCCTTGCGGGGCTCCACCGTGCCGAGGGCCAGCAGGTAGCGCCGTCCCCCCGGAGCTGGGGGCCGTCGGGGCGTCACGGGAGGGGCTCCGGCGGCCACCACCTCCACCCCGTCCGGGGCGGCGCCGAAGGCCTCGACGACCTCGGCGGCGATGGTGGTCGAGAAGGTGTGCACCATGGCGCCGGCCCGCACCGCCCGGCGCACCAGGTCGGGGTAGAGCCGGGCCGCCGGGGTGGCCAGCTCCGGGAACCGGAGGGCGGTCAGGTCGGCGACGGTGACCACCCGCGCCGCCGACCGGGTGGGCGGCACCACGAAGTTGGTGCCGTGCACGACGTCGACCGGCCCGGTGACCCACTCGATCGGGGGTAGGTCGACGCCCCTGCCCCAGGCCGGCAGCACCAGCCCGGCGGGCAGCGGCACCCGGCCGCCGCCCGCGCCGGGCAGCCCGAGCGCCGCCAGCGCGCCCGGCAGGGCGCGCCAGCCGGTGCCGGTCAGCCCGTAGCCGCGGACGACGACGTCGCTGCGTCGGGCCAGGGCGGCCAGCAGCCCGGCCGTGGCGACACCCATGCCGGTGCGCCGCCCGAGCAGCGGGGTGGCGTCGACGGCGACGGTGAGGGGAGCCGGCATGGGGCCGGCCCAGCGTAGGGTGTCGGGGTGATCGCAGCCATCGCCGGGGGCGTCGGCGCGGCGCGCATGCTCGCCGCCCTGTCGCTGGTGGTCGACCCGACCACCCTCACGGCCGTGGTGAACACCGGCGACGACACGGTGCTGCACGGGCTGCACGTGAGCCCCGACCTCGACACCGTCACCTACACCCTGGCCGGGCAGGTGAACCCCGAGACCGGGTGGGGCCGGGTGGGCGAGACGTGGTCGGCGATGGCCGAGCTGCGGGCCTACGGCGGCGATCGCCTGGCATGGTTCAACCTCGGCGACCTCGACCTGGGCACCCACCTCTACCGCACGGCACGGCTGGCGGAGGGGGCACCCCTGGCGGAGGTGACCGCGGAGATCACCGCGCGGTGGGGTCTGCCCCAGCGGCTGCTGCCGATGTCCGACCAGCGGGTCGAGACCCGGGTCACCGTCGACGACGGCGGGCAGGTCGCCGAGGTCGGCTTCCAGGAGTACTTCGTCCGCCTCCGCCACGACCTGCCGGTGCGGGCCCTGCGCCTGGCTGGCGTCGAGGCGGCGAAGGCGGCGCCGGGGGTGCTCACAGCCCTCGAGCAGGCCGACGGCATCGTGCTGTGCCCCTCGAACCCGGTGCTGTCGATCGGCCCGGTGCTGGCGACCGGGGGCATCGGCGACGCGGTCGCCCGCCGCCGCGACCGCACGGTTGCCGTGTCACCGATCGTCGGTGGCCGGGCGCTCAAGGGCCCCGCCGACCGGGTGATGGCCGACCTCGGCCATGCCCCGACCGTCGTCGGCGTGGCCCGCCTGTGGGCGCCCTACGCGGCCACGCTGGTCGTCGACCCGGCGGACGCCCACCTCGCGGCCGCCGTCGAGGCGGAGGGCGTGCGCTGCGTGGTGACGCCGTCGGTGATGCACGACGAAGCGGCGTCGCGGCACCTGGCCACTGCCGTGCTCGACGCACTGGCGTCGCCGGCGGGCCGGTGACCCTCACCATCACCCCGGTGCGCGGCATCGGCGAGGTGCGCCCCGGCGACCGGGTGGCCGACCTGATCGCCGACGCCACCGACGACCTCGTCGACGGCGACGTGGTGGTGGTGACCCAGAAGGTGGTGTCGAAGGCCGAGGGGCGCCTCGAGGCGGTCGACCCCGACGACCCGGTGAGCCACAAGCGGCTGGTGCTGGAGGAGGCCGTGCGGGTGCTGCGCCGGCGGGGCGACCTGCTGTTGACCGAGACCCGCCACGGCTTCGTGTGCGCGAACGCGGGGGTCGACCTGAGCAACGTGGAGCGGGGGTGGGCAGCGCTGCTGCCCCTCGACAGCGACCGCAGCGCGCGGCGCATACGCGACGGGCTCCGGGCCCGCACCGGTCGCGAGGTGGCGGTCGTGGTGAGCGACACCTTCGGGCGCACGTGGCGGCGCGGGGTGACCGACGTGGCCATCGGCTGCGCCGGCATCGCCGCGGTCGTCGACCTGCGCGGCAGCACCGACGCGCTCGGCCGCGAGCTGCACGTCACCGAGGTGTGCGTCGCCGACGAGATCGCCTCCGCCGCGGAGCTGGTGATGGGGAAGGCGTCGGCGGTGCCGGTCGCCGTGGTGCGCGGCATCGACCCCTCGTGGCTGCGCCGGGGGTCGGTGCACGACGAGGTGGTGCGCCACCCCTCGGAGGACCTGTTCCGCTGACCTCCCGTCGGGTCAGGTCGTGCGGCGCGGCGGGAGCTGCACCACGCCGAACCAGAAGTCCTCGATCGACTGCACGATGGTGACGAACTGCTCCATGCCCAACGGCTTGGTGATGTAGCAGTTGGCGCCGAGCTCGTAGCTGGCCAGGATGTCGGCCTCCTCGGCCGAGGTGGTGAGCACGGCCACCGGGATCGACCGCAGCGCCGGGTCGGCCTTCATGGCGGCGAGCACCTCACGACCGCCCATGCGCGGCAGGTTGAGGTCGAGCACGACCAGGTCGGGGCGGGGGGCGGCCTCGTGGGGCGGTTCCCGCCGCAGGAAGGCGAGGGCGTCGATGCCGTCGCGGGCCACCGACAGCTCGTTGGCCAGCTTGCTGTCGCGCAGCGCCTCCTGGGTGAGGCGGATGTCGGCGGCGCTGTCTTCCACCAGCAGGATCTGGGTCAGCGCGACGTCGCTCACGACGGCAGGGTGAACTCGACGCAGGTCCCCCCGAGGGCCGAGTCACCGACGACGATGGTGCCCCCGTGGCGTTCGACGATGCGCTGGCAGAGGGTGAGGCCGATGCCGGTGCCGGCGTACTCGTCGGCGGGGTGGAGACGCTGGAACATGCCGAAGATCCTCTCTCGGAAGCGTGGCTCGATGCCGACGCCGTTGTCGCTCACCGCGATGTGCCAGCACCCGTCGCCGGCCCGGGCCGCCACCTCCACCTCGGGCTCGACGCCGGGGGCGACGAACTTGACGGCGTTGCTGACCAGGTTCTGCATCACGCTGGTCAGCTGGGCACGGTCGGCGGTCACCACCGGCAGGTCGTGCCACCGCAGGGTGGTCGACGTGAACCCGGGCTGGGCGCGCAGCGACGACGCCACGGTCGCCAGCACCTCGGCCAGGTCGACCGGCTGCGGGCGCAGCTCGGCCCGGCCGACGCGCGAGTAGGCGAGCAGCCCGTCGATCAGCGACCGCATCCGGCGGCAGCCGTCGACTGCGAAGCCGATGAACTCGTCGGCATCACCGTCGAGGCGGCCGGCGTAGCGGCGGGCCAGCAGCTCGACCATCCCCGACACGGCCCGCAACGGCTCCGAGAGGTCGTGGGAAGCGACCGAGGCGAACTGCTCGAGCTCGGAGTTCGACCGGCGCAGGGCGGCGTTGCGCTCCTCCAGTTCCCGGTGCGCGTCGGCGAGGGCCGCCTCGGCGGCGAGGCGGTCGCTGACGTCGCGCATCACCAGCACGGAGCCGGCCGGCGCTCCCCGGGCGTCGGTGACGGTCGCCGCCGTCGTGCCCACAGTGAGCGTGGTGCCGTCGGCGCGCACGCGCCGCTGCTCGACGTACCCGGGGTCGGCGTGGGCGTCGCCTCCACCGGCGAGCGGCGCCAGGGCGTCGAACGGGCGTCCCTCGGCGTCGGCGGCGGCGTGGCCGAACATGGTCGCCGCGGTCGGCCCCCACTCGACCACCACGCCGTCGGGGTCGAGGGTGACCACCGCGATGTCGGGGGAGGTCACGAGGGCGCGCAGCAGCGCCTCGGCCCGCCGCTCGGTGTCCGGGGCGCCCCCCACGGTCAGCCCCCGTCCGGGGCCGGAGCCCACCGCTGGCGGTCGACCATGTCGGTGGCGGCGACGAGGTCGACGGGGCGGCTCCAGAGGTAGCCCTGCGCCCGCCGGCAGCCGAGAGCCCGCAGCGCGCGCGCCTGGGACTCCCGCTCGACGCCCTCGGCCACGAGGCCGAGCCCCAGCGAGCGGGCCAGGCCCACCACGGCTGAGACGATCACCCTGCTGCCGTTGTCGTCGAGCATCTGCGACACGAAGGTGCGGTCGATCTTCAGGTCGTCGATGGGCAGGCGCTGCAAGCGGTGCAGCGACGAGAAGCCGGTCCCGAAGTCGTCGATGGCGATCGCCACCCCCGCGGCGCGCAGCACCCCGAGCACGGCCGCCGCCATGTCGTTGTCGGCCACCGTCGACTCGGTGATCTCCACGCACACCTGGCGGGGCGACACGCCGGCCGCGCCGATGATGTCGAGCACCTCGGCGGCGAAGTCGGGGGCGTGCAGCTGGCGGGCCGACACGTTGACCGCCACCTTGAGCCGACTGGCGCCGGGCCGGAGGTTCCAGTGCCGCAGCGCCCGGCAGGCGTCACGCAGCACCGTGGTCCCGAGCCGGTTGATGAGCTCGCTCTCCTCGGCGAGCGGCACGAACTCGGCGGGGGGCACGAGCCCGCGCCCAGGGTCGTCCCACCGCACCAGGGCCTCGAAGCCGAGCAGCGCGCCGGTGTCCATGTCGACCTCGGGCTGGAAGTAGGTGACGATCCGCTCGGTGTCGAGGGCGGCGCCGAGCTGCGCGGTCACCACCCGGGTCCGGCGGAGCTGGTTGCGCAGCGTCTCGTCGAAGGCGACCGTGCGGCCCTTGCCGCCCTCCTTGGCCTCGTACATGGCGATGTCGGCGTCGCGCATCAGCTCTTCGGCGAGCGATTGGTCGGACGAGAAGGTGACGCCGACCGAGGCGCCGATGACGACGCCGAGGCCGTGGTGACGGAACGGCACGCGCAGCACGGCGATGACGCGGTCGGCCAGGGCGACGGCGTCGTCGATCGACGCGCACCCTTCGGCGCACACCACGAACTCGTCGCCGCCGAGGCGGGCGAGCACGTCGCCGGGCCCGAGGGCCGACTCGACGAGCGCGCTCACGGCCTTGAGCACCTCGTCGCCGGCCTGGTGGTTGAGGTTGTCGTTGACCACCTTGAAGTTGTCGAGGTCGATGTAGAGCACGGCCACGCCCCCGCCGCGCCGACCGGCACGGGCGATGGCACCGTCGAGGTGGTCGACCAGCGCCCGCCGGTTCAGCAGCCCGGTGAGGGGGTCGTGGCGCGCCTCGAAGTCGAGGCGCTCTTCGAGCAGCCGCCGCTCGGTGATGTCGATCGATGTGCCGACCACGCCGCTGAAACCCGTCTCGGGGTCCTCGACGCGCTGCAGCGTGGCGTGCACCGGCAGGGCCGCGCCGTCCCTGCCCCTGGCGACGTGGTCACCGGCCCAGGGGCCCGGCTCGCTGCCGTCCGCCCACACCGGCCACACCCCGAGCTCGTCGATGTGGGTGCCGAGCACCTCGTCGGCGCGGTGGCCGTAGAGCTCGCTGGCCCGGTCGTTCCAGTAGACGATCGTGCCCCGCTGGTCGGTCACGACCACCGCGGCCGGGAGACGGCGCAGCAGGTGCGTCTCGAGGTGCCGGGTGACCTTGCGACGGTGCACCGTGGTGATGTCGGACCCGGTGAGCACCACGGCGGCCACGCTCGGATCGTCGAGGAGGTTGCAGACGGTCAGGTCGAGGGTGTGCCACCGCTTGGCCGTGTCGCACACGTCGATCACCAGCTGCTCCCGGCTGCCGGTGCGCTGCCCGGCCCGCTGCAGGCACTGCTCGGCCTGCTGGCGCTGCCCCGGTTCGAGCCCGGCGAGCAGCGAGGTCGGGCCGAAGGCGCCGTCGACCGGGGGGAACAGCTCGGCAGCCGACGGGGACACGTAGCGGGCGGTGCCGTCCGCGTCGAGCAGGGCGAAGATGGGGGCCGACTCGTCGAAGAGGGTCGAGATCCCGCAGTGGTCGCCCCTGATGCGCCGCTCGGTCTCCTTCAGGGCGGTCAGGTCGAGGTGGCTGATCACCGCGCCGCCCCCGACGTCGTTGGTCGACGACACCCGCACGGTGAACCACCGCTGCTGCCGGTCGGTCGGGAAGGCGTAGTCGCGGACGAAGTGGTCGACGTCGCCCGAGAGCACCGCCCGGATGCCCTCGGCCA
>DASTHS010000273.1:0-5427 GCA_035718085.1 Acidimicrobiales bacterium | reverse complement strand
CACGTGGGCGAGCTGCGCCTGGTCGTCGACCCCGGCCACCGGCGTCGGGGCTGGGGGCGGCACCTGGCCCGCCACGCCCTGGCCGCCGCCGTGATGGCCGGCCTCACGAAGGTCCAGGTCGAGGTGGTCGCCGACTCCCAGAGCCTGCTGGCGATGTTCGAGGGGCTGGGCTTCACCGCCGAGGCGCTCCTGCGCGACCAGATCCGGGACCGCTCGGGCGCGCTCCGGGACGTGGTGCTGCTGGCCCACGACGTGACCGGCACGTGGGGGTCGATGGAGTCGATCGGCCTGGCCGACGAGCTGCAGCCGCCGGAGTGAGGGCACCGGGCACCCCCGTTCGGGCCGACCGCCGCTCAGGTCAACGGGCGCCCAGGTAACGGGAACGCGGCGCGCCGCGACCAGGTGCTGCCGTCACCGACCATGACCCACACCTCCGACGCCCGGCAGGTCAACGGCAGCTGCCGCTCCAGGGCGGCGGCCACCGACGCCAGCTCGACGCCGTCGGAGGCGTGCCCGATGGTGAGGTGCGGCACCACCTCGTCGAACTCGTCGTCGTAGGGCGGGGTGCCGAACCGGTCGGCCAGCCGGGCGGTGAGCGCCACGAACGGGGCGGCCGGCGCGGGGGTGAGGTAGAGCACCCGGCGGGCGAACCAGCCGGTGGCGGCCAGCGAGAACTCGAAGGGTTCGACGCCGTCGAGGGCGTCGCCCAGCTCCGCCAGGTCGTCGTCGCCGATCTCGTCGGGCGGCAGCCACGGCACGATCAGGGTGATGTGGGCGGGCACGCCGGCGGGGGCGACCGGGTCGTGCTCCTGGCGCCAGGGACCGACGACGGGCTCGGCGTCGGGCACCGGCACGAGGATGGCGCTCTGGCGCCGGCCGCTGCTCGTGCCCGGGCTGCTCATGCGCCGAACACGTCGGCCAGGAGGGCGGGCACGGCCACGTCGACCTGGTCGTAGGTGCACGAGCGGGGGTCGCGGTCGGGCCGCCAGCGGCGGAACTGTGCGGTGTGGCGCAGCCGGTCACCCTGGAGGTGCTCGAAGGCGGCCTCGACGACCAGGTCGGGGCGCAGGGGCACGAAGCTCAGGTCCTTCTTGGCGTTCCAGCGGCTGACGGCGCCGGGCAGGCGCTGGCCGCCCTCGGCGCCGGCGAGCTGCGCCCACTGCGCCCACGGGTGGTCGCCGACGCCCTCACGGGAGGGGTCGAGCTCGGCGATCAAGGAGCGGCGGCGGGCGGCCGGGAAGGCGCCGATCACCCCCACGTGGTGCAGGGTGCCCTCGCGCCACAGCCCGAGCATGAGCGAGCCGACGGCGTCGGTGGCGCCCCGGTACCAGCGGAACCCGGCGACGACGAACTCGGCGGTGCGCTCGTGCTTGACCTTCACCATGGCGCGCTGGTCTTCCCGGTAGGGCAGGTCGGCGGCCTTGGCGACGACACCGTCGAGCCCGGCGCCCTCGAAGCGGTGGAACCAGTCGTCGGCCACCGCCATGTCGCGGGTGATCGGCGTCAGGTGCACCGGGGCGGCGGCGCCGGCGAGCGCGGACTCGAGCAGCCGCCGGCGGTCGGCGAACGGCTCGGGACGCAGGTCGCGGTCACCGAGCGCCAGGAGGTCGAAGGCGACGAAGCTCGCCGGGGTGGCAGCGGCGAGCGTGCGCACCCGCGACTCGGCGGGGTGGATGCGCTGACCGAGGGCGTCGAAGTCCAGGCCGCGGGGGCCGGCGACCACCACCTCGCCGTCGACGACACAGCGCTCGGGGAGCTCGGCCAGGGCGGCGGCGACGACGTCGGGGAAGTAGCGGGTCAGCGGGCGCTCGTTGCGGCTCCCCAACTCGACGGTGCCGCCGTCGCGGAAGGCGATGCAGCGGAACCCGTCCCACTTCGGCTCGTAGAAGTAGTCGCCGGCGGGCAGGGCCTTCGCCGCCTTCGCCAGCATCGGGGCCACCGGCGGCATCACGGGCAGGCGCACCGGGGCGACACTATTGGCCGCCCGGCCCCCCGTCACGGAGGTGCCCGGCGATGCGGGCCGCCAACGGCAGCTGCTCGATGGCCTCGAGCGGCAGCGGCAGGGCGATCGACCAGTTGGGCCACTCGTCGACCGTGCCCGGCATGTTGGGCCGTTCCTCCACCTCGCAGGCGTCGTCGAGGGCGGCGGTCAGCACCGTGCACGGGGCGTCCGCGAGCACCCGGTAGGCGCCGTCGACGACCTCGGCGACAGGGGTGTCGTCAGCGGCGCCGGTCCAGTCGGCGAGCTTGGCGCGCATGGCGCGCGACCCCTCCTCGTTGGGGTTCAGGCCGAGGCGGCGTTGCGCCTCGAGGTCGGAGCCGGTCCAGACGCCGGCCACGGTGGGCAGGTCGTGGGTGGTGACGGCGCCGAGGGCCTGGCGGGGCCAGCTCGGGGGCCGCTGCGGCTCGAACCACAGCAGGCGGTAGCTCAGCACGTCGCGTTCGGCCAGCTCGTGGCGCACGTGGTCTTCGACCGTGCCGAGGTCTTCGCCCACCACGAAGGCGCCGGCCCGGTGGGCCTCGAGGGCCAAGATGTTGAGCAGGTCCCAATAGGGATAGCGCACGTAGGTGCCCTCGGCGGCGTCGTGGCCGGCAGGGATCCAGAACAGCCGGAACAGCCCCATCACGTGGTCGAAGCGCAGGCCGCCGGCGTGGCGCAGCCCGGCGCGGACGGTCTCGACGAAGGGCTCGTAGCGGGCGGCGCGCAGCTTCCAGGGGTCCCAGGGCGGCAGGCCCCAGTCCTGTCCGAGGGTGTTGAACTCGTCGGGCGGCGCTCCGACGCGCATGCCGGTGGCGAAGGTGTCGCGCCACACCCAGGCGTCGGCCCCGCCAGCGGCGACGCCGATGGCCAGGTCCTGCATCAAGGGGCCGGCGGCCCCGGCGGTCGCCAGCTGCCGGTCGAGCTGCCACTGGAGCCACTTGTGGTAGCGCACCCGGTCGGCGCGGCCCCGGGCGAACTCGGTCACCGCCGGGCTGTCGCGCCGGTCGAGCCCGTCGGGCCAGTCGCCGAAGGGCAGGCCGTGGCGCTCGGCGATGGCGCAGAAGGTGGCCCACCCTTCGAGGGCGTCGCCCCGGTCGTCGCAGAACCGCTCGAAGTCGGGGTCGCCGCCGAAGCGGTCGAAGGCGGCCTCCAGCGCCTGCGACTTGAGCTCCCACACCCGGTTGCGGTCGATGGTGCGCTCGTCGTTGAGCGCCCGGCCCGCCGCGGCCAGCTCCTCGAGGTTGCCGACGTCGGCCGCGCCGGCGACTTCCTCCACCCGGAGGTAGAGGGGGTTGGCAAAGCACCTGCTGCTGGCGAAGTACGGCGAGGGTTCCTGGTGGGCCAGCGGCGTCGAGGCGTGCAGCGGGTTGATGAGGGTGATGGCACCGCCCTCAGCGCTCGACCACGACGCCAGCCGGCGCAGGTCGGCGAGGTCGCCCATGCCCCAGCTCCCTGCCGACCGCACCGCGTACAGCTGCGCCGCCCACCCCCAGGTCCGGTCCCGGGGCGGCAACGGCACCCGGCCGGGGCTCACGACCAGCGAGATGGGCGGGGCGCCGTCGGCGGGCTCCAGGCGGTGGTAGCCGAGCGGCACGTCGTCGGGCAGGCGCCCGTCGCACCACACGCTGGCACCGTCGTCGAGCTGCAGGGTGCCGGCGGGCACCTCGGGGAGCTGGTGATCGACGCGCACCGTGATGACCGGCGTCGTCGTGAAGGGATCACCGCCGTCGTCGGCGCCCATCTCGGCGACGATGGCGTCGACGACCTCGCCCGGCGGGGTGCGCCACTCGCCGAGGGCGTCGTGGTAGCCGGCGTCGACGCCCCAGCGGCCCGGGTCGATCACCGGGGGTGGCCGCCGGCCTCTAGCGTGGCCGACCGACCATGGTGCATGCGAGACATCGGCGTCCCCGCAGCTACCCGGCGACCCGGTGAGCGAAACGGCGTCACTGCTCGACCCCGGGCCGCAGGCGGCCGCCCCCGTGCGCGTGGGCGGCGCCGCGGTGCGCGCCGGCACCACCTCCTGGGCGGACCGCAGCCTGGTCCGTGACGGCAGCTTCTACCCCCGCAAGACCATGACGGCGTCGGCCCGCCTGGCGTTCTACTGCGCGCAGCTGCCCCTCGCCGAGGTGGCCACCACCTTCCGCTTCCCGCCGACGCCCGACCTGGCGGCGCAGTGGGTGGCCCGAACCCCGGCCGGGTTCACCTTCGACGTGCAGGCGTGGTCGCTGCTGGTCGGTGCCCCCACGCTGCCCGACTCGCTGTGGCCCGACCTGCAGGCGGCGGTCGACGTCAAAGCCCGCGACAAGCGGCGCCTCTACGCCCACCACCTGCCCACCGAGGTGCTCGAGGAGTGCTGGGACCGCTTCGCCCACAGCCTGCGCCCGTTGGCGACCGCCGGGCGCCTCGGGGTGGTCACCCTGTGCTACCCGTCGTGGTTCTCGCCGCGCCCCGCGGCGTGGGACGAGCTGGCCCGCCTCCCCGCCCGCCTGCCCGGCGTGGAGGTCGCCGTCGAGCTGCGCCACCACGGCTGGTACGACGGGCAGGCCTGCGACGAGACCCTCGAGTGGCTCGAGGCGCGCGGCATCGGCTTCGTCTGCGTCGACCGCCCCGCCGCCGACGGGAGCCGGCCGGTGGTGGCCGCCACCAGCGACGTCGCCGTGGTCCGCTTCCGGGGCCGGCGCTGCGTCGAGGGTGAGCCCTCCACCTGGCCGTACCGCTACGCCGACGACGAGCTCGCCGGCTGGGTGCCCGCCATCCGCTCGCTGGCCGCCGGCGCCCGCGAGGTGCACTGCATCATGGACAACTGCTGGCGCAGCGACGCGGTCGACGGGGCCACCACCCTGGTGCGCCTGCTCACCGGCCCCGACGTGGGCGACGCCGCCTGAGGCGGCGGGGCCTCAGGGCTCCCCGTCGTCGGCGGCGTGCACCACTGACCCCTGGTGGGCGACCATCCGCCACCCGGCGCCCGCCCGCACGAAGCAGTTGAGGGAGGCGATGGTCACCCCGCCGGCATCGCCGAGGAGGTTCTCGTCGAGCGACACCCAGGCGGCGTCGCCGACGACCATGGCCCGCTCCTGGGTGAGCACGAACTGCATGGGCGGCCCCTGCTGGAACAGCGCGAACCACGCCGACTCGACCTTGCCCCACCCCCGCAGCGTCGGCCAGCCGGGGTGGGTGCACACCACCCGGTCGGAGCGCTCCCAGCACGCCGCCATGGCATCGAGGTCGGCCGCCTCGAACGCCTCGTAGTAGCGCCGGTTGGCGGCCAGCACGTCGGCGACGTCGGCGGCGTCGGGGGGGACGGGGGCCATCCGGGCACCGTACCGACCTCGGGTACCGTCGGCGCCGTGCCCGTCGCCACGCCCCTCCCCGGCCCTCGCGTCCGCGGCCGAGACGGCACGGAGATCGCCGTCTGGGACTACGGCGGCGGCGGCCCGGCCCTGGTC
>DASTHS010000272.1:0-4126 GCA_035718085.1 Acidimicrobiales bacterium | reverse complement strand
CGTGGCCACCCTCACCGTCACCGACGCCAACGGCAACCCCGTCGCCGGCGACGCCCCCCAGCTGTCGTCGAGCGACGCCGGCATGCACCTCGGCCCGGTCAGCCCCAAGGGCGACGGGTCGTACACCGCCACCGTCACCGCGTCGACCACCGCTGGGACGGCGACGCTCACCGCCACCGACGGGACGGCGACGGGCACCACCCCCGTCGACGAGTACGCCCCCGCCGCGGCCACCGCCCCCGCCTGCACCGACACCTGGACCGGCGGCGCAGGCGACGGCACCTGGTCGACCGCCGGCAACTGGAGCAGTGGCGCCGCGCCCGGGCCCACCGACATCGGCTGCCTCCCCGACACCCTCCCCGGGCAGACGGCGCCGTCGAGCTACACCGTCGACGTCTACGGGTCGGTCACCGCCGGCACCCTGGTCGTGGGTGGCACCGGCTCGGGCACCACCCAGACCCTCGCCGTCGTCGGCCGGGACTGCCCCACCACCGGGCAGCTGACCATCGCCGGGGGCGTCGTCGAGCCGACCGGCGTCGTCGACCTCACCAGCGTCTCCTCGTGCGGGCCGCCCGCCGCCGTGCTCGCCGTCAGCGCGCCGGGCACCCTCACCAACCGCGGCACGATCCTCGCCGACCCGGGCAAGGGTGGCAACCGCTACCTCGCCGGCACCGTCGTCAACCGCGGCACCGTCACCCTCGGCACCGGCCTGACCTTCGAGCAGTCGGGCGCGGTGTTCGTCAACCAGGGCACGGTCGACACCACCGGCGGCCTCTTCGACGTCGCCGGCCCGCCGTCGGGCGGCGCCCCGCTGGCCTTCGTCAGCGACACCGGCGGCACCGTCACCGGCACCCACGGCATCGAGGTCGGCGGGGGCGACACGTTCGTCAACGGCGCCGGCACCGTCGCCGCCCCCGGCGTGTTCCTCGACGGCGGCACCGGCAGCTCGCTCGACTACGACGGCACCGGCGCCTCGTCGGTCAGCTTCCACAACGCCGTCGCCGTCACCGGTGACATCGCTGCCGCCCAGACCCTCACGGCCCTCGGCGCCAGCTGCCCGACCAACGCCTGGCTCGAGCCCGTCGGCGACTTCACCAACGCCGGCACCGTGGTGCTCAGCTCCGACACCACCTGCGGTGGGCCGGCCGCCGTGCTGGCCATGCCGGCCGGCACCACGATGACCAACACCGGCACCCTCATCGCGGGGGCCGGCGGCGGCGGCATCCGCTACCTGCGGGCCGACATCGTCAACACCGGGCAGGTCGACATCCAGACCGAGACCCACATCGACCAGCCCGGCACCACCTTCGACAACCAGGGCACCCTCGACATCGGGGCGTACCTGGACGTCCCCCTCGACAGCGGAGGGTCGGCGAAGGCGGTGACCTTCAAGGCCACGTCGGGCACGATGACCATCTCCGGCAGCGGCTCGATGTTCGTCGACGGGGGCAACGCCTTCGTGCAGGGCGGCACGACGCTCACGGCCGGTTCGGCATCGCCGGTGCTCCAGGGGTGGCGGGGAGGCCCGGCCCCCACGTCGCTCACCTTCACCGGCAGCGGGGCCATGACCCTCCGGGTGCGCGACAAGATCACCCTGTCGGGTGACACGAGCGCCGGCCAGGCCGTCGTCGCCGAGGGACAGGACTGCCCCGACCCCGCAGTGGTGCGCGCCGCGGGCTCCTTCACCAACGGCGGCGCCATCCAGCTGAGCAGCGCGAACCCCTGCGGGGCGCCCGACTCGTACCTCGTCGTGCCCCCGGGGGCGACCATGACCAACGCCGGCGTCGTCGTCGCCGCCGTCGGCGACGGGGGCACCCGCCACCTCGAGGGCAACGTCGTCAACACCGGCACCATCGTCGTCAAGCAGCCCCTCGAGCTCGACCAGGAGGGGTCGACCTTCGACAACCAGGGCACCGTCGCGCTCGCCGGCGCGAACCTCGACATCCCCTACTACGCCGGCGGCACCGGCGCCCCCGGCACCAGCACCTTCACCAACGACGCCGGCGGCCTGGTCGCCGGCACCGGCACCTTCACCGTCGGCGCCGGCAACACCTTCGTGCAGGGCGCCGGCGCGGTCAGCACCTCCAACCCGGTCACCCTCACGGGCGGCAGCGGCATCTTCGCCGGCCTGCGCTTCACCGGAGCGGGGGCGGGCACCTTCGCGGCCCGCGACCTGCTCTCCCTCGCCGGTGACCTCGCCGCCGGCCAGTCCCTGCAGCTGCAGGCGAAGGGCTGCCCGGACAACGCCCAGGCCGACGCGGCCGGCAGCTTCACCAACGCCGGCACCATCACCATGACGTCGATCGACACTTGCGGCGGGCCCGCCGACGTGCTGTCCCTGCCGCGGGGTGCGACGCTCACCAACACCGGCACGATCGTCGCCGACCCCACCAACGCCAACGGCGGCACCCGCTACCTGCGCGCCAACGTGGTGAACACCGGCACCGTCGACATCGCCGAGACGGCCAGCTTCGACCAGCCCGGCTCGGTGTTCGACAACCAGGGCACCGTCGACCTGACCGCCCAGCTCTCGCTCCCCTACAACGGGGCGGGCGCCCCCTCGGCGATCACCTTCGACAACGCCGCCGGCACCGTCGCCAGCAGCGGCGGCAACATCGTCTTCGTCGACGGCGGCAACGCCTGGGTGCAGGGCAAGGGCACCATCACGCCGGCCGGCACGGCCATGCTCGTGCAGGGCAACAACGGCCAGGCCTCGACCGTCTCCTACACCGACGGCGGCCCCGGCTCGATCGCCGTGCGCGGCCCGGTCAACCTCAGCGGCAACATCGCCACCGGCCAGGTGCTCGACGTGCAGGGCACCGGCTGCCCCTACTCGGCGGTCGTGACCGCCACCGGCAGCTTCACCAACGCCGGCACCATCGACCTCACCAACGTCAGCGGGTGCGGCAACCCCGACGCCGCCCTCGACCTGCCGACCGGGGCCACCCTGACCAACGCCGGCACCCTCGAAGCCGACCAGGGCCAGGGAGGCCAGCGCCACGTCAACGGCGCCGTGGTCAACACCGGCACCATCGACGTGCCCGCCAACACCGCCCTCAGCTTCAGCGGACCGCTCAGCACCGCCACGGGCACGGTGCAGACCGGGCCGGGCTCGAGCATCGCCATCGCCGCCGCGCCGACCGACGAGACGCCCCCCACCCTGAGCGGCACGTGGGACCTCACCGGCAACGTCTCCTGGCCCGGCGCCAGCGGCTTCACCACCATCGCCGGCACCGTCGTGCGCGCCGGGGGCACCATCGTCGACTCGGCCAAGAACGGGGCCGACGGCCTCGGGGCGGTCAGCGAGGTCGCCAAGGGCGCCACGCTCGGCGTGCAGGCCGCCGTGGCCGACAGCGCCGGGGTCACCGTCGACGGCACCGTCGACCTGACCAACGCCGGCCCCACGGCGACGCCCGTGGTGTTCACCCCTGCGAGCTACACCCAGACGGCCAGCGGCGTGCTGGTCGCCACCGTCGGCCTGCTCGGCACCAACACCGTCGCCCCGGCGGGCGCCGCCACCCTCGGCGGCTCGCTGGTCGTGCACACCGCCAACGGGGTGCACCCCAAGCCGGGCACCCGCTACCAGGTGATCGCCACCTCGGCCACCCCGACCGGCACCTTCAGCAGCGTCTCCGGCATCTCCGACCCGAACGTCCCCGACTACGCCGTCACCTACGAGCCGACCGGCGTCTGGCTCACCGCCCTGCAGCCGACCACCACCACGGTCACCGTGTCGCCGTCGGGTGCCACGGCCACCTACGGCGACGGGCTGCAGCTCACCGCCACGGTGGCCAGCCTGACCGCCCCCGCAGGCACGGCCGTGTTCACCGACTCGCTCGACGGCGGCACGCCGACCCCGCTCTGCGCCCAGCCGGTCGGCGCCCTCAGCGCCACCGCCTCGTCGGCGTCGTGCAGCACCGCGACCCTGCCGGCGGGCACCAACGTCATCGGCGTCGCCTTCAGCGACCCCACCCACCACTCCGGCTCGTCGACCGGCTCGCTCACCGAGACGGTGGGCAAGGTGGCGACCACCACCACCGCCGGGGCCCTCGCGGGGATCGCCCCGGCGAGCACCGTCGAGTACGGCACCCCGGTGACCCTCCGGGCGGCCACCGCCCCCGTGACC
>DASTHS010000271.1:0-7238 GCA_035718085.1 Acidimicrobiales bacterium | reverse complement strand
GTCAGCGGCTCGAAGGTGGTCGTGGTCGTCATGGCCCCATGCTGCAGTTGCGTAGGCGGGCCCGGCAGGGCCCAAGGTCACAAGGTCCGCGCCATGACGGCCCTGCCGCCGGCCACGGGTGACCACCGGCCCCCGGCGGGGGGCCGGTCGGCCCTGCGGATGGCAGGGGCCGACCCTTCACGATGAGAGGACGGGGTCGCGGCGACCCCGAAGAGGAGCCCGACCGTGCGCCATGCCTCGTCGAAGCCGGGTCTGCGGGTGCTCGTCACCGTGGCCGACCCCCACGAGCGGGCGCTGGTGGTCTGGCTGCTCGGCCACGACCCCCGCGTGGCCCCGCTCGGCGCCCGTGGTGCCCTGGCGGGGCCGGCGGTCGTGGTGATCGCCCACCACGACGCCCCGTACCTGCGCGCCGCCGCTGCGGCGGCCGGTGCGGCCTGGGTCCGGATCACCGCCGACGGGTGCAGCGACGAAGGTGACCTCGCCGAACGGGTGCTGACCGCGGCCGGCTTGGCTGGAGCGGCCACCGCCGGCGCGACCCCCGGCCCCGGCCCCGGCCCCGCCGGGCCGCCGCCGCCGTAGCCTGACCGCCGTGCCGCTGTCGAGGGTCACCGACCCCGTTCGCCTGCGGGGCCTGGTCGACGCGATGCTCGTGGTCACCGCCGACCTCTCGCTGCCCGAGACCCTCCGCCACATCGTCGAGGCTGCCGTCGAGCTCGTCGACGCCCGCTACGGCGCCCTCGGGGTGCTCGACCCCACCGGGACGGTGCTGTCCGACTTCATCACCGCCGGGGTCGACGACGAGCAGCGTCGGGTGATCGGCGGCCTCCCCCAGGGCCACGGCATCCTCGGCGTGCTGATCCTCGACCCCGAGCCGCTGCGCCTGGCCGATCTGACCACCCACCCCGAGAGCTACGGCTTCCCGCCGGCGCACCCGCCCATGCGCTCGTTCCTCGGGGTGCCCGTCCGTGTGCGCCAGCAGGTGTTCGGCAACCTCTACCTCACCGAGAAGGCGGGCGGAGGCCAGTTCACCGACGACGACGCCGCCCTGATGGTGGCGCTCGGCGCCGCCGCGGGGATCGCCATCGAGAACGCCCGCCTCCATGGCCGTCTGCGGGACATGACGCTCGTGCAGGACCGCGAGCGCATCGCCGCAGACCTGCACGACCACGTCATCCAGCGGCTCTTCGCGTGCGGGCTGTCGCTGCAGGCCACCGCTCGCATGGTCGCCGAGCCGGCCGTCGCCGCCCGCATCGAGACGGCCGTGGCCGACCTCGACGACACGATCCACCAGATCCGCAGCACCATCTTCGGGCTGCAGGCCCCCAGGGTCGCCGGGCGCACCCTCCGCGAGGAGGTGCTCTCGCTGGCGTCGGAGGCGGCCGCCAGCCTGGGCTTCGAGCCCCAGCTCCGCCTGGAGGGAGCCCTCGACGCCATCGACGACGACCTCGCCGTCTCGCTGCTCGCCGTGGTCCGCGAGGCGCTGTCGAACGTGGTGCGCCACGCCGACGCCAGCCGGGTGGCCGTCACGGTGCGCGCTGCGGACGGCGAACTGCTGGCCGAGGTGGTCGACGACGGTGTCGGACCGGGCGAGGCCGACCGACCCGGTGGGCGCGGCATGGGCAACCTGCGCCAGCGGGCCGCCCAGGCCGGCGGCACGCTCACGTTCGAGGCGGCCCCGAGCGGCGGCGCCGCCCTGCGCTGGCGGGTGCCGCTCCCCGGGTAGCGCCCGTCCCGGCGTCCCGTCCGGCGCCGGGCCCCGGAGGGAGGGCCCTAGCTGGCGGCGCGCCGCCGTTCGGCCAGCCGGGCCGCGTAGGCAGCCGCCTCGGTGCGCCGGGCCATGCCGAGCTTGGCCAGCAGCCCGGACACGTAGTTCTTTACCGTCTTCTCGGCGAGGAACATCGCTTCGGCGATCTGGCGGTTCGTGAAGCCCTCCCCGATGTAGCCGAGGATGCGGCGTTGCTGCTCGGTGGGGTCGGCGAGGGGGTCGACCTCCTCCACGGGGTGGCGCAGACGGTCGAGCACCCGGGCGGTCACCGCCGGGTCGAGGAGGCTCTCGCCACGGGCCACCCGGCGGATGGCGTCGACCAGGTCGGTGCCGCGGATCTGCTTGAGCACGTAGCCGGCCGCGCCCGCCATGAGGGAGGCGAACAGCGCCTCGTCGTCGGCGAAGCTGGTGAGCATCACGCAGGCCACCTCGGGGTGGGACGACCGGATGTCACGGCACGCCTCGATGCCCGAGGGCACCCCGTCGCCCAGGCGCACGTCGAGCACCGCCACGTCGGGGTGCGTCGAAGGGATGCGGGCCAGGGCGTCGGCCGCCGTCGACGCCTCACCGACGACCTCCAGGTCGTCTTCCGCCGACAGCAGGTCGCGAATGCCGCGCCGCACCAGCTCGTGGTCGTCGAGCAGGAAGATCCGGGCCATGCGACCAGCCAACCACGCCGGCCGGCCCGCCAGCAGGGCCGAAGGTCCCGTCCTCGGGGCGCCGTCGGAGGTCAGCTGCCCTGCCCGTCGACGGCGCTGCTGGTGGGTGTGGACGAGGCGCACCCAGCCGTCGTCGGCCTCGGCCTCCTGCACCGCCCCCACCAGGGCGTTGACCACGGAACCGCTCACGCAGGCCAGACGGTGGCCACCCCGGCGTCGACGCGCACGCCGACGCGTGCGCCAGGGGCGGTCGGCGCCCGGTCGGGGCCGACGAGCTGCACCCGCAGCAGGGGGCCGCCGTCGACGAGCACCTCCGCCAGCTCGGCCGCTCCGGTGGCCAGCACCTCGACGACCGTGGCGCAGGCCGGGCCGGCCGTGCAGTGCAGCTGGTCGGCCCGCGCGCACCACGACACGGCGGAGCCGGGGGCCGCGTGGCCGGTGTCGGCCTCGACCACGAGCGCACCGGCCATCACCCGGCCCGGCCTGTCGACGACCCCGTCGGCGACGTTGCGCACGCCGAGCAGGCGCGCCACCTCTGCGGACGCCGGGTGGGCCAGCACGTGGTGGCGGGGGCCGGCCTGCAGCACCTCGCCGGCGCCGAGCACCACCAGCTCGTCGGCGAGGAGGGCGGCCTCCTCGGGGTCGTGGGTGACCACCACCGTCGACACCCCCACCTCCCGCTGCAGCCGGCGCAGTTCGGCCCGCAGGTCGTCCCGGATGGCGCTGTCGAGCGCGGAGGTCGGCTCGTCGAGCAGCACCACCGCCGGCTGGCGGGCCAGGGCCTGGGCCAGGGCGACGCGTTGGCGCTGGCCGCCCGACAGCTCGTGGGGGCGCCGCCCGGCCAGCCCCTCGAGGTGCAGGGTGTGCAGCCACCACGACGCCACCCCCGGGTCGGTGCCCGGGGCGGCGAGGAGCTGTTGCCACACGGTGCGGCCGGGGAGCAGGAGGTGACCCTGGGGCACCAGCCCGATGCCGCGCCGCTCGGGCGGCAGGGTGCCGACGGCACGACCCCCGACCGAGACGGTGGCCGCCGCCGGTCCGAGCAGCCCGGCGACGGCTCGCAGGGTGAGGGTCTTGCCCGAACCGGAGGGACCGATCACCGCGAGGCGGTGGCCGGTCGCGGCGTGGTCGGCGCGGAGCCGGAAGCCACCGACGGCGACGTCGACGGCGAAGGAGACCGCAGCGCGCGCCCCGACCGGGTCGACCGCCGGCACCGGCGCGACCGGCTCGGGCAGCCGTCGGGCGCGCCGTCGGGGAGGTCGCACCCGGCTGACCACGACGGCCACCGCGGCCGCTGCCACCGCGAGGGCGGTGGGCGCCTGGGTGTCGGGCAGGCCGCCCGATCCGAACTGCACGGAGGTGAACACCGGCAGCGAGTAGGGGTGGTAGGCGAGCAGCACGGTGGCGCCGTACTCGCCGAAGGCCCGCAGCCAGCACAGCACCAGGCCGGCGCGCACGCCTTCGGCGGCGGCTGGGACGGCGACGCCCGCGAACCGGCGCCAGCGGCCCAGCCCGAGGGTGGCGGCGAGGTCGTCGAGGGCGGGGTCGACCGCCGCGAACGCGGCGCGGGCGGCCACGACGGTGAACGGCGCGGCGACGAAGGCCTGGGCGCACACGATGGCGGCGAGGGTCCCGGTGAGGCGCTGGCCGCTCAGCCGGCCCAGGGCGGTGTACGGGCCGACGAGGTAGAGCAGCACCACCCCACCCATCACCGGGGGCAGCGCCAGGGGGAGCTGCACGACCGCGCCGACGGCGCTGCGCACCCGTCCCCGTCCGGACGCCAGCCAGTGGGCGAGGGGCACGCCGGTCAGGGCGACCAGTGCGGTGGTGATGGTGGCGCTCTCCACCGACGTGCGCGCCGCGCCCAGCAGCCCGGCGGCGGCGAACCCCCGCGTCGAGGAGGTGGCCAGCCGGCCGGCGAACGCCGCCATCGGCAGGGCGAGGTAGGCGACGAGCAGCGCCCCGAGGGCCGGAAGCGCACGGCCCCCGCCGCCGGGCCTGCGGCCGGCGGCCTCGGGCCCGGCCGAGGGTCGGCCGGTGGTGGGAGCCCGACGGGGGGCGCCCGGTCCGGGCATCGACCGAGGCTCAGCGATGGGCGGGCGCGAGGGGCACCGGGTGACCGCCGGCGGCCGGGCCGGGGAGGGTGCCGGTCACGAGCCGGCCAGCGCGGTCGACAACCCCGCGGGCGGCGTGCCGGTCACCTGCGCCGGCGACGCCGGGGCCAGCCCGGCGTCGCGAAGCGTGGTCGCACGGGCCGAGGCCAGCAGGTAGCGCACGAACGCGGCGGCGGCGTCGGGGTGGGGGGCGTCGGCCGGGATGGTGATCGTGTAGGTGGCGTGCTGGGTCGGCACACCGGTGAGCGCCACGGTCTTGATGCCGTTCGACGCGGCCTCGACCGCATAGAAGAACCCGGCGTCGAGCTGGCCCGCCTGCAGCCGCCCGACGAGGGCTGCCTCGGGGAAGACGTCGCTGTCGGAGGTGGCCAGTGCGGAGAGCGCCGGCTGGTGGAACGCGGTGGCGGCGTCGTCGAGCACGGTCACCGTGAGGGCGCCCTTCGGGTCGGTGGCCGGGTCGGTACGCCCCACCAGCACCCCCGGCTGCGCGAGCACGGCGTACCACGGCGACGAGGTCAGGGGCCCGGCGAACCTCGACGCCGGGTCGTAGCCCAGTTCGAGGTCCGAGGTGGCGAAGGTGGCGTACCAGCTGACCAGGTCACCGTTCGCTGCGCCCTCGAGGGCCTCGTCCTTGCTCGGGCTGGCGCTGATGAACACGTCGGCGGCCGCGGTCCTGGCCTTGATCTGGTTGGCCAGCGCGCCGCTGTCACCGGCCGTGCCCGTGAAGCGGTAGCCGGTGGCCGCGTCGAACGCCGGCCCGACCGTGCCGTTCAGCAACTTCTGCAGGGAGGCGGCGAAGAGGACGTCGACGGGCCCGCTGCCGCTCGGGGCGGAGGTCGAGGCCGTCGACGTCCCCGACGCGGCAGGGGCCTTCGCCGACGAGGTCGCGGTGCGGGCGCCACACCCGGCCAGCAGGAGGACGGTGGCCAGAGGCAGGACAGCAGCGGTTGGCGTGCGGCGGCGGGGGAGGGCCATGTGCGGCGACAGTAGCCCCTGAGTAGTCACACTGGGACGACCGGCAGGCACCGGCGGCGCCCGGCCGTAGGGTGGCGGTGGTGCCGGCCGCCGACCCCGACCGCACGACAGCGCCCCGCCCGGGGCTGTCGCTCGCCGAGCACGCCGTGCTGGCCCTGCTGGTCGAGCACCCCGCGCACGGCTTCGCCGTCGCCCGCGCCCTCGGGCCGCAGGGCGACGTCGGGCGCGCCTACCAGGTGGCCCGCTCGGCGGTCTACCGGGCGATCGACCGGCTCGTCGACGACGGGCTGGTGCATCCGGTCGGCGAGGAGCCCGGCGCCCGCGCCCCCGCCCGCACCATCGTCGCCCCCACCGCCGCGGGCCGGGCGGCCGACGCGGCGTGGATCGAGGCGCCCGTCGCCCACGTGCGCGACGTGCGCACGGCCGTGCTGGTGAAGCTGGCCCTGCTCGACCGGCGCGGGGCCGACCCGGCGACCCTCGTCGCCGCGCAGCGCGACGCCTTGGGCCCCCTCGTGGAGCGCCTCGCCGCCCGGGCCGAGGCCGCATCGGGGTTCGAGCGCACCCTCGCCCTGTGGCGGGTCACCTCGGCGCGGGCGGCCCTCGCGTTCCTCGACGCCCTCTGACGGCCTTCCGCACCCCCGGGGAGCGCGACGGGCGGGCGGGGGAGTAGACCGGCGGCCATGGACTACGTGAACCTCGGTACCAGCGGGCTCAAGGTGTCGCGCATCTGCCTCGGCTGCATGAGCTACGGCGACCCCAAGCGCGGCGGGCACCCCTGGAGCCTCGACGAGGACGCCTCCCGGCCGTTCTTCCGCAAGGCCGTCGACGCCGGGATCACCTTCTTCGACACCGCCAACGTCTACTCCGCGGGCTCCAGCGAGGAGATCACCGGGCGTGCCCTGGCCGAGTTCGACCGCGACGAGCTCGTCGTGGCCACCAAGGTGCACGGCCGCATGCGCGACGACGCCAACGGCGCCGGCCTGTCGCGCAAGGCCATCCTCGCCGAGATCGACCACAGCCTGACCCGCCTCGGCATGGACTACGTCGACCTCTACCAGATCCACCGCTTCGACCGCTCGACCCCGATCGAGGAGACGATGGGCGCCCTCCACGACGTGGTCAAGGCGGGCAAGGCCCGCTACATCGGCGCCAGCTCCATGTGGGCGTGGCAGTTCGCCAAGGCCCAGCACGTCGCCGAGACCAACGGCCTCACCCGCTTCGTGAGCATGCAGGACCACTACAACCTGATCTACCGGGAGGAGGAGCGCGAGATGATCCCCCTCTGCCTCGACCAGGGCGTGGGGCTCATCCCGTGGAGCCCACTGGCCCGCGGGCGCCTCACCCGGCCGTGGGACTCGACCACCGCCCGCACGGAGACCGACGAGTTCGGCAAGCGCCTCTACCGCGAGGGCGACAAGGCCGTCGTCGAGGCCGTCGCCGCCGTCGCCGGCGAGCGGGGGGTGGCTCCCGCCCAGGTCGCGCTGGCGTGGATGCTGGCCCAGCCCGGGATCGCCGCGCCGATCATCGGCGCGACCAAGCTGCAGCATCTCGAAGATGCCGTCGGCGGGCTGGCGCTGAAGCTGACGGATGACGAACTCCGCAGCCTCGAGGAGCCCTATGTGCCGCATGCCGTGGTCGGGTTCTCCTGACCGCGCATGTTCGACACGCTGCTGCGAAACGCCAGGCTGACGGGTAGCGACGGGCCGCTCGACATCGGCATTGCCG
>DASTHS010000270.1:0-6468 GCA_035718085.1 Acidimicrobiales bacterium | reverse complement strand
CCCCGCGGAGGTGCTCGGCCCGCTGGTGGCCGGCGACGACAGCGACGACGACCCGGCCCGACCGCTCGGCATCGGGCCCATGGTCGCCGTCGTGGGCGAGCTGCCCACCGGGCTGCCCGTCGCTGTGGTGGTCGCCGTCGGGGTGGTGTCGTCGCTGCCGGCCGACCGCTTCGAGTGGAGCGACGGTCGCTGGCACGAGCTGCGCCTGGTGGCCGCCGACGGCGGTGACGCCCTGCAGCCCGTCGCCGTGCCGGTGGCCCGCGGTGGGCGGCCACCGGCGGCGGCGGGTGGGATGGCGGCGCACCGACCGGCGCGGGGCGCGACGACGCCGACCCGGATCGCCGACCCGGGGCCGGCGCGGGACTGGCTGGCCCGTGCCAGCACCGCCGCCACCCGGGGGGTCGTGGTGGTCGCCGACACGCCCGCTGCGGTGGCGGCCCTGGCGCCCCCCGGCGACGTGCGGGAGCTGGCGCTCTCGGGCGTGGCGGCTAGGTTCGGACCCCTGGCCGTGCGCGCGATCGCCGTCGGGCGCAGGCGCTGACACATCCCGAGACAACGAGGTGGGGGACGCAGATGAGCGACGCCGTCGAGGGCCGGACCTTCCCGCCGGCGGAGGCGATCAAGGCCGGGGCCTGGATCACCTCGGCCGAGGAGTACGACGAGGCCGATCGTGACTGGCAGGGCTACTGGGCCCGCCAGGCCGCCCAGCTGCTCGACTGGTCCGCCGACTGGCACACGGTGCTCGAGTGGGACGAGCCGTTCGCCAAGTGGTTCGTCGGTGGGACCCTCAACGTCAGCGCCAACTGCGTCGACCGCCACGTGGCCGCCGGCCATGGTGACCGGGTCGCCTACCACTGGGTGGGCGAGCCCGGTGACACCCGCACGCTGACCTACGCCGACCTCCTGGCCGACGTGCAGCGCTTCGCCAACGTGCTCAAGGGCTACGGCGTCGAACGGGGCGACCGGGTGGCCATCTACATGCCGATGGTGCCCGAGCTGCCCGTCGCCATGCTCGCCTGCGCCCGCATCGGCGCCGCCCACTCGGTCGTCTTCGGCGGGTTCAGCGCCGACGCCCTGCGCGACCGCATCAACGACGCCGAGGCCAAGGTGCTCGTCACCGCCGACGGGGGCTACCGGCGCGGCAAGGCGTCGCTGCTCAAGCCGGCCGCCGACGTGGCCTTGGCCGCCTGCCCGTCGATCACCGACGTCGTGGTGGTCAAGCGGGTCGGCGACGCCCCCGAGGGGGCGGAAGGCGCGACCGTCGAGATGGTCGAGGGCCGCGACCACTGGTGGCACGAGGCCATGGCCGGCGCCGGCGCCGACTGCCCGGCGGAGCCGATGGACTCCGAACAGCTGCTCTACCTGCTCTACACCTCGGGCACCACGGCCAAGCCCAAGGGCATCATGCACACCTCGGGTGGCTACCTCACCCAGGTGGCCTACACCCACAGGTACGTGTTCGACCTCCACGCCGAGCGCGACGTCTACTGGTGCGCCGCCGACATCGGCTGGGTCACCGGCCACAGCTACATCGTCTACGGCCCCCTCGCCAACGGGGCCACCAGCGTGCTCTACGAGGGCACCCCAGACTTCCCCGACAAGGACCGGTGGTGGTCGATCATCGAGCAGTACAAGGTGTCGATCCTCTACTGCGCCCCGACCGCCATCCGGGCGTGCATGAAGTGGGGAACCTCGTACCCCGAGCGCCACGACCTGTCGTCGCTGCGGGTGCTCGGCTCGGTCGGCGAGCCCATCAACCCCGAGGCATGGATGTGGTACCACGACCGCATCGGCGGTGGCCGCTGCCCGATCGTCGACACCTGGTGGCAGACCGAGACGGGGGCGGTGATGATCTCCCCGCTCCCGGGCGCCACCACCACCAAGCCGGGGTCGGCCACCTTCCCGCTCCCGGGCATCCAAGCGGAGCTGGTCGACGAGTCAGGCGCGGCGGTCACCTCGGGCAGCGGCTACCTCACCCTGACCCACCCCTGGCCGTCGATGCTGCGCGGCGTCTACGGCGACCCCGAGCGCTACCGCGAGACCTACTGGTCGCGCTTCCCCGGCCGGTACTTCGCCGGTGACGAGGCGTTCCTCGACGACGACGGCTACCTCTGGCTGCGGGGCCGGGTCGACGACGTCATGAACGTGTCGGGCCACCGGCTGTCGACCACCGAGGTCGAGAGCGCCTTGGTCGACCACGAGTCGGTCGCCGAGTCGGCGGTCGTCGGCGCCAAGGACGACACCACCGGCCAGGCCGTCATCGCCTTCGTGACCCTGCGCAGCGGGTACGCCCAGAGCCAGGAGCACGGCGAGGCACTCCGTGAGTTCGTCGCCGCCAAGCTGGGCCGCTTCGCCCGCCCGAAGACGATCATCTTCACCGACGACCTGCCCAAGACCCGCTCCGGCAAGATCATGCGCCGGCTCTTGCGCGATGTTGCCGAAGGGCGCGACCTCGGCGACACCACAACCCTCGCCGACCCGGTAGTGGTCGAAGAGCTGCGCAGCCGCTCGGCGGCAGGTGCATCGGCCGACGACTGATCTTCGTCGCGCTACACTTTCTGTAGTGACAGTTGTACAGAGTCTGTACGGTTGACCGGCATGTGCGGATGACACCACGCCGGGCCGAGCCGTCGCCGTTCCCGTTCCAGGGTCCTCTCGAGCCGGAGGAGGTCGTCGGTCGCGACGACCTCGTCGCGCAGCTCGTGGCCCAGGTGACCGCCCGACGGGTCACCGCACTGCTAGGGCCCCGTCGGTATGGCAAGACCAGCGTGCTGCGCCGCCTCGCCGCCGAGTGCGCCGAGGCGACGGTGGTGTGGGTCGACCTCTACGAGGTGGCATCGATGGCCGATGTGGCCGCCCGCTTCGACCAGGCGCTGGCCGCAGTGGCCGACGGGCCCTTCGCCCGGGCGGCGCGGGCGGTGGCGGCCACCGTGGCGGTCAACCTCGGCATGCTCCGCGTCGAGTTGCGGGGCCAGCCCCGTGACCGACCCGACCCCGCCCTCAGCTTCGCAGCAGTGCTCGACGTGCTCGTGGCCGCCGCCGACCGCCACGAGACGCTGCTCGTCATCGACGAGTTCTCCTTCATCTCGCGCGTGCCGGCGGCGGCAGGGGCGTTGCGCACTGCTCTGCAGCACCGCTACCGCCAGGTCGGCATCGTCGTCGCCGGGTCGCAGCCGTCGATGATGCGCACGCTGTTCACGTCGCGGGCGGAGCCGTTCTACGGCCAGGCAGAACTGCTCGAGATCTCGCCCCTGCCGCTCGCGGCGGTGCACGAGGTGGTCACCGCCGGCTTCGAGCGCACCGGACGGCACCCCGGGCCCACCGCCGCGCTGGTCTGGGATGTCGGGCGGGGCCACCCCATGCGCTCGATGCAGCTGGCCGACGCCGTGTGGGCCTACACCGACCCGGGTGCGACCGTCGACGCCGCCACCTGGGCGGCTGCGCTGGAGGGCCTCCGGGCCAGGGAGGCCGAGCCCCTGGAGCGGCTGTTCAGCCAGATGGCCGAGAGCGACAAGGCGGTGCTGCGGGCCGTCGCCCACACCGGGTCGGTCTACGGGGCGGAGGCTGCGCTGCTTGGTGTGGCCGGCGGCGCTGCGGCGGCGGCCCGCCGCCGGCTGCTCGACCGGGGCGACGTGGTGCCCGACGGGCCGACCGTGCGGGTGACCGACCCGCTGCTGGCCGACTGGATCCGCCGCCGCTTCCCCCTCTGAGCGGAGACGGGCGGGCGAGTGGTCAGCTGGCCAACGCCTCCACCAGGGCGCCGCGGTCGCCGAAGAGCCGCTCCCGCCACTCCGCCACCAGCGCCGTGGTGTCGCGGTGGTCGGGGTGGAACCCCGGCGTGGTGTACTGCGCCAGCATGCGCAGCGCCCGGCCGGAGGTGAACGGGGACCGCCGCAGCCGCCACAGCCCGCGGGCCACCTCCCCGGGGTGGGCGCGCGCCTCGGGGTCGCGGGCCAGCGAGACGAGCGTCCAGGTGCCCGTCTCGAGCACGAAGGTCAGGTGGGTGATGACCATGGTGAGCATCCGCAGCCACTCGGAGCCACCGTTGGCCCGGAACACGTCGAAGGCCACCGCCTTGTGCTCCGCCTCCTCGAGGGCGTGCCACACCAGCAGGTCACGCACCCCCGGGTGGCCGATGACCGCCCGCGCCTCGGGGTCGCCGAGCAGCAGCTCGGCCAGGGTCGCCGTGTAGTGCTCGAGGGCGGCGGTGAACCCCAGGTTCCCGCGGCGGCCCTGCACCTTCTCGCGCACCCGCGTCAACCCCCGCACGTACCGGCCGATCGCCCGGGTGGGGTAGCCGAGCTCGGCCAGCCGCTCGTTGAGCACCCGGTGCTCACGCCCGTGCATCGACTCCTGGCCGACGAACCCCTCGACGTCGGCGGCCAGCCCGGGGTCGGTCACCGCCGGGGCGCCGGCGCGCACCGACCGGACGAAGTAATCCTCCCCGTCGGGGAACACCGACGAGAGCACCGCCAGGACGTGGCTCATCACCAGGTCGCCGGCGAAGTCGTGGGGCAGGTCGGCCACCCACTGGTCGAACTCCAGCTCCCGCATCGGCACCGCGTCGCTCATCCCGCTCCCTTCGCTCGTACCACCACACACCGTACCATTCGTCACTGGCATGGTCAATGGTGGTGGGTCAGGCGGCGGCCTCCTCGCGGTGGCGGGCCAGCATGCGCCTGCTGCGGACCAGCCGCAGCAGGGTGACCAGCCCGATGCCCCCCATGACGTTGCCGAGCACCGTCCACGCGAACCAGCCGGCCCAGTCGGCGTACCCGAAGCTGGTGGCCCCGGCGTGGAGGCTCGAGAAGATGAGCAGCGATTCGAGGATCGAGTGCGACATCTTGAGGCCGGCGAGCAGGAAGGCGCTGGCCACGACAGCGATGAGGCGGGCCGGCATGGAGTCGGTGCCGTTGGTCATCCGGGTCATCAGCGTGATGGTCGCCCCGGCGACGATGGCCAGGCACAGCGAGCGGGCGGTGTAGCCGGTGTCGATGAAGTAGGTGCCCGCCTCGATCGCGGTGTGGTGCAGCTGCGGGTACGCCTGCATGGCGATCAGGGTGAGCAGCCAGCCACCGGCCAGGTTGGCGACCGCCGTGCCCGCCCAGAACCGCAGCATCTGCCAGACCGACGCCTCGCCGGCGGCCACCACGGCGACGGGCACGAGGAACCCCTCGGTGAACAGCTCGCTGTGGCCGAGCAGCAAGGCGATGAACCCGAACGAGAACGCCAGCCCCCCCAGCAGGGGGCTGCCGGTGGCGTTCTCCACGGCCAGCAGGGCCAGCACGCCGAGCGACACCTCGACCCCGGCGACGACGCCGGTGGCCAGCAGGTCGGGGAGCCGCCGCTGCAGGCGCGGCGCACCCTCCAGCACGATGCGGTCGAAGGCGTCGGCCAGCGGCCCCTCGCCGGCCGGGTCTTCGGCGGCGACGCGCTGGGCAGGGGTGTCGGCAGCCTCCGCGTCGTCGGTGGCCGAGGGGCTGGCGGTGTCGGTCACGCCGGGGCGGGGACGGCGGCGGGGTCGGCGATCATCGGTGCTCCTGTCGGTGGTGCCGGGTGGCGAACGGAGGTCAGCCCGTCTTGAGCACCACCTTCTCGCACTCGTCGAGCTTGTGCTTGAAGATGTCGTAGCCGTGCGGCGCCTGCTCGAGCGGCAGGGTGTGGGTGATGATCCGCGTCGGGTCGATCTCGCCGCGCTCGATGCGCTCGAGCAGTGGCTGCAGGTAGCGGTGCACGTGGCACTGCCCGGTGCGCAGGGTGATCGAGCGGTTCATGAACGAGCCACTCGGGAACTTGTCGATGAACCCGCCGTAGACCCCGATCACCGACACCACGCCGCCGCTGCGGCAGGA
The DNA here is from genome assembly GCA_035718085.1 of Acidimicrobiales bacterium. Lineage (GTDB taxonomy): Bacteria > Actinomycetota > Acidimicrobiia > Acidimicrobiales > Palsa-688 > DASTHS01. The sequence goes on along the minus strand of DASTHS010000270.1, from coordinate 616 downwards.
GGTGATGGCCTGGCGCAGGGCGTGGGGCCGCTCGGTCTCCATGCGGCCCGCCTGCTTGACCCGGTCGTAGGCCGCGACGTGGGGGCTGCCGTGGGTCGCCTCCATGCCGACGCTGTCGATGCAGGCGTCGGGGCCGCGCCCGCCGGTCATCTCCAGCAGGGCGGAGCGCACGTCGGTGGTCGAGAAGTCGATGGTCTCGTAGCCGGCGTCGGCCGCCATCTTGAGCCGGTAGGGCTCCCGGTCGATGGCGATGACCTTGGCGGCGCCCAGCACGCGGGCGCTGTCGAGGGCCAGCTGGCCGACCGGGCCGGCCCCCCACACGGCGACCACGTCGCCGTCGGAGATGTCGCACATGTCGGCGCCCATGTAGGCGGTCGGCAGGATGTCGGTGAGGAACAGCACCTGCTCGTCGCTCAGGTGGTCGGGCACCCTGAACGGCCCGACGTCGGCGAAGGGCACCCGCACATATTCGGCCTGCCCGCCGGCGTAGCCGCCGGTCAGGTGCGAGTAGCCGAAGATGCCGCTGACGGGGTGGCCGAAGAGCTTCTCGGCTGCGCCGGCGTTGGGATTGGAGTTCTCGCAGCAGCTCCACAGCCCGGCGCTGCACGCCCCGCAG
>DASTHS010000269.1:0-3203 GCA_035718085.1 Acidimicrobiales bacterium | reverse complement strand
GGGCGCCGCTGACCAGGTGCCGGGCGGGGGAGGGCGGCGGGGGGCCCGCCGGGTGCACGGCCACGACGGCTCCGAGGGCGACCACCGTGCGCTCACCGGCGGCCGACCCCTCACCCGTCGCCGGCCACCCACCTGCGGCCGTCGCCGACCAGCCGCCTGCGGGACGCCCCGGCGACCGCCCGGCCGGGACGTCGGCCCCGGCGGGGCCGACGACGCAGAAGTCGCGCCCCACCGCCTCGATGCGGCCGGTGAAGCTCGCCGCTGCCGTGCGCAGCTCACAGGTGGCGGCCGCCTCCGCCAGGTCGACCAGGGCGCCGACCAGCGTCGCCTCGGCGCCCGCCTGTTCCGCCAGCCACCGCTGGCGGGCCCGAGACCCGGCGGCGTCGCGCGCGGCGGCGTCGGCCGCCCACACGCCGAGCAGCCCCGCCAGGCGGTCGAGGTCGGCTCCGTCACTTCCCCCACCGCCGCCCTCGCCGACCGGTGCGCCGCTCACATCGCGCCGGCGTCACCGGTGGCGTCCACCCCACGACGGTAGCGTCGGCAGCGATGGACGACTGCCTGTTCTGCAAGATCGTCGCGGGCGAGATCCCCTCCGCCGAGGTTCTCTCGACGCCCACCACCTACGCGTTCCGCGACATCAACCCCGCCGCCCGGGTGCACGTGCTCGTCGTGCCCCGCCGGCACGTGCGCGACGCCGCCGAGCTGACGGCCGACGACGGCCCCCTGCTGGCCGACCTGATGACCTCGGCCCAGCAGGTGGCTGCCGCCGAGGGCATCGCCGAGTCGGGCTACCGGCTCGTGTTCAACGTTGGCCCCGACTCGCTCAACAGCGTCCCCCACCTGCACCTGCACGTGATGGGCGGCGAGCGGATGGGCTGGGGCCACGGCTGAGCGGCACCAGGTGCGCGCCCGGGGGGTAGCCTGCACGGGAGCGCCCGTGTCAACGACCGTCACCGTCACCGTGCCCAACCACCTGATGCCGCGCTTGGTGGGGCCGCTCAACGAGAACCTCCGCCTCGTCGAGGGCGCCTTCGCCGCCACGCGGATCATCGCCCGGGGCAACGAGTTCACCCTGGAGGGTGACGACGCCGCCCTCGCCGCCCGGCTGCTCGACGAGCTGCGCCTGCTGCTCGAGCAGGGCCAGGTGGTCGATCCGCAGGTCGTGCACCGCACCATCGACATGGTGCGCGCCGACGAGCGGCCGTCGGAGGTGCTGACCGCCGAGGTGCTGCGGTCGGCGCGGGGCCGGTCGGTGCGGCCCAAGACCAGCGGGCAGAAGCGCTACGCCGACGCCATCGCCGCCAACACCATCACCTTCGGCATCGGGCCGGCCGGCACCGGCAAGAGCTACCTGGCCGTCGCCCTCGCCGTGCAGCAGCTGCAGGCCAAGGCCGTCGACCGCATCATCCTCACCCGCCCGGCGGTGGAGGCCGGCGAGCGCCTGGGCTTCCTGCCCGGCGACCTCATGGCCAAGATCGACCCTTACCTCCGGCCGCTCTACGACGCCCTCTACGACATGCTCGGCACCGAGGGCGCCCGCCGCCTGCTCGAGGCCGGCACCGTGGAGGTGGCCCCCCTTGCCTACATGCGCGGGCGGGCGCAACCGGTCGACACCCCGGTGCTCACCCCGCACGGCTTCACCACGATGGGTCGGCTTCGGGTCGGCGACCTCGTGGTCGGCTCCGACGGCCGGCCCACCCCGGTGCTCGGCGTGTACCCGCAGGGCCGCAAGCCGGTCTGGCGGGTCACCACCCAGGACGGCGCGTCGACCGTGGCCTGCGGCGAGCACCTGTGGTTCGTGCGCACCCCCGACGACGTCCGCCGGGGCAGGGCCGGCCGCATCGTGCAGACCGCCGACATGGTGGGCCGCGAGCGCATGGTGGGCCGGCGCCGCTTCGAGCTGCCCCTGGTGGGCCCGGTGCGCTTCGAGCCCGGCGACGTGCCGATCGACCCGTACGCGCTCGGCCTGCTGCTCGGCGACGGGTGCATCACCTGCTCCACGGCCCCCTCGTTCAGCACTGCCGACCCCGAGCTGGTGGCTGCGCTGGGAGCGGCGTTCCCCGAGGTCGAGCCCGTGCACCGGCCCGGCACCCACGACTACGTCCTGCGCGCCCGCGGTGGCGGTGGCGGCCGGCGGCCCGGTGGCGTCGTCCTCGAGCACCCCGTCACGGGAGCGCTGCGTGCCCTCGGCATCGCCGGCACCGGGTCGGCCACCAAGCACGTGCCCGCCGACTACCTGCTCAACTCGCCCGACGTGCGCCTCGGGGTGCTCCAGGGCCTGCTCGACACCGGCGGCGGCCACGTGCGCCAGCGGGGGCGGTCGTGTCGCGTGCAGTACTCCACGACGTCATCGGCGCTGCGCGACGACGTCGTGTTCCTCGTGCGCTCCCTCGGCGGGGTCGCCTCCGTCCGCACCCGGGCCGCTGCCGGCCGCCCCCCGGCCGGGTCGCCTGATCGCCCGGTGCGCCACCGCTGCGACGCGCACTGCATCGACATCCGCCTGCCGGCCGGCGTCGCGCCGTTCCGCTTGGCCCGCAAGGCCGCCCGCTACGCCGAGGTGAGGGGCGGCCGGCCGAAGCGCTTCGTCGACCGGGTCGATCCGGCGGGGGAGGCCGACTGCGTGTGCATCGCCGTCGGTGCCTCCGACTCGCTCTATGTCACGAGCGACTTCCTCGTGACCCACAACACGCTCAACTCTTCGTTCATCATCCTCGACGAGGCCCAGAACACCACGCCGGAGCAGATGAAGATGTTCCTCACCCGCATCGGGTTCGGGTCGAAGGTCGTGGTGACCGGCGACGACACCCAGGTCGACCTGCCCGGTGGCCGCTCCGGGCTCATCGGCCTCGACGCCGTGCTCGGCGGCATCGAGGGGCTGGCCTTCGTGCACCTGGGCCGGCGCGACGTCGTGCGCCACCGCATCGTCCAGGACATCGTGTCGGCCTACGAGGCGGCGGCGGCCCCCGGCCAGGCCGCCCGCCCGCCGAGGATCTGAGCAGCCGTGGCCGTGGAGGTGTTCGCCGCCGACGAGCAGGCGGCCGCGCCCGTCGACACCCTGCGCTGGGTGCGCCTCGCCGAGGCGGTGCTGGCCGACCAGGGCGTGCGGGGCGACGCCGAGCTGTCGATGCTCTTCGTCGACGAGGACACGATTGCCGACCTGAACGAGCGGTTCCTCGGCAAGAGCGGGCCCACCGACGTGCTGG
>DASTHS010000268.1:0-2276 GCA_035718085.1 Acidimicrobiales bacterium | reverse complement strand
CGTAGACCACGCCCTGGTTCAGGTCGGTGGCCCGCAGCCCCCACACCCGGCAGGCGAACTCGATGTTGTGGCTGTCGTGCACCTTGGAGAGGTGGTACATCGACGGGGGCCGCTTCGGGAACAGCACCGTGTCGGTGCGGCCCCGGTGGGTGAGGGTGAGCCACCCCTCCTCGATGTCGATGTTCGGGGTGCCGTACTCGCCCATGGTGCCGAGCTTGAGCAGGTGGATCGACGGGTCGTGCTCCAGGATGGCGTAGAGCACGTTCAGGTTCCCGACCACGTTCGCCGCCTGGGTGTGCACGGCATGGGCCTGGTCGATCATCGAGTACGGCGCCGACTTCTGCTCGGCGTAGTGCACGATGCACTCGGGCCCGAACTCGCGCACCACCCGGTGCACGAAGCCGGCGTCGGCCAGGTCGCCCACCCAGCTGTCGAAGCGGACGGCGGTCAGCTCGTGCCACAGCTCGATGCGCTCACCCATGGTGCCGATCGGCACCAGGCTCGAGGTGCCCAGCTCGTCGTCGATGCCCCGGCGGGCGAAGTTGTCGACCAGCCCGACGGTGTGCCCCGCGGCCGACAGGTGCATGGCGGTCGGCCATCCCAGGTACCCGTCGCCCCCCAGGATGAGGATCCGCATCCGAAGTTTCTACCTGATGGGCGCGGGTTCGGGCGAACCTCGGTGGGGAGGGTCCGGGGGTGAGCATCGTTGCCGACCTGCTGGCCGACCTGCTGGCCGACCTGCTGGCCGACGTGCCGGGCACGGCCGCCCGGGGGGTGGCGACGTGAGGCGGCGGATCCGCGCCGGGCGCGCCTACCGGGCCGAGCTGGCCCGCCGGCTGGGCGGCCCCGGCCCCACCGTCGTGCGCACCGCCGACGGCGTGGCGCTGCACGTCGAGGTCGACGGGGCGCCCGACGCGCCGGTGGTGGTGCTGTTCTCCCACGGGTTCACCGCCCGGCTGGAGGAGTTCGACCTCCAGCGCGCCGCCTTGCGCGACCGGGCCACACTGGTGCTCTACGACCAGCGGGGCCACGGGCGGTCGGGGTGGGATGACGTGCGGCGGGCCACCATCGACCAGCTGGGCGACGACCTCGGCCGGGTGCTCGACTGGGTGCACGCCGAGGTGGCCGGCGGCCGGCCCGTGGTGCTCGTCGGCCACTCGATGGGTGGCATGTCGATCATGTCGCTGTGCAACCAGCAGCCGGGCCGCCTCTCGGGTGCTGGTTCCGGCTCGATCGCCGGGCTGGGTCTGATCGCCGCCTCGGCGGCCCCCGAGCCCGACGACCCGCTCTGGAAGGTGGTGCGGCCTCTGCGCCGCCTCGGCCTGCTGCGCCTCTACCTCGGGCTGCTGCAGCTGCTGGCCCCGGCGCTCGAGGCCGTGCGCCGGCGCGGCACCCGGGGCGGCCGGCTGCTCACCCGCCGGCTGCTCTTCGGGCGCGACGACGTGCGCGACGACTGGGTCGACGAGGTGCAGGCGATGCTCGAGGAGACGCCGCTCACCATCACCGCCGCCTTCTACGCCACCTTCATCGACCACGACGACACCGCCGTGCTGCCCTCGCTCGGCCAGGTGCCGGTGGTCGTCGTCGTGGGCACCGACGATCGGCTCACGCCGCTGGCCGCCAACCAACGCATCGCCCGGGAGGCCGGCCCGTCGGCGGAGCTGGTCGTGGAGCCCGGCGTCGGCCACTCGATCAACCTGACCCGGGCGGCGACCACCGACGCCGCCCTGGGCCGCCTGCTCGACCGGGTGCTCGACCGGGCCGGCGCCGGGGGCGCCACCGCTGCGTCGGCCGGCTGACCGCGTCCCGGCGGCCGGCCCGGCCGTCAGTCGTACTGGCTGAGCACCACGGGCACCTCGTCGACGACCTCCCGGGCGAGGTAGCCCACCCGGCCGAGGCGGGTGGCCAGGTGGTCGCCGGCGGTGCCGTGCAGGTGGGCGGCCCACACGGCGGCCTGGGCGGCGTCGGCGCCTCGGGCCAGCAGCCCGGCCACGACCCCGGCCTCGGCGTCACCGGAGCCCGACACGCCGAGGCCGACCGAGCCGGCGGTCTCGTGCCAGGCCGACCCGTCGGGGGCGGCGATCACCGACTCGCCGCCGCCCAGGCTGACGACGCCGCTGAAGCGTCGGGCGGCGTCGCGGGCGCAGGCGAGGGGGTCGTCGACCGCCCGGCCGCCGAGCATCAGCGACAGCTCGGCGGGGTTGGGGGTGAGCACGGCGCCGGCGAAGCGGGCGACCAGCCCGGGGTCGCGCTCGACCGCGGCCAGTGCGAGGGCG
>DASTHS010000267.1:0-8323 GCA_035718085.1 Acidimicrobiales bacterium | reverse complement strand
ACTGCCCCTCGATGCGGGCGGGCGTTCGCACGCCCCGGCGCTGTCAGACGGCGTCGGCGCCCCGCTCACCGGTGCGGATGCGCACCACGTCGTCGACGTAGGTCGTCCACACCTTCCCGTCGCCGATCTTGTCGGTGCGGGCCAGCTTGGTGATCAGGTCGACCACCGCGGTGGCGTCGTCGTCGTCGACGACCAGCTCGATGCGGATCTTCGGCGTGAAGTCGACGGTGTACTCGGCGCCCCGGTAGACCTCCGTGTGGCCCTTCTGGCGGCCGAAGCCCTGCACCTCGCTCACCGTCATGCCGGTCACGCCGTGGTCTTGCAGGCCGGCCTTCACGTCGTCGAGCTTGAACGGCTTGATGATTGCGGTCACCAACCTCATGCGTCACCTCCGAGCGGGGTCGTGGCACCGGCGCCGGCGGTGGGGCGGGCGAAGGGCGAGATGGGCTCGCCGCCGGTGAGGGCGGACCGTACTCCCGACAGCACGCTGTCGAAGTCGTAGGCGGTCTCCTCGTGCTGGGTGAGGTCGAGGCCGACCTCCTCCTCCTCCTCACTGACCCGCAGGCCCATGGTCATGTCGATGCCCTTGGCCAGGAGGTAGCTGACCACCAGGCTGTAGCCCGCCACGCAGATCACCCCGAGGCACTGCTCACCGAGGAGCCCGACACCGCCCCCGTAGAAGAGGCCGTTGCGGGCGGCGCTGTTGAAGCTGTTGGTGCCGAAGAAGCCGATGAGCACCGCCCCGAGCACCCCGCCGACGAAGTGCACGCCGAGCACGTCGAGGGCGTCGTCCCGGTTGAAGCGGAACTTCAGGCCGCAGGCCAGGCAGCACGCCACCCCGGCGACCAGCCCGATGACCAGGGCGCCCAGCAGGTTGACGTAGCCGCAGCTCGGGGTGATGGCGACCAGGCCGGCGACGGCCCCCGACGCCCCGCCGAGGGTCGTCGACTTGCCGTTCTTCACCTTCTCGCAGGCGATCCAGCCGAGCAGCGCCGCGGCCGTGGCCGTGTTGGTGTTGAGGAAGGCGTGCGCCGAGAGGTTGTTGGCCGCCAGCGCCGAGCCGGCGTTGAAGCCGAACCAGCCGAACCAGAGGATGCCGGCGCCGAGCACGGTGAACGGCACGTTGTGCGGCTTCATCGGCGAGCCCGGCCACCCTCGCCGGTTCTTGAGCACCAGCAGCAGCCCGAGGCCGCCCATGGCGGCGTTGATGTGCACCACGGTGCCGCCGGCGAAGTCCTCGGCGGTCCGCTGGAACAGCCAGCCGGTGGGCGAGAACACCCAGTGGGCGACGGGCGCGTAGACGACGATCGACCACAGCACGATGAAGGTGCAGTAGGCACCGAACTTGAGCCGGTCGGCGGTCGTGCCGGTGATCAGCGCGGGGGTGATGACGGCGAACATCATCTGGAACACGACGAACACGATCGGGCTGATCGTGAGGCTCTCGCCCGGCACCGGCTGGCTGTCGATGTTCAGCAGCCCGGCGAAGTGGAAGGTGCCCACGAAGCCGATGCCGCCGGCGTCGACGCCGAAGGCGAGGCTGTAGGTGACCAGCACCCACACCACCCCCACCAGGCCCATGACCACCCAGTTCTGCATGATCATGCCGAGGACGTTCTTGCGACGCACCATGCCGGCGTAGAAGAACGCCAGGCCGGGGGTCATGAACAGCACCAGCGCGGAGCTGGCGAGGATCCAGGCGTTGTCGCCCTGGTCGACGGTCGGGGCGCACCCCTTGACCGTCGATGTGACATCGGGGTTGAACGCACACGATGCGGCTGTGTGCAGGGCCGTGGCGAGCAAGGCGCCTCCTCCTGCTGGTAGGTGATCGAGTGCCCAGACGGTGGCAGGGAAGTGTTTCGGTCGATCGCCGCCGGCGTTTCCGCTGTGTGAACTGCGCCGATCGGCAGCGCCGCCCGGCACGCGACGGTCACCTCAGCGCACCGGGCGCCTCCTCACCTACGCTCCGCGCCATGGCACGAGACAAAAAGGTCGAACACCTGGCCGGGGTGCGGCTGTTCCGCAGCCTGAGCCCCAAGCAGATCGAGCTGATCGCCAAGATCGCCGACGTGGTCACCCTCCCGGCCGGCACCAAGATCGTCACCCAGGGCGACGTGGGCCACGAGTTCTACCTGGTCGTCTCGGGGGCGGCCACCGTGGAGCGCAACGGCGAGAAGGTGGCCTCCCTCGGCGAGGGCGACTACTTCGGCGAGCTGGCCGTGCTCGGCCACGGCACCCGCAACGCCACGGTCGTCGCCGACGGCGAGATCGAGCTGCTCGTGATCGGCCAGCGCGAGTTCCGCACCGTGCTCGACGACGTCCCGGCCATGGCGTACACGATCCTCACCACCATGGCCGAGCGCCTGAGCGAAGCCGACAGCAGGGCCGCCTCGCACTGAGCGACCGCCGGGCTGGGGCCGGCGGGCTACCCCTGAGTAGCATCGCCGGCTGCCATGGCAACTGCAATGAAGCCCAGGCGCAGCATCCGGCCCTCGCGGCTGGTGCTCGTCGCCACCGTGCTGGTCGCGGCCGTCGTCGCCGCCTCCGGGATCCTCGGCGCCGAGGTGAGCCGCAGCGACCACAGCCCCATCGCCCGCCCCGTCTTCGTCGGCATCCCGCACGCGCTGCGCGCCGCGTTCTACGTGGCCACCGTCGCCGCCGTGCTCGTCGCCGGGTGGCTGTTCTCGCTGCGGGTCGAGAACTGGGAGCGCGGCCAACCCGACCGGCGGGTGACCACGCCCGAGAACCGGGCGCGCCGCATCGCCAACCTCCGGCGCGGGCTCACGATGCAGACCCTGCTGCGCGACCCCGCCGCCGGGGTCATGCACTCGCTGATCTACTTCCCGTTCCTGGCCCTGTTCGCCATCACCACGCTGCTCGAGATCGACCACCTGGTCCCCGAGCCGATCAAGTTCCTCCACGGCGGCGTCTACCAGGGCTACAAGTTCTGCGGCGACCTCGCCGGCGGCCTGTTCGTCATCGGCATCGGCTGGGCGGCGGTGCGCCGCTACATCCAGCGCCCCTACCGGATCCGGCTGAAGACCAGGCCGGAGGACGCCCTCATCCTCACCACCCTCGGGCTGATCGGCGTGACCGGCCTGGTCGTGCAGGCGGTGCGGATCGCCGGCGCCGGGCGGCCGGCGTTCGAGGAGTGGGGCTTCCTCGCGTACTGGCTGTCGGCCGCTTTCAGCGGCATCGGCACCTCGACCCTCGGCACCATCCACCAGGTGCTGTGGGTGGTGCACGTGGTTGCCTTCCTGGCCTTCGTCGCCATCCTCCCGACCACCAAGCTGCGCCACATGGTCACCTCGCCGGTGAACATGTACCTCAAAGACCGCGAGCGGCCGAAGGGCGCCATGCGGGCGCTGCCGAACCTGACCGAGACCGAGCTCGAGAGCTTCGGGGCGAACGCCATCGAGGACTTCACGTGGAAGCAGCTGCTCGACACCGACAGCTGCACCATCTGCGGGCGCTGCACGGCGGTGTGCCCGGCGCAGAACACCGGCAAGCCGCTCGACCCCCGCGAGATCGTCACCAAGATCGGCAACGTGATGGCCGCCACCCACCCGGCGGGCGGGGTGGCGGGCGCTGACGGGGTCACCGAGTTCGACCCGGTGACCCCGGTGATCGGCCAGGTGCGCGAGCTGACCATCAGCGCCGACTCGGTCTTCGAGCGCATCACCCCAGAAGAGATCTGGTCGTGCACCACGTGCAAGGCCTGCGACGAGAACTGCCCGGTCAGCATCGAGATCCTCGACAAGATCCTCGACATGCGGCGCTACCTGTCGCTCATGGAGTCGAACTTCCCGGCCAGCCTCGGCTCGATGTACCGCTCGATGGAGAACCAGGAGAACCCGTGGGGCCTCTCCAACGGCGACCGGGGCGAGTGGGCCGAGGGCATCCCCGAGGAGGTGGCCATCGCGTCGCCCGACTCGCCCCTCGACCACGAGTACCTCTACTGGGTCGGCTGTGCCGGCAGCTTCGACGACAAGAACAAGAAGGTCAGCCAGGCGGTGGCCAAGCTGCTCACCCGGGCCGGCGTCGACTTCGCCATCCTCGGCCCGTCGGAGCGCTGCACCGGCGACCCCGCCCGCCGGTCGGGCAACGAGTACCTGTTCCAGATGCTCGCCATGCAGAACGTCGAGATGTTCGGCGCCATGCAGGTGAAGAAGATCGTGGTGCAGTGCCCGCACTGCCTGAACACCCTGAAGAACGAGTACCCGCAGCTGGGCGGCCACTACGAGGTGATCCACCACACCCAGCTGCTCGAGCAGCTCATCGCGTCGGGGCAGCTCGACATGAGCGGCGCCTCGCTGCCCGAGCGGGTCGTCTACCACGACAGCTGCTACCTCGGCCGCCACAACGACATCTACACCGCACCGCGCAAGGTGCTCGGCAGCCTGGCCGGCATCCAGATCGTCGAGGCCGGCCGCAACGAGGTGAAGAGCATGTGCTGCGGGGCCGGCGGGGCGCGCATGTGGATGGAGGAGTCGGCGAAGAAGATCAACGCGGAGCGCAGCCAGGAGCTGATCGGCACCGGCGCCGCCCGCATCGCCACCGCCTGCCCCTTCTGCTACATCATGCTCGACGACGGCACGAAGGCGGCCAAGGCCGACGGCGTGGTCGTCGCCGACGTGGCCATGCACCTGCTCGACGCCCTCGAGGGACGTGGCGCGTCGGGACCGGGCGACGCCGAGCCGCAGCTCGAGCCGGTCGACGACTGACCGCACCGCGGCGTCACCGTCACGACCGGCGGTCGAGCACCGCCTCGCCGCGGCCGATGGCGGCGCCGAGGGCATCGCCTGCGGGCATCTGGCGAGCCAGGCGCACCGCCTCGGCGAGGTGGTCGCGGACGCTGCGGCGATCGACGTGGTCGTCGCCGTCGGGGCCCTCGCGCTCCACAGCCGAAGGGTGCACCCCGAGCTCGACCAGGCGCACCAGGGCGTCGAGGCCCCGCGCCGCGGTGCGCTGCTGCGCGGACTCGCAGGCGGCGCCCACCACGCCGACCATGCCGGCGTACACCTGCCCGGCGTCGTTGTCGGGATAGACCAGCGCCCACGAGCAGTCGCCCTCCGGGCTGCCTGCGGGGTCGTCGTCGTGCAGGCGGCGGGCCAGGTCTTCGAGGGCGTGCAGCACCTGCCGGGCCACCTCCGGGTTGTGGCGGGCCGACGATGCCGCGCTCCAGCCGATGTTGGCCAGGGCGTCGATGCCGGCGGTGGCGTCGACGGTCAGGTCGCGGGAGGCGCCGATGAGCACGGCGCCCGCCACCTGGCGCGCCAGCCAGTCGGCGTCGGCCTCGTCGTCGTCGCGGACGGTGGCGAGGGTCTGGCCGCGCACGACGGCATCGCCGATGGCCACGTGCAGCCGGATCTCCGCACCGGGGATGGCGTCGAGGGCCCGGTGCAGCACGTCGACGTCGACGTCGGTGACGTAGCCCCACACCTCGGAGCGGTGGCTGGTGCGCACCGGGTCGCGGCTGCGCTCCTGGCGGCGGCTGCCGGCGAGCAGGGCGGCCTCCCGGCCCCGCGCCGCCAGGGTGCGATCGTGCAGCGCACCGATGACGTTCGGGGGCCGCATCTGCTCGACGGTGCCGTAGACGAGGGCGACGAGGAGGGCGAGCGCCCCGATGCTGAGGGTGGATGCCACCACGGCGCCGAGCAGCGGCGGCGAGCCGCCCGGGGCGGCGGTCACGAACACGAACGCGGCCATCGTCAGGCCGACGAAGTAGCCGAACACGGCCTGGTTGGCGCGGCGCCGCAAGAACTGGTCGAAGATGACCGGTGACAGGCTGGCGGCGCTCTGCTGCACGGCCACGAGCAGCAGCGAGAAGGTGATCGACGTGAGGGTCGTCATGCCACCGGCGACGACCTGCAGGGCCGACGACGCCGTCGACGGCGACACCGCCCGGGTCAGGGCGTGGCGCAACCCGACCGAGCCGGGAAGGTCGCCGTCGTCGTAGGCGATGCACAGCGCCGTCAGCGCCGCGAATCCGGCGATGATCGCCGCCGGGATGGCGAAGAACACCCGCAGGAACCGCAACGAGCGGCCGACCCCGCGGCGGCGTCGACCGCCCGCCGCGCCGGTGACGCCGAACCGGGCAGCGAGCCGGTGACGACGCCGGTCGCCGGCCCGGCCGGTCGCGCTCCGCTGGGGCCGGCCGGGCCCGTCCGATCGCTCGTCGCTCACGCCGGCCGCCGCCTCTATCGAGGTGCGGTCAGGTGCCGCTCGACCGAAGCGACCTTGGCGTGCAGGGCGTCGCTGGCACCGGGGCGCACGTCGCACTTGACCACGACGCTCACCCGGGGCGCGGCGGCGGCGACGTGGTCGACGCAGCGGCCGATGAGGGCCATGACGTCGTCCCAGGAGCCCTCGACGTTGGTGAACATGGCGTTGGTCTCGTTGGCCAGGCCCGATGCCCGCACCAGGCGAACCACCTCGGCGACCGCGGCGCCGACCGACCCGTCGTCGCCGACGGCGTCGCCGCCGAGCGGGGTGATCGAGAACGCCGCCAGCACCGCCACGTCGTCGACGCTACCCCGGAGGGGTCACGGCACCCTCGGGGCCGGCGGGCCGCCCGGCGCGTGGCGGTCGAGGAAGGCGTAGACGTCGGTGAGCTCGACGCCGGGGTACGGGCTGAAGCTGACCGTGTCGGTGGGCAGCCCGGACACGAAGTGGCTGTGGTCGCGCGCCGAGGTCCAGGCCGCACCGGCCCACTTCGACTCGAGGGCGGGCGCGGGGGCCCGGCAGCACGCCGGGTCGGGGCAGCGCGAGACCGCCCGGTTCGTCGTGTCGGACCCCCGGAAGAACCGGGCGTAAGGCTCGGAGGTGCCGACGGTGACGGCATCGCCCCGGTCGCGGTCGACCTCGACGTGGGTGGCGCACCAGAACCAGCCGTTGGCCGTCTCGGTCCACTGGTGGTGCAGCGAGTAGGCGTCGGACGACTCGAACGCCTGCCGGGCCGACCAGTAGCGGCACACCCGCTGGCCCTCGATGGTGCCGTCGACATCGGCGGGCAGCAGCACCCCGTCGTTCTCGTAGGCCTTCCAGAGCACCCCCTCGGGGTCGGAGCGCTGGAAGTGCACGGGGATGTCGAAGTGCCGGGTGATCAGGTTGGTCAGCCGGTGGGCGGCCATCTCGTAGGAGATGTAGAAGCTCTCCGACAGGTCTTCGACGGAGATGTCGTGCTGGGCCTTGAGCGACCCGAGCACGGCGACGGCCGCCGACTCGGGGGCGAGCAGCGCGCCGGCGAAGTAGTTGGCCTCCACCCGCTGGCGCACGTAGCCCTCGAAGTCGGCCGGCTCCTCGTGCCCCAGGGCGAAGTGGCCGAGCGTCTGGGCGATCACCGAGCGGGCGGTGCGGTTCGAGGCGTTGTTGCGCTGGGGGACGTAGATCACCCGGTGCTTGACGTCGGTGATCGACCGGGCCGAGGGCGGCAGGTCCATCACCCGGGCGATGCGGAACCCGTAGTGGGCGGCCACGTCGGTGAGGTGCCGCTCGGACACGGTGCCCGGCCCGGCGTAGTCGACCGCGGCCAGGGCGGCGCCCGCCTCCCGCTCGATCTCCTCGAAGTAGTTGTCGCGCCGACGCATCTCGGCCCGCATGGCGGCGTTGGCGGCGCGCGCACCCAGGCCGACGGGAGCGAGCGGCGCCGCCGCCGCGGCGGGCACCGCGCTCCACTGGGCGGCCGCCGAGGCGGCGGCCAGCGACGACGCCAGGGCCACGAGGTGCTCGAGCACCAGGTCGTCGACCCGGGCCGAAGGCCGCAGGGCCGGCAGGCCGAGGTCGGCGTACGCCGGTGCGGCTTGCAGGCGGGCCAGCTCCACCTCGAGCTCGGCCCGCCGGTTCGGGGGCGCCGGGTCGAGCAGGTCGGCGGTCGAGCAGCCGAGGGCGGCGGCGAGGGCGTCGACGGTCGACAGCTTCGGCTCGCGGTGGCCGTTCTCCACCTGCGAGAGCCAGGAGGCGGGCCGGCCCAGGTCGGCGCCGAGCTTGTCGAGGGTGAGGCCGGCCAGGCGCCGGTAGTGGCGCACCCGCTGGCCGAACACCCGGGCGTCGAAGCCCCTCGGTGCGGTCGGCGGGGAGGAAGTGGCCCCAGGCATGGCGAAAGATTACCCAAAGTTCGAGTGGGGGTAAGCAACCACCACTGTTCGGGTCGACAGACCGCCGGAACATCTTCCATACTTGCCCCGCTCCCCGACTCGACGAGGTTCTTCGATGGCCGACGCCAGCAGCGCCCAGCAGCGCACGACGATCACCCCGCACCCCGACGCCGAGCGCGTGCTCACCCCTGATGCGGTGGCGTTCCTCGTCGACCTGCACGACCGCT
>DASTHS010000266.1:0-6156 GCA_035718085.1 Acidimicrobiales bacterium | reverse complement strand
CCGGCTGTACTCGAAGCCGGCGTGCTCGCCGACCGCCGACTGGGCGAAGGTGGTCGCCAGGCTGAGCGGCGGCACCACGGCGCCGGTGACCGGGTCGGGGGGCTGCCCGGCGTGCACGGCCCGCGTCTCGAACCCCTGCGGGCGCCGGCCGGCCGCGCCGGTGCTGGGCCGGGTGCTCACCGGGCACGCCCGCCGGCGAGGTAGTCGAGGAGGTCGGAGCGGGTCACGATGCCGGTGGGGTGGCCCCCGTCGAGCACCAGCACGGCGCTGGCGTCGCCGAGGCGGGCGGCGGCGGTGTCGACCGGCTCGCCGCTCCCGATCATCGGCAGCGGCCGGCCCATCACCTCGGCCACGGGCCGGTCGATCACCGACGGGTCGGCGACCGCCCGCTCCAGCAGGTCACGGTCGGCGACGGTGCCCACCACCTCCGCCAGGCGCAGCGGGGGCTCGGCGCGCACCACCGGCAGCTGCGACACCCCGTACTCCCGGAGCACCGATATGGCGGCGCGCACCGACTCGTCGGGGTGCACGTGCACCAGCGGCGGGATGGCCCCGCCCTTGGCGGCCAGCACCGCCTCGATGGTGTCACCGGTGGTGCGCAGGAAGCCGTGGTCGGCCATCCACGTGTCGTCGTAGACCTTGGAGAGGTAGCCGCGGCCTGAGTCGGGCAGCAGCACCACGACGACGGCGTCGGGGCCGAGGGTGCGCCCGACCTGCAGCGCCGCCCACACCGCCGTGCCGCACGACCCGCCGACGAGGATGCCCTCTTCGCGGGTCACCCGGCGGGCGGTGAGGAAGCTGTCACGGTCGGACACCACCACGAACTCGTCGGCGACGGCCGGGTCGTAGATGCCGGGGAAGTAGTCGTGCCCGATGCCCTCAACCAGGTAGGGCCGCCCGGTGCCGCCCGAGTAGACCGACCCTTCGGGGTCGGCGCCGACGACCCGGATGGCGGGGTTCTGCTCCTTGAGCCACCCGCCCAGACCGCTGATGGTGCCGCCGGTGCCCACCGTGGCGACCAGGTGGGTGATGCGCCCGGCGGTCTTGCGCCAGATCTCGGGCCCGGTGCTGGCCCGGTGCGACGCCGGGTTGGCGGGGTTCTCGTACTGGTTCGGGCAGAACCCGCCCGGCGTCTCGTGCGCCAGCCGGGCGGCCACCTCGGTGTAGCTGTCGGGGTGGCCGTGGGGCACCCCCGACGGGCAGATGATCACCTCGGCGCCGTAGGCCCGCAGCAGCTGGCGCTTCTCTTCGGCGATCTTGTCGGGCATGGTGAAGATGCAGTGGTAGCCCCGGCGGGCGGCCACCATCGCCAGCCCGACACCGGTGTTGCCCGAGGTCGGCTCGACGATCGTGCCCCCGGGGCGCAGCAGGCCGTCACGTTCGGCCGCCTCCACCATGGCGAGGGCCGGCCGGTCTTTCACGCTGCCGCCGGGGTTGAGGTACTCGAGCTTGCCGAGCAACGTGCACGCCAGGTCGCGACCGACCCGGTCGAGGCGCACCAGCGGGGTGTTGCCGATCAGGTCGAGCAGCGAGTCGGCCACCTCCATCGCCGGGCCGGCGTCGCTGAGCGCCACCCGCCCGACCCCCGGCTCGAGGGCGACCGGCCCGTCGGCGTGCACGGCCACCGGCAGGCCGGCGCGGTGCAGGTCGGCGGCCACAGCGGCGGCGGCGGCGGGCTCGGCCGACCACACGCCCACCGATCGGGGGATGTGGGCCCGCAGGTCGGCGACGGTGTCGCCCCCCACCGGCGCCGCCGCCACCCGCACCTGCCGGCGCGAGCGGGCCACCAGCCGTGCGGGTGGGGCAGCGTCGCCGACGACGACCAGCACGTCCATGGGCCGACGCTACCGGGGCTGCGGGGCGTCGTCGCCCGGGGTGGCCGCCGCCGCCAGCACGGCGGCCCCGACGATGCCGGCGCCGTTGCGCAGCACCGCCGGCACGATCGGCGTGCGGATGTCGACGTGGGGCAGGAACTTCTCCGACTTCCGGCTGACCCCGCCGCCCACCACGAACAGCTCCGGCCACAGCCAGTCCTCGATGGCCCCGAAGTAGCGGGTCAGCCGCTTTGCCCACCGCTCCCAGCTCAGCTCCTCGCGCTCGCGCGCCGCCGCCGACGCCCTCGTCTCCGCGTCGACCCCGTCGAGCTCCACGTGGCCGAGCTCGCTGTTGGGCACCAGCCGGCCGCCGGCGAGCAGCGCCGAGCCGATGCCGGTGCCGAGGGTGGCCACGATCACCAGGCCGTCGTGGCCGGCGGCGGCACCGAAGCGGGCCTCGGCGACGCCGGCGGCATCCGCGTCGTTGACCGCCGTGACGGGCAGGCCCGTGGCCGCGCCCACCACCTCGGGGATG
Organism: Acidimicrobiales bacterium; assembly: GCA_035718085.1. Lineage (GTDB taxonomy): Bacteria > Actinomycetota > Acidimicrobiia > Acidimicrobiales > Palsa-688 > DASTHS01. The sequence continues at coordinate 3,807 of DASTHS010000266.1, read as the reverse complement.
CTGGTGCCGATCCAGCCCTTGTCGACGTTGGCGGCGGTGCGGGCGACGCCGCCGGTGACCACACCCGGATAGGTGACCCCCACCGCACCGCGCCAGGCGAAGTGGTCGACCACCTCGGCGACGGCGGCGGCGACGGCCGCCGGGGTCGACGGCGAGGGGGTGGCCACCTTGAAGCGCTCCCCGTCGAGCGCGCCCCGGTCGAGGTCGACGAGCGCCCCTTTGATGCCCGACCCGCCGACGTCGACCCCGAACCCCTGCCTGCTCACGGCGTGGAACCTACGCCGCCGGGCCGGTCGGGGCTCGCCCGGGCGCGGTCGTCGGCGCGGCGGTACGGTCGCGACGTGGACCCGCGCTACCCGGCCGACGCCGAGACCTACCGGGAGAAGGTGCGCGCCTTCCTCGGCGAGCACCTCCCCAACGACTGGAAGGGCATCGGTGCCCTCAGCCACGAGGACGCCGCCCGCTTCACCACCGAGTGGCGCCAGACGCTGTACGAGAACGGCCTGCTGGCGGCGTCGTGGCCGACCGAGTACGGCGGCGGTGGCCTCACCCCGGTCGAGTCGGTGGTGCTGGTGGAGGAGTTCGCCCGGGCCGGCGTGCCGACGATGGCCAACAACGACACCTTCGGCATCCAGATGGTCGGCAACACGCTGCTGCACTGGGGCACCGACGAGCAGAAGCGGCACTTCCTCCCCCGGATCCTCTCCGGCGAAGACCGCTGGTGCCAGGGCTACTCGGAGCCCGGCGCCGGGTCCGACCTCGGCAGCCTGGGCACCCGGGCGGTGCTCGACGGCGACGAGTGGGTCATCAACGGGCAGAAGATCTGGACCTCGGCCGCCCAGACGGCCAACTGGATCTTCGTGCTGACCCGCAGTGACCCCGACCAGCCCAAGCACAAGGGCATCACCTTCCTCCTCGTCCCGATCGACCAGCCCGGCGTCGAGATCCGCCCGATCAAGATGATGACCGGCAGCTCGGAGTTCAACGAGACGTTCTTCACCCACGCCCGCACGGCCAAGGACAACGTGGTCGGCGGGGTCAACGCCGGGTGGGCGGTCGCCATGACCCTCCTCGGCTTCGAGCGCGGCGAGGCCGCCGCCATGGCGCCGATCTCGTTCCGCATCGAGCTCGACCGGCTGCTCGCCCTGGCCAAGGAGCGTGGCCGCGCCGGCGACCCCGTGGTGCGCCAGCGGCTGGCCAAGGCGTACGCCGACGTGGAGGTCATGCGCTTCCTCGGGCTGCGCACGCTGACCAGCTTCCTCTCCGGCAAGGCGCCGGGCCCCGAGGCGTCCATCTTCAAGGTGTTCTGGAGTGAGCACCACCAGCGCGTCACCGAGCTCGCCGTCGACATCCTCGGCGCGGAGGCCCTCACCCCCTCGGGGCGGTGGCCGTCGACCAGCTTCCAGACCGACGACCCGGGCGCGCCCAACGACTCGGCCTCGTGGGTCGGCAGCTTCTACGTGGCCCGGGCCGGCACGATCTACGCCGGCACGTCGCAGGTGCAGCGCAACATCCTCGGCGAGATGGTCCTCGGGCTGCCCAAGGAGCCGAACCCCGTGTCGGGCATGACCTGGCGCGAAGCCCAGGCCCAGCGCGCGTAGGCGGCCGGCCCGGGGTAGGGCCGGGGCATGGCCATCGCCACCACCAACCCCGCGACCGGTGAGACGGTCAAGACCTTCGACGAGCTGAGCGACGAGGAGGTCGAGCGCGCCCTGCAGAAGGCGGCGTCCGCCTTTGCCAGCTACCGCCTGACGACGTTCGGGGAACGGGCCGGGTGGATGCGGGAGGCTGCGGCCATCCTCGACCGCGAGCGCGACGGCGTCGCCGCGGTCATGACCCTGGAGATGGGCAAGACCATCACCTCGGCCCGCCAGGAGGTCGAGAAGTGCGCGAAGTGCTGCCGTTTCTACGCCGAACGGGCCGAGGGCTTCCTCGCCGACGAGCGCGTCGACGCGGGCGCCGTGGGCGCCGTCGAGGCGTTCGTGCGCTACCAGCCGCTCGGGCCGGTGCTGGCGGTGATGCCCTGGAACTTCCCCCTCTGGCAGGCCATGCGCTTCGCCGCCCCCGCCTTGATGGCCGGCAACGTCGGCCTGCTCAAGCACGCGTCGAACGTGCCGCAGACCGCCCTGTTCATGGAGGACCTCTTCCGCCGCGCCGGGTTCCCCGACGGCGCCTTCCAGACCCTGCTGATCGGGTCGTCGAAGGTGGAGGCCATCTTGAAGGACCGCCGTGTCGTGGCTGCCACCCTCACCGGCTCGGGGCCGGCCGGCACCGCGGTGGCGTCGGTCGCCGGCTCGCAGGTGAAGAAGACGGTGCTCGAGCTCGGCGGCAGCGACCCGTTCGTCGTCATGCCCTCGGCCGACCTCGATCAGGCCGCCGAGGCGGCGGTGACCGCCCGCCTGCTCAACAACGGGCAGAGCTGCATCAACGCCAAGCGGTTCATCGTGCACACCGACGTCTACGACGAGTTCGTGCGTCGCTTCGTCGAGAGGACCCTGGCCAAGAAGGTGGGCGACCCCACCGACGAGGCGACCGACGTCGGGCCGCTCGCCTCCCAGCAGCAGCAGGATGACGTGGCCGAGCTCGTCGACGACGCCAAGGCCAAGGGGGCCGAGGTGCTCTGCGGCGGCGAGCGGCCCCAGGGCCGGGGCTACTACTACCCGCCGACCATCCTGGCCGGCATCACCCCGGAGATGCGCGTGGAGCAGGAGGAGGTGTTCGGGCCGGTGGGCCTGCTCTGGCGGGTCGCCGACATCGACGAGGCCATCGCCCGGGCCAACAACAGCGAGTTCGGCCTCGGCTCCAACATCTGGACCAACGACGAGGGCGAGCGGGTCCGCTTCGTCCGCGACATCGAGGCGGGGATGCTCTTCGTCAACGGCAACACCACCAGCTACCCCGAGCTGCCCTTCGGCGGCGTCAAGTCCTCCGGCTACGGCCGGGAGCTGTCGTCGATGGGCGTCAAGGAGTTCTGCAACGCCAAGACCGTCTGGGTCGGTGAAGGGGGCGCCCACGACAGCGAGTAGCCGGGCGGGTCGGCGGAGCCCGTCGACGGCTCCGCCGGCGCGCTAGCCGCCGTGGCCGTCGTGGCCTCCCTTGCCGTGGGGGGCCGGGGTCGGCGCCGGTGCGGGGCTGGTGGTCGGGGTGGCCGCCTGCGGCACGCCGAGGGCGGTGGCCAGCTGCTGCAGGTCGGCGGTCAGCCCCCCGGCGGTCGCTGCGTCGATCTGGCCTGACGACTGGGAGGCGGCGAGGGTGCTGGCGGCCTGCTGCAGGGGTGTGGTGGCGGCGGTCGGGCCTCCGCCGGTCGCGGCGCGCACGGCTTGCTCGGCCGACTGCAGCACCGACGTGGCCACGGCTTGGGGCACGGCGCCCTGGGCGGCCGCCGTCGTCAGGTCGCCGGCCAGCTGGCTGAGCGCAGCGGTCGGCGAGAGGGTGGTCGTCGAGGTCGTCGCGCTGGTCGGCGCTGTGGTGGTCGCGGGCCGCGCCGTCGTGGTCGCTGCGCGTGGCGTCGAGGTCGCCGATGAGCGTGCGGTCGGGGTCGTGCCGCCTCCGCCGGCGGCGGCGATGCCGATGACGATGGCGAGCACCGCCAGCCCGGCCAGCGCCGCCAGGGCAACCCGGTTGGGTTGGCGGGGGCGGCGTGCCGGCACCTGCGGGCGCCGCCCCGGGGATGGGTCACCGGCGTCGCCGTGGCCCGGAGGCAGCACCGAGGTCGCAGCAGCCATGGCCACGGTGGTCGGGGCCGCGTCGCGGTCGGCGACGGTGGGGTCGAGGCTGGTCAGGTCTCCCGCGCCGGCGGCGGCCCCG
>DASTHS010000265.1:0-12386 GCA_035718085.1 Acidimicrobiales bacterium | reverse complement strand
GGCGTTTCGGGCAGGACCGCCCGCAGCCCCTCGATGACGGGCAGCACACGCCGGCGCTCCTCGTCGAGATCGACCGGGCTGTGACCCGGCCGAGTGGATTCGCCACCGACGTCGAGGATGTCGGCGCCGTCGGCGACCAGCTGCTCGGCCTTGCGCCAGAAGTCGTCCATGTCGAAGTAGGCGCCCTTGTCGTAGAACGAGTCGGGGGTGCGGTTCAAGATGCCCATCACCAGGGCTCGACGGCTGACGTCGAGGCGGCGGTCACCGAGGCGCAGGTGCACGGGGGCGCAGGCTACCGATGCGGTGCGACCGGGCCACGCTGCCCAGCAGCGCTGTCGGGCGCAGCGCCGTCGCCCCTGCCCAGCAGTGCTGGCCGGCGCAGCGCCGTCGCCCCTGCGGAGCAGTGCTCTCAGAACAGGGCGCGGGTGAGCGCCTTGCGGTACCGCGCGGTGCGGGGGTCGTCGGGGCCGAGCACCTCGAGGAGGTCGACGAACTCCTGGCGGGCCCCGTCGTCTTCCTTCACCCTGGCCAGCAGCGCGTCGAGCTTGGCGTCGACGCCGTCGTCGGCGACCACCTCGTCGCCGACCCGGGCCTCGGCGAGCAGGTGGCGCACCTCCGCGGTCTCGGGCAGCCGGGCCAGCAGCCGCACCGCCTCGTCGCGCCCGGCGGGCGTCCCGGCGGCGACGAGGAGGGCGGCGAGGGCCGTCACCGCTGCGGCGTTGGCCGGCTCGAGGTCGACGGCGCGGCGCAACGACCCCTCGTCGCCCGCCGCGATCAGCTGGTCGACCTCAGTCGGGACGGGCACGATGCGGTCGAGCCACTGGCGCACCTGGGGTTCGGGGAGCGCGCCCACGAAGCCGTCGACCACCCGGCGCTGGTGCACCGCGTAGACGGCGGGGATCGACTGCACCCGGAACGTCTGGGCGGAGTAGGGGTTGGCGTCGACGTCGATCTTGGCCAGCACGACCTGCCCGTCGGTCTCGCCGACCACCTTCTCGAGGATCGGGCCGAGGGTCTTGCACGGCCCGCACCACGACGCCCAGAGGTCGACGACGACAGGCTTCTCCATCGAGCGCTCGAGCACCTCTGCTTCGAACGTGGCATCCGTGACGTCGATGACGGCCATGCTGGCGCCCACCTTCCTCTCCTACTGTGCGGGGTCATGGCCGACACCGACGCAACCCTGCCTGGCATCGACCGCGAGAAGGTCAGCGCCTGGATGGGCGACAACATTCCCGGTGCCACGGCGCCGTTCACCTTCACCCTCGTGGCGGGCGGCCGGTCGAACCTCACCTACCGCGTCGACGACGCCGCCGGGCGGGCCGTGGTGCTGCGCCGACCGCCCACCGGGCACGTGCTGGCCACGGCCCACGACATGGGTCGCGAGCACCGGGTGATCGCCGCCGTCGGCCCGGCCGGGGTGCCGGTGCCCGAGGCCCTCGGGCTCTGCACCGACGACGCGGTCAACGGCGCCCCCTTCTACGTCATGTCGTTCGTCGACGGCCACATCCTGCGCAACGAGGCCGAGGCCACCGCCGCCCTCGACGAGCCGGGCCGGCGCCAGGCGGCCGAGTCGCTCGTCGCCACCCTGGCGCAGATCCACGCCGTCGACGTCGACGCCGTCGGCCTGGGCGACCTCGGCCGGCGCGAGGGCTACATCGCCAGGCAGTTGAAGCGGTGGTACGCCCAGTACCAAGCGTCGCGCGACCAGGGCAACGGGCCCGACGTGCAGCTGATCGACGAGGTGCACGACGCCCTGCTCGCCGACATCCCTGCGCAGGGGGCCCCGTCGCTGGTGCACGGCGACTACCGCCTCGACAACACCGTCGTCGGCCACGACAACCGCATCGCCGCGGTGCTCGACTGGGAGCTGTGCACCCTCGGCGACCCCCTCGCCGACCTGGGCGCCCTGCTGGCCTACTGGGCGGAGCCCGGCCAGGCGGCCGCACTGGGCGCCACCCCCACCACCGCCCCCGGCTTCCCCGCCAGGGCGGAGGTCGTCGAGCTCTACGCCCGGGCCAGCGGCCGTGACGTCAGCCGGGTCAGCTACTACGTGGCCTTCGCCTACTGGCGCCTGGCCTGCATCCTCGAGGGCGTCTACGTGCGCTACGCCAACGGCGCCATGGGCAACGACGGCTTCGACTACACCGGCTACCCGCCGGCGATCGAGCACCTGGCCCGCCAGGCGTCCGACACCCTGGCCCGGGCGTGACCCGGCGCCTCGCGCCCGGGCCCTGCGGGTGCAGACTGGCCGGCGATGGCTGAGCTGGCGACCCTGCACTCGTGGCCCACCCTCGACGACCCCGTGCTGGTGGTTGCCCTCGAGGGGTGGATCGACGCCGGCCTCGCCGCCGGCACGGCCATGACCGCGCTGCTCGAGCAGGTGCCCCACGAGCTGGTGGCCACCTTCGACGCCGACGAGCTGATCGACCACCGGGCCCGTCGCCCCATCCTGCGCATCGTCAACGGGGTGCACGAGGGCCTGCGCTGGCCGGAGATCCGCTTGCAGGGCGGTGCCAGCCGCACCGGTCGCGGGGTGCTCATGCTCACCGGCCCGGAGCCCGACATGCGCTGGCACCAGTTCAGCGCCGAGATCGTCGCCATGGCCGCCCGCATGGGCGTGACGCAGGTCTTCGGGCTGGGCGCCTTCCCCGCCCCCGTGCCCCACACCCGCCCGGTGCGCCTGGCGGCCACCGCCAGCACCGCCGAGCTCGCCGCCGACGTCGGCTACCTGCCGGTGACCATCGACGTGCCCGCCGGCGCCCAGGCCGCCCTCGAGCACGCCTTCGGCGAGGCCAAGGTGCCCGCCGTGGGGCTGTGGGCGCGCGTGCCGCACTACGCGTCGGCGATGCCCTACCCCGACGCCGCCGCCGCCCTCCTCGACCAGCTGCGCCGCCTGGCCCACATCGAGGTGTCGAGCGAGGTGCTGGCCGCCGCCGGCCGGGCCACCCGAGCGCAGATCGACGCCCTGGTGGCCGGCAGCCAGGAGCACTCGGCCATGGTGCACCAGCTCGAGGGGCAGCACGACGCCGAAGCCGAGCCGACCACCGACCTCGGGCCGCTGCCGTCGGGTGACGAGCTCGCCGCCGAGCTCGAGCGGTTCCTGCGCGGCCAGCAGTAGCCCCGCCCGGGGCGCGCCGGCAGCGGTTCGGGCACCCGCGACGGCCGCTCAGCCCGCCGCCGTCCGGTCAGGGGCCGCGGCCAGCCACGCCCGCAGCTCGGCGGCGTGCTCGCCGAGGCCGGGGGGCGGCCGCCGGTAGGTGACCGGGCTGGCCGACAGCGTGGCGGGGTTGGCCACGGTGCGCACCCCGCCGACCTCCGCGACGGGGGCCAGGCCGAGGCGCTCGGCGAGGGCGAAGGCGCCGGCGATGTCGTTGACCGGGCCGCAGGGCACGCCCGCCGGGGTGAGCAGCGCGAACCAGTCGTCGGCGGACCTGGTGCGCAGCGCGCCGGCGAGGAGGTCGAAGAGGGCGTCTCGGTTGGCGACGCGCGCTGTGTTCGACGAGAAGCGCTCGTCGGCGGCGAGCCCCGCCAGCCCGAGCACGGCGCACAGGGCCCCGAACTGCCGGTCGTTGCCGACGGCGAGAACGATCTGCTCGGTGGCCGTCGGGTAGAGCTCGTAGGGCACCACCGAGGGGTGCCGGTTGCCCATGATGGTCGGCACCACGCCGGCGGCGGCGAAGGCCGCCGACTGGTTCGCCAGCGACGACAGCAGGCACGACAGCAGGTTCACCTCGACCCGCTGCCCCTCGCCGGTGGAGCGGCGGTGGTGCAGCGCGGCGAGCACGGCGACGGTGGCGTGCAGCCCGGTGAGCACGTCGACGACGGCCACCCCCGCCTTGGTCGGCTCGCCGGGAGCAGGCCCGGTGATGCTCATCAGCCCGCCCACCGCCTGCGCCAGCAGGTCGTAGCCGGGGAGGTCGGCCCCCGCCCCCGAGCCGAAGCCGGTGACCGAGCAGTAGACCACCGACGGGTTGGTGGCGACCACGTCGTCGTAGCCGAGCCCGTAGCGGGCCATGCCGCCGGGCTTGAGGTTCTCGACCACCACGTCGGCCCGCCGGGCGAGCTCGGAGGCGAGGGCGCGGTCGGCCGGGTTGGCCAGGTCGAGGTCGATCGACCGCTTGTTGCGGTTGACCGACAGGTAGTAGGTGGCGTCGCCCACCGCGCCGTCGGCCTGGCCGGGTGCCCACGGTGGCCCCCAGGCCCGGGTGTCGTCACCCCGGCCGGGCGCCTCGACCTTGACGACGTCGGCGCCGAGGTCGGCGAGCAGCATGGTGGCGTAGGGCGCGGCCAGCACCCGGCCGAAGTCGGCGACGAGCACGCCGTGGAGGGGGCCCATGGCTCAGGCCACGACGTTGACGACGCGCGGGGGCTTGGCCACGACCTTCTTGGGCTCGCCGCCGCCCAGGGCGGCGCGCACCCGGTCGGAGGCGAGCGCCAGCTCGACCGCCGCCGACTCGCTGATCGCGGGGTCGACCTCGATGCGGTCCCGCGGCTTGCCGTTGACCTGCACGACCATGGTGACGGTGGCGGCGGCCACCTTGGCGGCGTCGGCGACCGGGAACGGCTCGAACGCCAACGACGACGGGTGCCCGAGGCGGCGCCACAGCTCCTCGGCGGCGTGGGGCGCGAACGGTGCCAGCATCAACACCAGGGGCTCGGCCACCTCCCGCGGCACCGCCGGCAGGCTGGTGAGGTGGTTGTTGAGCTCGATCAGCTTGGCGATGGCGGTGTTGAAGCGCAGGCCGCCCATCTCGGTGCGCACGGCGTCGATGGTGGCGTGCAGCAGCTGCTCGGTGGCCGGGTCGGGGGTGGTGTCGGTGACCGTCGGCGCGCCGGTCTCCTCGTCGAGCAGGTTCCGCCACACCCGCTGCAGGAACCGCAGCGACCCGACGACGGCCCGCGTCTCCCACGGGCGCGACACGTCGAGCGGCCCCATCGACATCTCGTAGAGGCGGAGGGTGTCGGCCCCGTAGCGGTCGCACATCTCGTCGGGCGACACCGAGTTGCGCAGCGACTTGCCCATCTTCCCGTAGCTGCGGGTGACCGGCTCGTCGCCGTACCAGTAGCCGCCGTCGCGCTCGACGACCTCCTCGGCGGGCACGTAGACCCCGCGCCGGTCGGTGTAGGCGTAGGCCTGGATGTAGCCCTGGTTGAACAGCCGACGGAACGGCTCGCTGCTGCTCACGTGGCCGAGGTCGTGGAGCACCTTGTGCCAGAACCGGCTGTAGAGCAGGTGCAGCACGGCGTGCTCGACGCCACCGACGTAGAGGTCGACGCCGCCGGTGTCGTCGGGGGTGCGCGGCCCCATCCAGTACGCCTCGAGCGTCGGGTCGACGAAGCGCCTGTCGTCGTCGGGGTCGAGGTAGCGCAGCTCGTACCAGCACGACCCCGCCCACTGCGGCATGGTGTTGGTCTCCCGCCGGTACCGGCGGGGGCCGTCGCCAAGGTCGAGGGTGACCTCGACCCAGTCGCGGGCCTTGGCCAGCGGCGGCTCGGGGTCGCTGGCGCCGTCGTCGGGGTCGGCGGCCACGGGGCGGTAGTCGTCGACCTCGGGCAGCAGCACGGGCAGCATCGACTCGGGCAGGTCGTGGGCGATGCCGTCGTCGTCGAAGACGATCGGGAACGGCTCACCCCAGTAGCGCTGGCGGCTGAAGAGCCAGTCGCGCAGCTTGTAGGTGACGGTGCCCCGGCCGAGGCCCTGGCCCTCGAGCCACGCCACGACGGCCCGCTTGGCCTCCTCGACGCCGAGGCCGTCGAGTGCCAGCGACGGGCCGGCCGAGCCGACGACGGTGCCGTCCCCGGTCCACGCGTCGGGCCATGCGGCGGTGTCGGTCGGGTCGCGGCCGTCGCCGGGGGCGATCACGGCCCGGATCGGCAGGTCGAACGCCCGGGCGAAGTCGAAGTCGCGCTGGTCGTGGGCGGGCACGGCCATGATGGCCCCGGTGCCGTAGCCGGCGAGCACGTAGTCGGCGACGAACACCGGCACCGCCTCGCCGGTGACGGGGTTGGTGGCCCACCCGCCGGTGAACACCCCGGTCTTGGTGCGCCCCTCGGCGGTGCGGTCGCGCTCGCCGAGGGCGGCAGCCGCCCGCCGGTAGGCCTCGACGGCGCCGCGGGGGTCGGGCGCCCCGGCGGTCCAGCTGGCGGGCAGGTCGGCCGCCGGCCACGCCGGCGGCACCAGCGCGTCGACGAGGGGGTGCTCGGGGGCGAGCACCATGTAGGTGGCGCCGAAGAGGGTGTCGGGGCGGGTGGTGAACACCTCGACGGCGGCGCCGTCGGCGCCGCCGTCGGGGGCGTGCAGCGGGAAGCGCACCGCGGCGCCCTCGGAGCGGCCGATCCAGTTGCGCTGCATGGTCTTCACCGACGCCGGCCAGTCAAGGCGGTCGAGGTCGTCGAGCAGGCGGTCGGCGAACGCGGTGATGCGCATCATCCACTGGGTCAGCTCGCGGCGGAACACGGGGAAGTTGCCGCGCTCGGAGCGGCCCTCGGCGGTGACCTCCTCGTTGGCCAGCACGGTGCCCAGGCCGGGGCACCAGTTGACCGGCACCGTGGCCCGGTAGGCCAGGCGGCGGGCGTCGACCGCAGCGGCGCGCCCGGCCCGGTCGAGGTCGGCCCACGGCCGGCCGTCAGGCGTGGGCAGCTCACCCGACTCGTAGGCGGCGACCAGGTCGGCGACCGGGCGGGCGCGGCCCGCCCGCTGGTCGTACCAGCTGTTGTAGATCTGCAGGAAGATCCACTGCGTCCAGCGGTAGAACGCCTCGTCGGTGGTCGACACCGACCGGGTCGGGTCGTGGGCCAGGCCGAGGCGGGCGATCTGCGCCCGGTACCGCTCCACGTTGGCCTCGGTGGTGACCCGCGGGTGGGTGCCGGTCTGGATGGCGTACTGCTCGGCGGGCAGGCCGAACGCGTCGTAGCCGAGGGTGTGCAGCACGGCCCGGCCCTGCATGCGCAGGAACCGGCCGTAGACGTCGGTGGCGATGTAGCCGAGCGGGTGGCCGACGTGCAGCCCCGACCCTGACGGGTACGGGAACATGTCCATCAGGAAGAACTTCTCGCGGGCGGGGTCGGGCTCGGCGGCCACCACGAAGGTCCCGTCGGCGAGCCAGCGGGCCTGCCAGCGGGCCTCGATCTCCGCCGCCAGGGCGCCGCTGTAGCGCTGCGGGGGCACGCCCTCGTCGCCGGCGAGGCGGCCCGCACCGCCGGCCGGCTGCGGTGCTGCGACGTCGGGTGAGGGCGGTTCGACCATGGCCGGTCAGGCTACCGACGGCGCCAGCCCGCCTCACCCGGGTTGCGCCTGCACCGCTCCCCCGGCCGCCGCGACGCCCGCCTACCGTGCGCCGCCGCGGCGGTGCTATCTTCGTCAGGCCCCGCGGGGGTGTAGCTCAGTTGGTAGAGCGCTTGCATGGCATGCAAGAGGTTCGTGGGTTCGATTCCCATCACCTCCACCCGTGACCGACCGGCCGCCCGATGGGCGGCCGGTGGCGCGCCCGGCCCCCGGCTCGCCGGCGGCAGATCACCCGGGTGACGGCGGGGACCGGGGGTAGAGGGGAGCGATGCTCCCCGACAAGGGTCTCCCCTTCCCGCTCGGCGCCACGCCGGGCCCCGACGGCACGAACTTCGCCGTCGCGAGCGAGGTCGCCGAGGCCGTCGAGGTGTGCCTCTTCGACGACGCGGGCGAGGAGACACGCGTCGAGCTGCCCGAGCACACCGCCCACGTCTTCCACGGGATGCTCCCGGGCGTCGGGTCGGGCCAGCGCTACGGCATCCGGGTGCACGGCCCGTGGGAACCAGGCGCCGGCCTGCGCTGCAACGCCGCCAAGCTGCTGCTCGACCCGCAGGCCACCGCCGTCGACGGCATGGTCGAGTGGCACGAAGCCGTCTTCGGCCACCACTTCGACGACCCCCAGGCGATCAACGACACCGACTCCGCCCCCTACATGCCCAAGTCGGTGGTGACCGCCCGCGACTTCGACTGGGACGGCGACCGCCCCCTGCAGCGCCCCTACGACGAGACGGTCATCTACGAGACCCACGTCAAGGGCCTGACGATGCGCCACCCCGACGTGCCCGAGGAGCTCCGGGGCACCTACGCCGGCCTGGCCTGCCCGCCCGTGCTCGAGTACCTCACCGACCTCGGCATCACCGCCGTCGAGCTGCTCCCGGTGCACCAGTTCGTGCAAGACAGCCACCTCCTCGAGCGGGGTCTGCGCAACTACTGGGGCTACAACTCCATCGGCTTCCTGGCCCCCCACAACGAGTACAGCTCGTCGGGCACGGCCGGCCAGCAGGTCGACGAGTTCCGGGCCATGGTCAAGGCGCTGCACGCCGCCGGCCTCGAGGTGATCCTCGACGTGGTCTACAACCACACCGCCGAGGGCAACCACATGGGCCCCACCCTGTCGATGAAGGGCATCGACAACCCGTCGTACTACCGGCTGGTCGACGGTGACCCCGAGCACTACTTCGACACCACCGGCACGGGCAACAGCTTCAACGTCGGCCACCCGATGGCCCTGCGGCTGATCATGGACTCGCTGCGCTACTGGGTCGAGCAGATGCACGTCGACGGCTTCCGCTTCGACCTGGCCACCACCCTCACCCGTCAACACGGCGACATCGACAAGCACGCCGCCTTCCTCAACCTCTGCCACCAGGACCCGACGCTGGCCAAGGTGAAGCTGATCGCCGAACCGTGGGACATCGCCGGCTACCAGCTCGGCGGGTTCCCGGCGCGCTGGTCGGAGTGGAACGGCAAGTTCCGCGACACCACCCGCGACTTCTGGCGCAGCGAGGACGGCACCCTCGGCGAGCTGGCGCTGCGCCTCACCGGGTCGGGTGACATCTACGCGAGCGACCGGCGCCGGCCGACGGCGAGCGTCAACTTCGTCACCGCCCACGACGGGTTCACCCTCTACGACCTGTGCGCCTACAACGAGAAGCACAACGAGGCCAACGGCGAGGGCAACAACGACGGCGAGAGCCACAACCGCAGCTGGAACTGCGGGGTCGAGGGGGAGACCGACGACGAGGAGGTGAACGTGCTGCGCGCCCGCCAGCGGCGCAACCTGCTCGGCACCCTGCTGCTCTCCGCCGGCGTGCCGATGATCCTCGGCGGCGACGAGATCGGCCGCACCCAGGGCGGCAACAACAACGCCTATTGTCAGGACGACGAGATCTCCTGGTACGACTGGGACGCCGTCGACGAGGACATGCTGGCCTTCACCAAGACGGTGCTGCGCCTGCGGCGCGACAACCCGTCGCTGCGGCCCCGCGACTACCTCCGGGGCCCCGACGGCGGCCCGAAGCAGATGGTGCTGTACCGGCCCGACGGCAAGCCGATGGAGCCCGGCGACTGGCAGAACCCGCACGCCCGCACCTTGGCGGTCGCCCTCGACGGCCGCCTCATCGAGGACGCCGACGGGGAGACCTCCACCGACCGGTTCCTCCTGCTGATCAACGGCCACTACGAGGAGGTGACCTTCACGATCCCGGTCGGCCGGCGGGGGTGGCGGGCGGTGCTCACCAGCTCGGGGCCCGACGACACGCCCCAGATCACCGAGAAGGGCACGATCACCCTCGAGCCCCGGGCGCTCCTGCTCCTCCACAGCCAGGCCGGCGGCTGACGGGGCTGACGGGGCCGGCGGGGGCGCCGGTGGGTTCGGTGCCCCCCTGCAGGTAGGGTCGAGCCGGCGGCCGCCCGGCCGCACGCGCTGCGCCAGACCCCCGCCGAGCGTCCCCGCCTGCCGACAGGAGGCGCTCCGTGAGTGCGCAGCGCCGAGCGCAGCCCCCCCGTGACCCTCCGGCGGGTCGCCTGTGAACGCCGACCGGCTCCTCACCATCCTCGGGCAGCTGGCCGCGGCCTCGGCGGCAGACGACCCGGCGGCCCTCTGCCGCGTCGCCGTCGAGGTCACGGGGCTGGGCGGGGTGAGCGTCGCCCTCTTCGCCGGAGAGGCCCAGCAGGCGGCTGCCTGCAGCAGCGACCCGGTGGCAGCCGACCTCGACGAGCTGCAGTACACGACGGGCGAGGGCCCGACGGTCGACGCGCACCGCAGTGGTCGGCCCGTCGGCGAGCCGGACCTCGCCTCGCCGCAGTCACCCCGCTGGCCGGCGTTCGCACCTGCAGCCGTCGCCGTCGGCGCCCGGGCCGTGTTCGCCTTCCCGCTCTGCATCGGCGCCATCCGCCTCGGGGTGATCACCCTGCACCGCGAGCAGCCGGGGGCACTGCGCGACGACCAGCACGTCGACGCCCTGGCGATGGCCGATGTCGCCGCCCGCCATGTGCTGGCCCAGCGGGCCGCCTCCGCGCCCGGCGCCTCGATCACCGGCGACGGCATCGACTTCCACCTCGTCGTCCACCAGGCGGCGGGCATGGTGTCGGTCCAGCTCGACGTCGACCTCGCCGAGGCGCTCGTGCGCCTGCGCGCCCACGCCTTCGCAGTCGACGAGTCGCTCACCAGCGTCGCCGAAGCGGTGGTCGACCGGAGCCTGCGCTTCCGCCCCTCCCCCGAAGGTGGGGGCGAGCCGGGCGGCGACCGTTGACGCCCACCCCCGGATCGGTCGAACCCCTGTACGCTCACCCCACCCTGGTCTCATCGGCACGCCTCGACCCTGCGCCGCCACGAGCCCGCTCCTCTGGACGGTCCTGTTGCCGAATCAAGCGGTCCTGATGCACACGCTGGTCGACCTGGCGGGCGGCCTCGTCGCCGACTTCGACACCGTCGAGCTGCTCACCCTCCTGTCCGACCGGTGCGTGGAGGCCCTCGACGTGGCGGCCGCAGGGGTGATGATCGCCCCCCCGGCCGGCTCGCTCCAAGTGGTGGCCTCCTCGAGCGACGCCATGCGCGCCCTGGAGGTGTTCCAGTTGCAATCCGACCAGGGGCCGTGCCTCGAGGCGTTCCGCAGCGGCCGGCCGGTGGTGAACCAGGACCTGGCCGCCAACGCCGACCGGTGGCCGCGCTTCGGCCCCCAGGCGATCGCCGCGGGCTTCCGCTCGACGCACTCGCTGCCGATGCGCCTCAGGGGCAGGACGATCGGCGCCCTCAACCTGTTCCGCTCCGACGACGGCGTGCTCGGCGCCGACGACGTCGTGGCCGCCCAGGCGCTCGCCGACGTGGCCACCATCGTGATCGTGCACCACGAGGCGCTCCTCGACGCCCGGGCGCTGAACGACCAGCTGAACCGGGCCCTCCAGAGCCGCATCGTCATCGAGCAGGCCAAGGGCAAGGTGAGCGAGGCGGCCTCGCTCGACATGGACCAATCGTTCCGTCGGCTGCGCAACCACGCCCGCAACCACAACGTCCGGCTCACCGACCTGGCCGCGGCGATCGCCGCCGGCACGCTGCGTCCCGAGGGCCTCGACCGGCTGCCGCCCGGCCGCTGAGCACCCCGACGAGGTAGCATCCCGGCGGAGCTCCCGCTCTGGTTGCCCAGGACCCTGGTGACCGCCCCCTCCCCGGAGGCGGCGTACCGTCCCAGGAGGGTCCACCATGCAGGCCACGGCCGTGCGACCGCAGGTCGCCAGCATCTCCTCGCTGCTCGAGCAGGTGGTCGACGCCGGGCTCATGCGCCCGAGGCGCTTCTCCTACTCGGCGCAGATGGCGGGGAGCCTCGCCGCGACCGCCGCCGGGTGGGCTGCGCTCGTCGCCGTGGGCGACTCGTGGTGGTGCGTGGCCGTGGCGGCCGGCCTCGGCGTCGCCATGACCCAGGTCGCCTTCCTCGGCCACGACGCCGGCCACGGGCAGATCCTGCGCAGCCGGCGGGCCAACCGGCTCGTCGGTCTGGTGGCGGGTGACCTGCTGAGCGGCCTGAGCTTCGGCTGGTGGGTGCCCAAGCACGGCGCCCACCACGCCAACCCGAACACCGAGGGGCGTGATCCCGACATCGGCGACGGCGTGATCGCCTTCACCGCTGCCCAGGCCACGGAGCGTCGCGGCTTCTCCCGGTGGGCCGCCCGCCACCAGGCCGCCACGTTCTTCCCGCTGATGCTGCTCGAGGCGGTGAGCCTCCACCTGGCGAGCGTCCGGTGGTTGGTCGCCCGCCCCCGGCGGTGGGCCACGCCGCTGGAGGCGGTGCTGCTCCTCGCCCACGTCGCGGGGTACGTCGCCCTCGTCGCGTGGGTGCTCTCCCCGGCCCGCGCCCTGGCGTTCGTCGCCGTGCAGCAGGGCGCCTTCGGCCTCTACCTGGGCGCCGCCTTCGCGCCGAACCACACGGGGATGCCCCTGCTCGACGGGTCGACGGCGCTCGGCGTGGTGGAGCGCCAGGTGCTCACCGCCCGCGACATCCGCGGCGGCCGCCTGACGACGTTCCTGCTCGGCGGGCTCGACCTTCAGATCGAACACCACCTCTTCCCGACGATGCCCCGACCGAACCTGCGGGAAGCGAGG
>DASTHS010000264.1:0-2559 GCA_035718085.1 Acidimicrobiales bacterium | reverse complement strand
GCTCGGGCTCGGACTGGACGCTCACCGGCGAGAAGCTCTACGTCCTCGACGGCCACACCGCCGACCTCGTGCTGGTGGCCGCCCGGACGGGCGCCGGCGTGTCGGTCTTCGCCGTCGACCAGGGCGCCCCGGGCTTCACGGCCACGCCGCTGTCGACGATGGACCAGACCCGCAAGCAGGCCCGCCTCAGCTTCGAGTCGACCCCCGCCCGCCTCGTGGGCGCCGAGGGGCAGGGCTGGGCCGCCATCTCCAAGATGCTCGACCTGGCCGTGGTCGCCTTGGCCTTCGAGCAGGTCGGCGGCGCCCAGAAGGTCCTCGAGATGTCGGTGGAGTACGCCAAGGTCCGGGTGCAGTTCGGCCGGCCGATCGGCAGCTTCCAGGCCATCAAGCACAAGTGCGCCGACATGCTCCTCGAGGTCGAGTCGGCCAAGTCGGCCGCCTACTACGCCGGGTGGGCCGCCGCCGAAGACAACGACGAGCTGCCGGTGGTCGCCAGCCTCGCCAAGTCGTACTGCTCGGAGGCGTACTTCCACGCCACCGCCGAGAACATCCAGATCCACGGCGGCATCGGCTTCACCTGGGAGCACCCCGCCCACCTGTACTTCAAGCGGGCCAAGAGCTCCGAGCTGCTCTTCGGCGACCCGACCTACCACCGCGAGCTGCTCGCCCAGCGCATCGGCATCTGAGCGCGCCGCGGTCGGCCGCCGCACCAAGCCGCAGGCACGGGCCGGCCCTCCGGGGGCCGGCCCGGCCGCGTCCGTCGCCGCCACGCTCGGGGGAGTGCCACCAGCGGCGTCAGTCGAGGCGGCGCAGCGCGCCTTTGTAGCGGGCGCAGTTGTCGACGTACACCTTCGCCGACAGCTCGATCAGCTCCGGCCGGCTGCGATCGGGCTTGATGGTTGCCGGCACCCCGACCGCAAGGGCCCGCTCCGGCACGTCCATGTCGTTGGTGACCACGGCGTTGGCGCCGACGGTGGCCCCGGTGCGCACGCGGGCGCGGTGGAGCACCTTCGACCCGACCCCGATCAACGTGCGGTCCTCGATGACGGCCCCCTCGATGTGGGCCAGGTGGCCGATGACCACCCACGATCCCACCACCGTGTCGAGGTCGGCGGTGGCATGGAGCACGGCCCCGTCCTGCACCGACGTCGCCTCGCCGATGCGGATGCTCCCGTAGTCGCCCCGGAGCACCGCGCAGGGCCAGATGCTCGACCCGGCGCCGACCTCGACCGCCCCGATCACCACGGCGTCGGGGTGCACGAAGGCGTCCGGGTGGATGGTCGGGGTGCGGTCGCCGAGGGCGTAGATGGCCATGGCCGGCGACGCTACCGCCCGGCGAAAATCCACCCCCCGGGTCGGGGGGCAGGGGTATCCTGTCTGCACCGAGGAAAGGAGGTGGTCCAGATCTGTAGCAATCGTTTTGGGACCTCGGAGGTGGCTGGCCGCTAGACGGCCGCTGGACCACCTGGTGAATCCCAGCCAGACACCGGGGAGCGAGCTAGCGGGCCACCGGTCCCAGCCTGCGCAGCACGGCGGACTCCTTTCTTCCAGTCAGTTCGAGGCACGAGGGGTCGCTCCGGCGGCCCCTCGTGCCGCGTCGTCCCTCCCGGCGCGTGGTAGGAGAGAGGTCCCATGGCACGACCGACCCTGTTCGAGCACAACCGTTGGCTCGGCGACAAGCGCACCTTCGTGGTGCACGACCTCGACAACCCCGTCGACACCTGCGAGATCGACGACCTGCTCGTCTCGGAGCGGTTCTTGACCTTCGGGCCCGATCTGCTCGCCGAGGCCCGCAACCGGGGCTTCCGGCCCCACGTCTGCGCCCGGGGCGTCGACGCCGCCGCCGAGGCCGCCGCGGCGAAGGGCTAGGGCCGGTCGCCGTGGCCGAGGCCGCCCCGCCGTCGGGCACGTCGATCACCATCGAGAGCCAGGGCCTGCGCCTGGCGGCCTACGTCGCCCGACCGGCGCCGTCGGCCGCCGGCGGCCTGCGCCACGGGCTGGTGCTCTGCCACGGCTTCCCGGTGGTGCCCTCGCCGACGCCGGGCACCGGGCGGGGCTACGACCAGTTGGCCGACCGGCTGGCCGCCGACACCGGTTGGGTCGTGCTCACCTTCAGCTTCCGCGGCACCGGCGAGTCGGAGGGCAACTTCAGCCTGGGCGGGTGGCTCGCCGACCTCGAGGCGGCCATCGCCACGATGCGGGAGATGCCGGGGGTCGACGGGGTGTGGCTCTGCGGCTTCGCCGCCGGGGGTGCCCTCGCCATCTGTGCCACCGGGGAAGACCCGTCGGTGCGCGGCGTGGCCGCCCTGGCGGCTCAGGCCGACTTCGGTGACCGGGCCGTCGACGCCCGCCGCTTCGTGGCCCAGGCCCGCGCCGTCGGGGTCATCCACGACCCGGCGTTCCCGTCGGACCTCGAGGCGTGGGCGCGCGAGCTGCGCGAGGTGCGGCCGCTGTCGCTGATCGGCAAGGTGCCGCCCAGGCCGGTGCTGCTCGTGCACGGCGCCAACGACGAGGTGGTGCCCATCCTCGACGCCCGGGCCCTCGCCGACGCCGCCGACG
>DASTHS010000263.1:0-8196 GCA_035718085.1 Acidimicrobiales bacterium | reverse complement strand
TCGATGTGGTCGTCCGTGGCGGCACGGTCGTCGACGGCACCGGCGGCCCGGCCCGCACCGCCGACGTCGCCCTGGCCGGCGGGCGGGTGGTCGAGGTCGGGCGGGTCGACGGTCGCGGGGCACGGGAGGTCGATGCCGACGGGGCCCTGGTGACCCCCGGCTTCGTCGACATCCACACCCACTACGACGGGCAGGCCACCTGGGACCAGCGGCTGCAGCCGTCGTCGGGCCACGGGGTGACCACCGTGGTGGCCGGCAACTGCGGCGTCGGGTTCGCCCCCGTGCGCCCCGGCGACCACGACATGCTCGTCGAGCTCATGGAGGGCGTCGAGGACCTCCCCGGCGTGGTGCTCCAGGAAGGGCTGCCCTGGGCGTGGGAGTCGATGGAGCAGTACCTCGACTACGTCGGCGGCCGATCGTTCGACATCGACCTGGCCACCCAGATGTGCCACGCCCCCGTGCGGGTCTACGTGATGGGCCAGCGTGGCGCCGACCGGGAGCCGGCCACCGCCGAGGAGATCGCCGCCATGGGCGACATCGTGGCGGCGGGCATCCGCGCCGGCGCCCTGGGGTTCTCCACCTCCCGCACCCTCAACCACCGCACCAGCCGAGGGGAGCCGACCCCCACCCTCACCGCGGCCCGGGACGAGCTGGTGGGCATCGCCCGGGCGGTGGGCGCGACCGGCCGCGGCGTGCTCCAGGTCGTCTCCGACTTCAGCGCGGACGACGAGGGGGCCACGCTGCTCGAGATGATGCGGGCATCGGGGCGGCCCCTGTCGTTCTCCCTGCTGCAGGCCCGGCCGGGCCGCAGCTACGCCGGGCAGCTCGAGCTGCTCGAGCGGGCCCGGGCCGAGGGCCTGCCCATGCGCGCCCAGGTCGCGGCCCGGGCGGTGGGGGTGCTCGTCGGGCTCGAGGGCAGCGTCAACCCGCTGGCCCGCTGCCCGAGCCTCGCCGCCGTGGCCGGCCGGTCACCCGGCGAGCAGGCCCGCCACTTCGCCGACGCCGGCCGCCGGGCGCAGCTGGTCGCCGAGGCCGCTGAGGTGCTGCGCCCGTCGATGCTGGCGCGCACCTTCGAGCTCGGCTCGCCGCCCGACTACGAGCCCGACCCCGCCGACAGCGTGGCCACCGTCGCCGCACGCACGGGGGTCGCCCCCGCCGAGCTGCTCGTCGACCTGCTCCTGGCGGACGAGGGCCGGGCGCTGCTGTACATGCCCTTCCTCAACTACGCCGACGGCAACCTGGACGCCGCCGCGGAGCTCCTCGGCCACGAGTTCACGGTGCCGGGGCTCGGCGACGGAGGCGCCCATGTGGGCACCATCTGTGACGGCAGCTTCCCCACCACCCTCCTCACCTACTGGGCGAGGGACCGCGCCCGGGGCGCCACCTTCGACGTGCCGTTCGTGGTGGCGCGCCAGTGCCGGGGCACCGCCGAGGCCGTCGGGCTGCTCGACCGCGGGGTGCTGGCCCCCGGCTACCGGGCCGACGTCAACGTGATCGACCACCAGCGCCTCTCCCTCGACGCGCCGCGGGTGGTCCACGACCTGCCCGCCGGCGGCAAGCGCCTCCTGCAGGACGCCCACGGCTACCTGCACACCTTCGTCGCCGGTGTCGAGACCTACACCGACGGTGAACCGACCGGGGCCCTGCCCGGCCGGCTGGTGCGCGGCCCGCAGGCGGTGGCCCGATGAGCCACCCGCGGGTGCTGGAGGCGGGCTGCGAGTGGACCGCGGCCGACATGGCCGACGAGTCGAGCTGGACCGAGACCTTCGACGCCGCCGAGCTGGCCGAGCTCGACGCCGCCGTGCGCCACGCCGGCGCCCGCTCGAGCGACGTGCTCGACGTCGGCCGCGACGACTTCCCGCTGCCGACGCTGGCCGGTCGCCTCGCCGCTCTGGCCGCCGAGCTGATCGACGGGCGCGGGTTCGTGCGCCTGCGGGGCATCGACCGGGCCGCCTACAGCCAGGACGAGATGGAGCTCCTCTACTGGGGCATCGGCATGCACCTGGGTCGGCCATGGGCGCAGAACGCCCGCGGCCACGTGCTCGGCGACGTCACCGACCAGGGGCGCGCCCCCGACGACCCGACGGCGCGGGGCAACGAGCTCGGCGGCGTCGCCCTGCCGTTCCACTGCGACGGCGCCGACCTCGTCGGCCTCATGTGCCTGGCCAACGGCATCGCCGGGGGGTTGTCGGCCGTGTCGAACTCGGTGCGCATCCACAACCGTCTCGTGCGCGACCGCCCCGACCTGGCCGCCGCCCTCTACGAGCCGTTCCCCTACGACGCCCGCGGCGAGCAGGCGGCCGGGCAGCGCGGCTTCTACTCCCTCCCGGTCTTCACCGAATGGGGCGACCGGCTGTTCGTGCGGTGCATCCCGCCCTACATCTGGGCGTCGCAACGCCACCCCGACGCGCCGCGGCTCACCGACACGCAGGTCGAGGCGCTCCGGGCCGTGGAGGAGATGGCCAAAGACCCCGACAACCAGGTCGTGATGGAGCTGCGCCCCGGCGACATCCAGTTCATCAACAACTTCCACGTGCTCCACGGTCGCACCGCCTACGAGGACGACCGCCGGGCCGGGCAGGTGCGCCACCTCAAGCGGCTGTGGCTGGAGACCTACCTGCTCGACGACCGGCCGCCGCACTTCGCCAACCGCAGCCACTGGGAGGCGCGGCGCTCGGCCAGCCGGCTGCGGGTCACCCCGGCGCCGGGCTGACCGCGAGGCGCCTGACGCGGGTGACCCCGGCCCGTCACCGGGCCGGGGTCATTTCGCTGCGTGCGGCTGCGCTTGCGGCTGGGTGCTGCGCAGCGCCGCGTCGGCGCCCCGCTGCGCTCAGCGGGCCCGCAGGGGCCGGGTGCGCTCGGCGTCCCCGCCGTCCGGGCCGATTTGCTGCTGGGCCCGGGCCTTGCCGGTGTTGATGTCCGATTTGGCCTGGTCGAGGGCGCCCTGGTTGTTGTCGTAGGCCTGCTGCACGAGGCGGGCGGCCACGTCGCGGCCGCCGAGGCCGAAGGCGAGGGCGCCGGCGAGGGCGAGCATGCCGAGGAGGGCGGCGTAGGTGATGGTCACGATGGTGGGGGCGATCTTCAGCTGGTTGAGGATCATGAACACGGCGATGACCATGACCAGGCCGGGGGCGACGGCTTGGGCGATGCGGCCGGTGGGGGTGTCGCCCATGGTGCGGCGGACCACGGCGACCACGCCGGCGGAGATGACCGCGGCGATGATGAAGATGATGACCGCGGCGATGACGTTGGGCAGGTAGGCGAGGACCTGGTTGATGAACGCGGTGACCGCGGGGATCTTGAGGGCCCCGAACGCGGCGGTGAGCACGTAGAGGAAGATGAACCAGAAGACGATCGCGGCGATCAGTTTGGAGGGGCTGCCGCCGGGGCTGAGCCGGTCGACGGCTTGGCCGGCGGGGGTCTTGTTGACGGCTTGGTCGACCTTGACCTTTTGGAGCACCTTGGTGACGATGGTGCGGACGATCTTGGCGATGATGTAGCCGATCACCAGGATCACGAGGAACCCGATGATGTTGGGCAGGTAGCTGAAGATGTTGTTCAGCGCCTGCTGGACGGAGTTGGTGACGTTGATCGAGGCGACCACGGCGTGTTCTCGCTCTTCTGGCGCCGCTGGCGCCGGTTCGGGTCCGCGACCCGCTCGCGGACGTCGGAGAAGTACCGAACCGGACCGTCGGCAAACCGCGATAGCACGACAAAATCCCCGACCGGGCGCGCCCGAGCCGCACATCGGCGGGTGCGGGCCACGATGCGCGGCCACCCGCCTACCGGCTGCGGCTGTTCGCCCGTCGGACGGGGCCCCGCCGCCACCGCCCGCCCGGTGCGGGCGAGGCGGGACGTGCGGGAGAGGGTGACCGAGGGGACTTGAACCCCCGACCTCCAGGGCCACAACCTGGCGCTCTAACCACCTGAGCTACGGCCACCAAGGGCACGCCATCCTGCCACACGGCCGCCCCGGCCGGCGAGGCGGGGCCCGACCCGGCCGGGGGTGGGTGTGGGCGGGGGGCCACCCGGGTAGACGACGGTGCGCAACGAGTTGGAGGGGACCCCCCATGGCGAAGGCACGGTCGGAGGCGGGCGAGCACGACCTCGTACGGCTCTACCTCGATGGCATCGGCAAGTACCCGCTGCTGACCAAAGACGACGAGGTGCGCCTCTCGCAGACGATGGAGGCGGGTCGCGAGGCCGCCGCCGCCCTCGACTGCGGCGAGAAGCTCACCCCGACCCGGCGCCGCGAGCTGCGCCGCCTGCGCCGCGACGGCGACGTGGCCACCGAGACCTTCGTCAACGCCAACCTGCGCCTGGTCGTGTCGATCGCCAAGAAGTACCAGTCGGCCGACATGCCGCTGCTCGACCTCATCCAGGAGGGCAACCTCGGCCTCATCCACGCCGTCGAGAAGTTCGACTGGCGCAAGGGCTTCAAGTTCTCCACCTACGCCACGTGGTGGATCCGCCAGGCCATCGGCCGGGGCATCGACAACACGTCGCGCACGATCCGACTCCCGGTGCACGCCGGCGACCAGATCCGCCGCCTGCTGCGCATGCGCAGCCAGATGGAGGGGGAGTTGGGCCGCCTGCCCACCGCCGCCGAGCTGTCCGAGGCCATGCAGATGCCCGAGGAGCAGATCAGCGACCTGCTGCGCTACGGCGCCGAGCCGGTCAGCCTGGAGACGCCCATCGGCGCCGACGGCGACACCGAGCTCGCCGACATCGTCGCCGACCTGTCGGCCAAGTCGCCCTTCGACGTGGTCGCCGACGCCATGCTCTCCGGCGAGGTCGACAAGCTGCTGGCTCCGCTCGACGAGCGGGAACGGGAGATCCTGCGGTTGCGCTTCGGGCTCGACCGGGGCGACCCCCGCACCCTCGAGGAGGTCGGCGAGACCCTGCAGCTCACCCGGGAGCGCATCCGCCAGATCGAGCGCACGGCGCTGTCGAAGCTGCGCCACCCGAGCACCGACACCGGCGCCCACGACCTCCTGGCCTCCTGAGGTCCTGACCGGTGGCGGCGGCGGCTGAGCGCCCCGCCGGGCCTCCCGAGGGCGCTCCCCGCCCGGCCGGACGTCGCCCCGGGCCGGCCCGCGCCGTGCCGGCCCGCCCGGTGCGGGACGGGCGTTGCGCGCTTCGGCGCGTCGCTCAAGACGCCTCTCCGGCGCACCGACACCCGTGCACATGGCCAGCCATGCGCCCGTCACCCGCCGCTCCCGCCGCTCGCTCGCGGTGGCCGCCGCGCTCGCCGGGCTGGCGGCCGGCGGGTCGCCCACGGCGGCGGCCGCCGCCACCCACCTTGCGACGGCGCCGGCGGCGGTGACCCGGGCGTCCGCGGCGGCGATCGTCGGCGAGGCGCCGCTGCCCGGCGGCGGTGGCCTGTGGGTGGCGCGGGCCGACGGCACGGTGAGCGCTGTGGGCGCCGCGGTGTCCTACGGCGACATGGGCGGCCGGCAGCTGACCGCGCCCATCCGGGCCATCGCCGCCACCGCCGACGGGCGCGGCTACTGGCTCCTCGGCGCCGACGGGGGCATCTTCAGCTTCGGCGACGCCCAGTTCTTCGGCTCGACCGGGGCCATGCACCTCAACCGGCCGGTGGTGGGGCTGGCGCCGACCGCCGACGACGGCGGCTACTGGCTGGTCGCCTCCGACGGGGGCATCTTCAGCTTCGGCGACGCCGCCTTCCACGGCTCGACGGGGGCGATGCACCTGGTCCAGCCGATCGTGGGCATGGCGGCAACCCCGACCGGCGCCGGCTACTGGCTGGTGGCCGCCGACGGGGGCATCTTCAGCTTCGGCGACGCCGCCTTCGAGGGCTCGACGGGCGCCATGCGCCTGGCCTCCCCGGTGGTCGGCATGGCGGCGGCGGCCGGCGGCGCCGGCTACTGGCTGGTGGCCGGCGACGGAGGCGTGTTCCCGTTCGGGTCGGCCAACTTCGCCGGGTCGGCGGCCGGCACGCTGGGCGGGGCGTCGGCGGTTGGCATCATCCCGGCCGGCGCCGGCTACTGGATCCCCTGCACCGACGGCACGGTGCGGGCCTTCGGGGTGGCGGCGCCGGCCGGCACCCCCGTGCAGGCCGCCACCACCGCCAACCCGCTGGCCGACCCGGCGGTGTCGGAGGCGCCCCCGGCCGGCTTCGCCTCTGCGTGCTACACCGTCGCCGACAACGCCACCTGCGACGCCGTCGCCGAGCAGGCCATCGACGCCGCCCGCGCCCTCGAGGGCCTGGGACCCATCGCCCTGCCCGGGGACTTCACCGCCCTCGACCCGGTCACCCAGCTGGTGGTGGTGACCAACGCCGAGCGCACGGCCCGCGGGCTGCCCGCCTTCGCCGGTCCGACGCCCTCGCTCGACAGCCTGGCCCTGCAGGGGGCCCAGGCGAACGCCGACCCCACCGGCCCGGCCGGCGTGTCGTGGTCGGCCAACTGGGCCGGTGGCACCGGCACCCCGCTGGCGGCCGACTACCTGTGGATGTACGACGACGGGCTCGGTTCCAGCAACATCGACTGCAGCACGGCCACCCCGTCGGGATGCTGGGGCCACCGCCACGACATCCTCGTGCCCTTCGCCGGCTCCATGGGTGCGGCGTCGACGGTGGTCGGCGGCTGGACGTCGCTCGCCACCCTCATGGCCCAGGAGTAGCCGGGGGGCGGGCCGGGCCTCAGCCGGCCAGGGTGGCGTGCATCTCCCAGATCAGCACCTCGCCGCCGTCGGGGCCGCCGGTGACGCGCTGGCCACCCCCGCCGGTGAGGCGCACGGCGTCGCCGGTGGTGAGCGCCCCGGCCCCCTCGACCTCGACCCCGCCGCGGGCGACGAAGAGGTGCACCCACGGCGCGTCGGGCACGGCGACCGACCCGGCGGGGGCCAGGCGGGCGGCGTGGAGGGCGGCGAAGCGGTTGCGGATGCGGATCGCCGCCTGGTCGGCGTGCGCCGGCATGCCGGAGGCCACCACGACCAGCCCGCCGGCGAGCAGCTCACCGTCGACCTCGAGCTGCTCGTAACCGGGCTGCAGGTTGCCCTCGTCGGGCACCACCCACATCTGCACGAAGTGCACCGGGTCGTCGTGGCGGGCGCCGCCGCCGGGCTGGCGCCAGCTGTCGTTCTTCTCCGAGTGCAGGATGCCGGTGCCCGCCGTCATCCGCTGCGCCAGGCCGGGATAGAGCACCCCGTGGTGACCGGTCGAGTCCTGGTGCACGAGCGACCCGTCGAGCACCCAGGTGACGATCTCCATGTCCCGGTGGGGGTGGGTGTCGAACCCGGTGCCGGGGGCGACCACGTCGTCGTTGTTGACCAGCAGCAGCCCGTGGTGGGTGTTGGCCCGGTCGTGGTGGTGGCCGAAGCTGAACGAGTGGTGCGAGTCGAGCCACCCCAGCCGGGTGGCGAAGCGGTCGGCGGCCCGGCGGACGTCGATCGACGGGGTGGCGGTGGCAGGCATGGCGGCCCTCCAGACGGTGGTTGACGTATCAATCAAACGCGGGGTGGGGGCGGGATGTTCCCGTCAGAGGGGCCGGCGGCCCACCGGGCAGGTCATGCAGTGGGGGCCCCCTCGGCCGCGCCCCAACTCGCTGCTCGGCACCGTGATCACCTCGACGCCGGCGGCGACCAGGCGGTCGTTGGTGGCCACGTTGCGGTCGTAGGCGACCACCACCCGGGGGGCGAGGGCGACGACGTTGTTGGCGTCGCTCCACTGCTCGCGGGCCTGGCCGGCGGCGTCGCCCCCCGTCGGCACGACCTCGACCCCGAGGTAGGCGGCCAGGTCGTCGACCGTGTCGACGCGCACCCCGCCGCCCGCTCCTCGGCGGAGGCGGGCGGCGCGCGTGGTGGCCAGCACCGGCGGGAAGCCGGTGCAGAGGTCGACGTCGACCATGGTGATCACGGTGTCGAGGTGCATCACCGCCCGGTCGCGTGGGAGGGGCACGGCCACCACCTCCTCGGCCGTGCCGTCGGCCAGCAGGCGGCCGGCGAGGTGCTCGACGGCCGCCGCCGTCGATCGCGCCCCCACGCCGACGAGCACCCGCCGCCCGTCGAGCACCAGCACGTCACCCCCCTCCAGCGGGGCGGGGAGGCCGTCGTCGACCGGGCCGGCGAGCCCCGGGTGGTGGGCGAACACGGCTGCGGCGATGGCCGCCTCCCGGGCCCGCGCCGGGGAGGCCATGACCGCCACCGTGGGCCGGGTGCCGATGCGGAAGGAGC
>DASTHS010000262.1:0-3785 GCA_035718085.1 Acidimicrobiales bacterium | reverse complement strand
CACCTGCGCCGACACCGACGGCACCGGGACCGCCGCCGGCTGGGCCGCGGCTGGTCAGCCCGAGCGCCGCCGGCTGCGCGAGCCGCCGGGGGCGGTGCGCGGGCCGCCGGAGGGGCTCCCGCTGCGCCGGCCGCCGGCGCCCCCGCTCCGCCGCCCGTCGGCCGCCCTGGGCGCCCGCCACGCAGGCGGCCCTCCCGCCCGACTCCGACCGGCGGGCGCGCCGCCGCGCCCGGCCGACGCCCTCGGGGCCCAGCCTCCCCGGGCGGTGTCGCCCTCGGGTCGGCGGCCGGCCGTGAAGCGAACCGGCGCCCGCGTCGGGCGTGGCAAAGCCCCCATGTCGGGCTGTGTGAGCCCTTGGGGCAGCCCGGCGGCACGCTGCAGGGCCTTGGCCGCCTTGGCCTGTTCGTGGGCGACGAGGCTGACGACGACCCCCTCGGCACCGGCCCGGCCGGTGCGCCCGGAGCGGTGCAGATAGTCCTTCGGGTCGGCGGGCAGGTCGTAGTGCACGACGCAGCCGACGTCGTCGACGTGGATGCCCCGCGCCGCCACGTCGGTCGCGACCAACGCGGCGACGGCGCCCGCAGTGAAGGCTTCGAGGGCCCGTTCGCGCTGCACCTGGCTGCGGTCACCGTGGATGGCGGCGGCCGGGACGCCCAGCTCCGCCAGTCGCGCGGTCAGCCTCTCGGCACCGAGCCGGGTCCGGCAGAACACGATGGCGGGGTGGTGCGTGCGCACCAGCTCGGCGGTCAGGGCGAGGCGCTGGTCGCGCCCGGCCTGCCACCACAGGTGGGTGACCGCGGCGCCGTCGGCGGGGTCGGCGACGACCTCGTGGCGCACGGGGCTGCGCTGGTAGCGACGCACCAGCACGTCGACGTCGCCGTCGAGGGTGGCCGAGAACAGCAGGGTTTGGCGATCCGGGCGGGTGGCGTCGAGGATGCGCCGCACCGCCGGCAGGAACCCCATGTCGGCCATGCGGTCCGCCTCGTCGACCACGGCGAGGCGCACGTCTTCGAGGTGGAGGTCGCGCCGTTCCACCATGTCCTCGATGCGGCCCGGGCAGCCGACCACGATCTGCACGCCGCGGCGCAGGGCGCCGCGCTGGGGGGCGTAGTTGGCGCCGCCGTAGACCGCCCGGGTGCGCAGCCCCGCCGCCTTGGCGAGGGGGGCGATGCTGCGCTCGACCTGCACCGCCAGCTCGCGGGTCGGCACGAGGATGAGGGCCTCGGGCCGTCCGGACCCCACGCCGCGCCGCTCGGCGCGCCGGCTGGCCGACGACGGCGGGCGGGCGGCCATCACCGCAGGGATGGCGAAAGCGATGGTCTTGCCCGACCCGGTGGGCGCCCGGCCGCTGATGTCGCGGCCGGCCATGGCGTCGGGGAGGGTGGCGCGCTGGATGGGCCACGGCTCGTGGGCGCCGCCGGCGGCGAGCGCCTCGAGGAGGTGGTCGGGCACGCCGAGGTCGGCGAAGGTGGTGGGCACAGGGGGCTCCGATCGGCGGGTGGGCCAGCCGGGGGCGGCCCCGCCGGCACGCGCCGGCGCATCCCGGTCGTGCGACCGGTGACCTCCAGGCTACCGGTGCGCCGGCGCGGCGCCGTCAGCCCTTGCGGCTGCGCAGCAGGGCCCCCGCCGCCTTGAGGTCGGCGTTGCCGCCGCTGGCCGCCCTGATCTTGCCGATGAAGAAGCCCTGCAGCTTGTCCTCGCCGGCCGAGAAGCGACCCCACTCGTCGGGGTTCTCGGCGATCACCGCGTCGACGACGCCCTCGAGGGCGTCGGCACCGAGGGCCTCGAACCCCAGCTCCCGGGCGAGCGCCTCGGGGTCGCCCCCGCCTCGGGTCAGCAGCTCCTTGAGCAGGGTGCGGGCCTGCGCGGTGGTGAGGGCGCCGGTCGACTCCATGCGCAGCACGCCGGCGAACGCCGCCGGGTCGAGCGCGGCGGCGGCATCGCCCTCGGCTGCCACCTCGTTGGCCAGCCGGCGCAGGGCCAGCCCGCCGTCGGCGCCGGCGTCGACGGCCTGCGCGAACAGCGTGTCGAGCGCCAGCCGCACGACCGTGACGACCGCCTCGGCGTCGGGGGCGACGCCGGCGGCCGCGGCCACGGCGGCGCGCCGATCCGCCGGCATGGGCGGCAGGGCGGCGCCGACGGCGGCCACGAACGCGGGCTCGGGGGCGATGGGCACCAGGTCGGGCTCGGGGAAGTAGCGGTAGTCGTAGGCCTCCTCCTTGGAGCGCATCGTGGAGGTGCGGCCGGTGGTCTCGTCCCAGTGACGGGTCTCCTGCGCCACCGTGCCGCCCTCCTCGACCAGCGCCACCTGCCGCGCCGCCTCGTGGTCGATGGCGCGTCCCAGCGAGCGCAGCGAGTTCAGGTTCTTGATCTCGCAGCGGGTGCCGAGCGCCGCCGCACCCGCCCTGCGCACCGACACGTTGGCGTCGACGCGCAGGCTGCCTTCCTCCATCTTCCCGTCCGACGCGCCGGAGGCGACCAGCACGCCCCGCAGCTCCTCGACGTAGGCGCGGGCATCCTCCGACGAGCGCAGGTCGGGCCGCCCGACGATCTCGACCAGCGGCACGCCGGCCCGGTTGTAGTCGACCAGGGAGTAGTCGGCGCCGGCGATCCGGCCGGTCGCCCCGACGTGGGTCGACTTGCCGGTGTCCTCCTCGAGGTGGGCCCGCTCGATGCCGACCCGGCGCCCGTCGGGCAGCTCCAGCCAGCCGTCGGCGTTGATCGGCACGTCGTACTGGCTGATCTGGTAGTCCTTCGGCATGTCCGGATAGAAGTAGTTCTTCCGGTGGAACAGCGACGGCTGCACCCGGCAGTGCAGCGCGGTGCCGATGCGCACGGCCAGCTCGACGGCCTTCTCGTTGAGCACCGGCAGCGACCCCGGCAGCCCCAGGCACACCGGGCAGACGTTGGTGTTCGGCTCGTCACCGAAGTTGTTGGCGCAGCCGCAGAACAGCTTGGTCGCGGTGCGCAGCTCGGTGTGCACCTCGAGGCCGATGACGACCTCCCACCCTTCCTTCAGCGGGCTCATCGGCCTGCCCCTCCGTCGCTGGTGCCGCGGGCCGCGGCTTCGATCACTTCCGCCGCCTGGAACATCACCGTCTCGCCCAGCGCCGGTGCCAGCACCTGCACGCCGAGGGGGAGCCCCGCCGGCCCGGTGCCGAACGGCACGCTCATGGCCGGGTGCCCGGCGAGGTTCGACGGGATGGTGCACACGTCGTTGAGGTACATGGTGAGCGGGTCGGCGGTCTTGGCGCCGAGCTCGAACGCCTCACCGGGGGCGGTGGGTGCGAGCAGCACGTCGAAGTCGGCGTAGGCGGCGGCGAAGTCGCGGATGATGAGCGTGCGCACCTGCTGCGCCTTGCCGTAGTAGGCGTCGTAGTAGCCCGCCGACAGCGCGTAGGTGCCGAGCATGATGCGACGCTTCACCTCGGCGCCGAAGCCCTCGGTGCGCGTGCGGGTGTTGGTCTCGGTGATGTCGCCGCCGGCGACCCGGAGGCCGTAGCGCACCCCGTCGTAGCGGGCCAGGTTCGAGGAGGCCTCCGCCGGGGCGATGAGGTAGTAGGCGCTCAGCCCGTAGACCGCCGCCGGCACGCTGACCTCGCCGACGCGCGCCCCGGCGGCGGCGAGGGCGTCAGCCGCCCGGCGGGTCGCGTCGGACACCTCGGGCGAGAGGCCCTCCGCCGAGGTGAGCTCGCGCACGACGCCGACGCGCAGCCCTTCGACGCCGCGCCCCAGACCGGCCGACGCCGACGGGGGCGTGCCGGGCAGCGACGTCGAGTCCATGG
>DASTHS010000261.1:0-11067 GCA_035718085.1 Acidimicrobiales bacterium | reverse complement strand
CCCCGACGGCCACGCCGTCATCGTCCTCGCCGAGGGCCGCTTGGTGAACCTCGGCTGCGCCACCGGCCACCCGAGCTTCGTGATGAGCTCCAGCTTCACCAACCAGGTGCTGGCCCAGATCGAGCTGTTCACCCGCACCGACGCCTACCCCACCGGCGTGTACGTGCTGCCGCGCCACCTCGACGAGAAGGTGGCCCGACTTCACCTCGACAAGCTCGGCGTGCGCCTCACCCCCCTCTCCGAGCGGCAGGCCGACTACCTGGGCGTGCCCCTCGAGGGCCCCTACAAGAGCGAGGCCTACCGCTACTAGCGGTCTGGGCGGGGCGCCGGCGGGTGGCCGGCGCCCCCGGGGCTGGCCGGAGCCAGGCGCCCGCTGGAAGGATGGACGGGTGCGCCGTGGCGTCTACCCGGGCTCGTTCGACCCGCCGACGGTGGCGCACCTCGCCCTGGCCGACGCGGCCGTCGCCCAGGGCCGCCTCGACACGCTCGACCTGGTCGTCTCGGAGGTGGCCCTCGGCAAGGAGGGGCGCCGGGGCCCGACCGCGGCGGCGCGGGTGGCCGTGCTCGAGGCGTTCGCCGAGGAGCGGCCCTGGCTGCGCGCCAGGGTGACCGCCGGCCGCCTGCTGGCCGACATCGCCGCCGGCTACGACGTGTTGGTGGTCGGCGCCGACAAGTGGGCGCAGGTGGTCGACCCCGCCTGGTACGCCGGGTCGGTGGCCGCCCGCGACGCCGCCCTCCGGCGGCTCCCCGAGGTGTGGGTGGCGCCACGGCCGCCGGCCCCGCTCCCTGCGCTGGTGGCGCCGGTGGCCGGCCACCTCGAGGTCGACGCCCGCCACTCGGCGGTGTCGTCGTCGGCGGTGCGGGCCGGCAGGCGGTCGTGGATGGCCCCGGCGGCCGCCCGGGCCGGCCTGTGGGACGCCCTCCCTGGGTGCCCGGGGGTGGCCGACGACCCCGGCTAGGGTCGTCCGGATGCCGGTGCCCGGGCCGCTCAGGTGACGCTGCTGTACGCGGCGGCGGCCATGCTGGTCGCCGCCCAGCTGCTCGGCATCTACGCGCTGGTGTCGCGCAAGGCCGACCTCATCTTCAGCCTGGTGATGGTCGGCCTGCTGGCCGGGGCGGCCGCCTGCGGCGCCTTGCTGCTCACCCGCCACCTGGGCTGAGCGAGCCGCCGCGCTCAGGCCCCTGCCGGCTCGGGGGCGGCTTCGCCGGTGTTGAGCCCGGCGACGGGCGGCTGCGACGACCACGGGAAGTCGATCCAGCGGTCGGTGCGCGACCAGGCGTACTCGCAGTCGATCACCGACGACGGCTTCTGGTAGAGCACGGCGGCGCGCACGTCGCCGACCTTGCCGCGGCAGAAGTCGTGCACCAGGGCCAGCGTGTGGCCGGTGTCGGCGACGTCGTCGGCGACGAGCACCCGGGCGTCTTCGAGGTCGACGAGGTCGGGCGTCGGCGGCAGCACCACCGGGAGCGGCTGGCGCTCGTCGACGCCCGTGTAGTACTCGACGTTCATGAGGTGGATGTTCTTGACCGACAGGGCGTAGCCGAGTGCCCCGGCGACGAACAGCCCGCCCCGGGCGATCGACAGGATGAGGTCGGGGCGGTAGCCGTCGTCGGCGATCTGGCGGGCCAGCGCACGGCTCGCGTCGCCGAACGTCGCCCAGTCGAGCACCTCGCGGTCCGCCGGCGGCACGCCCATCGCCGGACGCTACCCGCCGGCCGCGCCGGGTCGGCGCGCATGGGGTGACATGAACGCCATGGGCACCGACGACCCGGCGTGGCGGCGGAGCGTGGCGATCCGCCGGCCGGGTTGCACGGCGTCGCGGGCCACGCCGATGCGGTCACCGAAGTAGGCGACGGTGGCGTCGAGGTCGGACACGCTGAAGGTGACGCCCCACAGGTGGGCGGGCCCGGCGGCGGCCCCCTCGGCGGGCCCGACCACCTCGAGCACGGTGCGACCGAGCAGGAAGAACGCCTGGACGCGGGGTTGGCCCTCTTCCCCGCCCCCGGCGCGGCGGGTGCGGCGCAGCTCGAGGCCGGCGTCCTGCAGGGCGGCGAGGGTCCGGGCCAGGTCGGGGGTCGTCACCACCACGTGGTCGACGGCGTGCACCCCGTTGGGGTGGGAGGGGCCGTCGTCCGCGTCGCCGGCCGCCGTCACGGGCCCGGCGCTCGCAGGATCGGCGGTCACCGGCCCGGCGGTCACCAGCCCGTCGATGTCGGAGGGCGCCCCAGCGAGCCGCCACCCGGTCAGGCCGGTGCCGGGCGCGCCGAGGGCGACGACGGTGCCGCCCACCGTCACGGTCCCGTCGGGCGCGACCGCGAAGCCCAGGGTGGCCCACACCGTCGGGTCGTCGGCGACGGCCAGGGCGGCCAGGAGGGCCACGGGCTCACACCCCCCGGCGCGGTGGCACGGGGCCGCCCCGCAGCGGCGGCCGGCTCACCGGGCGGTGAAGCGGGCGGGGCGCCGCTCGCCGTAGGCGGCCACGCCCTCGGCGAAGTCGGCGGTGGCCCGCAGGCGCACCTGCTCGGCGTCCTCGTGGCGGGTGATCTCGCGCACCAGGCCGGCCAGGTCGCCGCGCAGGGTGGCCCGGATCGACCGCACGGCGAGGGGCGCGGAGCCGGCGATCTCGGCCGCCAGCTCCCGCGCCGCGCCACGCAGGTCGCCGTCGTCGTCGACCAGGCGGTCGGCGAGGCCGATGCGGGCCGCCTCGGTGCCGTCGATGCGCGCCCCGGTGTAGAGCAGCTCCATGGCCCGCTGCATCCCGACGATGCGCGGCAGGGTGACCGACAGCCCGAACCCCTGGTGGAAGCCGAGCCGGGCGAAGTTGGCCGCCAGGCGCGACGAGGGCGCCACCACCCGGAAGTCGGCGGCGCAGGCGACCCCGAGGCCGCCGCCGATGGCCGCCCCCTGCACGGCGGCCACGATCGGCGTGGCGCAGGAGAACAACCGCACCGCCTCGGCGTAGAGGGCGGAGGCGCCGGAGGCGTCGAGCGGTTCGGCGTCGCTGGCGCCCTGGAAGTCGGCACCGGCGCAGAAGTGCTTGCCCTCCGCGCACAGCAGGACCGCCCACCCGCCTTCCTCGGCGGCGCCGTCGTCGACCCACCCGACGGCGTCGGCGAGGTCGGCGATCAGCGAGGTGTCGAAGAAGTTCGCCGGGGGCCGGTGCATCTCCACGGTGGCGACGTGGTCGTCGCCCACCTCCACCGTGACGTCACCGAAGGTCCGCTGGGCAGCCATGGCTGCGGATGCTACGAGGTGGGCCCCGGCGGTGACGGCGTGGCCATCGCAGGAGGCTCGTGGGCCCGCACCGGCGGCGGCCGGCCGGGGTACCGGCGCACCTCCACCAGGGTGTGCTGGCCGCTCGACGCCTGGGCCAGGCGCGACGTGCCCCGGTCGGCGGTGAGCACGTTCGGGTTGCCGTGCACGCACAGCGGCGAGTCGGACTCGGGGTCGTCGGGGTCGTACCAGGCGCCGGTCGACAGCTGCACCACCCCGGCCGTCACGGCCTCGGAGACCACCACACCTGCGAGGCAGCGCCCGCGGTCGTTCTCGACCAGGGCCACGTCGCCGTCGCGCAGGCCCCGCGCCGCGGCGTCGGTGGGGTGGACGCGGATCGGCTCGCGACCGGCGACCTTCGAGGCCGCCGAGAGGCCGCCCGGGTCGAGTTGCCCGTGCAGCCGGCTGGCCGGGTTGTTGGCCACCAGCACCAGGGGCCAGCGGCTGGCCAGTGGCGACCCCGACCACTCCTGCGGTTCCAGCCACGTCGGGGTGCCCGGGCAGTCGTCGTAGCCGTAGCCGTCGACCGTCGCCGACCACAGCTCGATGCGCCCCGACGGCGTGTTCAGGGGGGCGCGCTGCGGGTCGGACCGGAAGTCGGCCAGGTGCACCCGATCGTCGTCGGCGCCGCCGAAGACGTGTTCGCCGGCAGCCCAGAACTCCTCGAACCCCGGGCAGGGCATGCCCGCCCGGGCCAGCCGCTCCTGCCAGCGGTCCCAGAGGAGGCGCAGCCACCCCATCTCGTCGAGTCGGGCGCCGAACTCGTCGCCGATGCCGAGGCGTTCTGCCAGGCCCAGGTAGACGGCGTGGTCGTCGCGTGCCTCGCCGTAGGGGTCGAGGGCCCGCTGCATGGCGACGACGCGGCCGTCGCCCCGGCCGACGGCCACGTCGTTGCGCTCAAGGGTGGTGGTCGTCGGCAGCACCACGTCGGCGTGCCGGGCCATCGCCGTCCAGTACGGCTCGAGCACGACGACGGTCTCGGGGCGGCGCAGCGCCCGGCGCAGCCGTCCGAGGTCCTGGTGGTGGTGGAAGGGGTTGCCGCCGGCCCACCACACGGTGCGGATCTCGGGGTAGGTGCGGGTCTGCCCGTCGACCTCGTAGCGGGCGCCGGGGTGCAGCAGCATGTCGCTGACCCGGGCCACCGGGATCCAGCTGCGCAACGGGCGGCCGGTGCCCGGCAGGGCCGGGAAGGGCACCGGGTTCCGGCCCCCGCCGACATCGGCGAGCGATGCGTAGCCGTTGCCGAAGCCGCCACCGGGCAGGCCGACCTGCCCGAGCAGGCACGCCAGGTTGATCGACGCCCACACCGGCTGCTCGCCGTGCTCGGCGCGCTGCAGCGACCACGAGGTGGTCACCAGGGTGCGGCCCGCGGCCATCCGGCGGGCCAGGTCGACGGTGCGCGCCGCCGGCACCCCGGTGATCGACGCGGCCCACTCGGGGGTGGGCACGGCGCGGCCGCCGGCTCCGTCGAGGGCGGCGAGGAACCGGTCGAGCCCGGCGCAGTGCGTGCGGCAGAACCCCAGGTCGGCGAGGCCCTCGCGCACCAGCACCCTGGCCAGGGCGAGCATGAGGGCGACGTCGGTGCCGGGACGGATCGGCAGCCACTCGGCGCCGAGCGCGGGCGCCACGTCATCGGCGAGCGGGCTGACCGAGACGACGCGCATGCCGCGGGCCGCCGCGGCGGCCAGGTGGCCGGCGATGGTGTGGCGGGTGACGCCCCCGGGGGCCACCGACGAGTTCTTCGCCGGCAGCCCTCCGAAGGCGACCAGCGTGTCGGTGTGGCGGGCGATCACCGGCCACGCGGTGGCGCCCCGCCAGAGCTGCTCGTCGCTGCCGATGACGTGGGGCAGGATGCGTTCGGCGGCGCCCGAGCTGTAGGTGCCGACGCTGACCGTCGAGCCGCCGAAGAGCCCGAAGAACCGTCGCAGCTGGCTCTGCGCGTGGTGGAACCGGCCGGCGCTGGCCCACCCGTACGACCCTGCGTAGACGGCGTCGGCCCCGGCGACGGCGCGCACGCGTGCCAGGTCGGCAGCCACCCGGTCGAGCACCTCGGGCCACCCGACCCGCAGCCACTCGTCGCGCCCGCGCCGGTCGTCGGCCCCCGGCCCCCGCTCCCACCAGCCGCGCCGCACCGCCGGCGCCGCGACCCGGCTGGGGTGGCGGGCGGCGCCGGCCACGTTGGCGAGCAGCGGCGACGGCGCCGGGTCGTCGGGGTGCGGGTGGACCCCGGTGATGCGGTCACCGTCGACCTCCACGCTGAACGCGCCCCAGTGGGAGGCGTGCGCCACCCGGCGGGCGCCCGCTGCGCTCACCGCCGGCCTCCCCCGCCGGTCACCGGGTGCGCAGGCCGGCCAGCCGGCGCACGGCCTCGTCGATGACCTCGGGCCGCTTGCAGAACGCGAAGCGCACCCACGGACGGCCCACCTCGCCTCCGGGGTCGAGGGCGCTGACGGGGATGCCCACCACCCCGCAGCGGCCCGGCAGGGCACGGCACAGGGCCTCCCCGTCGGGCTCACCCAGCGCACGCCCGTCGGCGAGGGCGAAGTAGCCGGCCTCGGGCACCGAGACGACGAAGCCGGCGGCCTCCAGCCCGGCGCAGAGCCGGTCGCGGCCGTCGCGGAGGCGATCGGCGACGGCGCCGAACACCTCGGCCGGCAGGCCCAGCCCGAGGGCGACAGCCGGCTGGAACGGGGCCCCGTTGACGTAGGTCAGGTGCTGCTTGACCGTGCGCACGGCGGCGACGAGGTCGGCCGGCCCGACGACCCAGCCGACCTTCCATCCGGTGAAGGAGAAGGTCTTGCCCGCGCTCGACACGCTCAGGGTGCGCGCCGCCATGCCCGGGAGCGTCGCCAGCGGCCGGTGCCGGCCGGCGAAGACCAGGTGCTCGTACACCTCGTCGGTGAGGGCCAGCACGTCGCGCCCGGTGCAGACGTCGGCGACGGCGCGCAGTTCGGCGTCGCCGAACACCCGGCCGGTCGGGTTGTGGGGGCTGTTGAGCACGACCAGCCGGGTGCGGGCGGTGACCGCCGCCGCGAGCTCGTCGGGGTCGAACGTCCAGTGCGGGGGGCGCAGCGGCACGGTCACCAGCCGGGCGCCGGCCATGGCGGCGGCCGCCGGGTACGAGTCGTAGCAGGGGGTGAAGGTGACCACCTCGTCGCCCACCTCGCAGAGCGCGACGATGGCGGCGGTGAGCGCCTCGGTGGCGCCGGCGGTCACCAGCACCTCGGTCGCCGGATCGACCTCCTGGCCCCACCACCGCCGGCGGTGGTCGGCCACCGCGGCCCGCAGCACGGGGGCGCCCGGCCCCGGGGGGGACTGGTTCACCCCGGCCCGTATGGCGGCGACGGCGGCCTCGGCCACCTCGACGGGCCCGTCGAGGTCGGGGAACCCCTGGCCCAGGTTGACCGAGCCGGTCGCCACCGCGAGGGCCGACATCTCGGCGAAGACGCTGGTGCCGAGCCCCTGCAGCCGGGCGGCCAGCCACGGCTGGCGGCGGCCGCCGACCGGCGGGCCGGGGGACGTCGGCGGGCCGCTCACGGCGGGCGACGCTAGCGCCGGGGTGCGCTGCGCCATCGTCCCAGGTAGGTTGTCGGTGTCTTGTCCTCCGACCCGGCGCTGCCTCGGGCAGCTCGTCCGGGCACGCGCCCGCCCCGACGGCGCCTGCTGACGACCCCACCCGGGTCGGCTGCCGGCCGGGGCGGCCGGAGCCCGGTCCGGACGGCGGCCCGCCTCCTCGGCGTGCTCGTCGTCGCCGTCGCGCCCGTCGCGCCGGTCGCCGCCGGGGCCGACAGCATCGGGTCGACCTCGGAACAGATCTCCTCGGTGCAGGCCGCCATCACCGCGCAAGCCGACAAGGTGCGGACGCTCACCGCCGCCTACGACCGTGACCAGGTCGCGGCCGCCGCGCTCGGCACGCAGCTGTCCGCCGACCGGTCGGCCCTCGCCGCTGCCCGGGCCGCCGCCGCCGCCGGCCGCCGTGCCCTCGCCGACGCGGCCATCGCCGCCTACACCGGCGCCGCTGGCGGCCCCCCGCCCGACCCCGTGGCCGCCGGCCCCGGGGTCGCCGACGCCTATCTGGCGACGGTCACCGACGGTGTCGGCGACGGCGTCGACCAGGCCCGGCTGAGCGCCCGCCAGCTGGCCGTCGCCGAGGCGCGCGTCGCCGCCGACCAGGCCGCTGCGAGCCGCGCCGCCGACGGCGTCGCCGCCGCCCGCCGCTCGGCCGTCGACGTCGCCGGGACGGTGGAAGCCCAGCTGCGCGCCTTGCAGGGTCACCTTGCCCAGCTGCAGGCGGCCGCCGCCGCCCAGGCGGCCGCCGCCGCCCAGGCCGCAGCGGCGGCGGCTGCTGCCGCCCACGCCGCGGCACAGGCGGCGCAGGTGGCCACCGCCGCCCAGGCCCGCGCCGCCGCCCAGGCCGCCGCGCAGGCAGCGGCCCGCCAGGCCGCGGCGGCTGCCGCCCGCCAGGCGCAGGGCGCCCCGGTGCAAGGCGGCCTGGTGGCCGCTGTCGCCGCCCAGACGGCGGCGCCGACCGGCGCCGGCGCCCAGCCCGCGGCGTCGGGGGGGCCCACCGCCAGCCAGTGGCAGGAGCTGCGCCAGTGCGAGTCGGGCGACGACTACGCCGCCGACACGGGCAACGGCTACTACGGCGCCTACCAGTTCAGCGCCGGCACGTGGACCAGCCTCGGCTACCCGGGGCGTCCCGACCTCGAGCCACCGGCGATGCAGGACGAGGCGGCCCACCGCCTCCAGGCGCAGTCGGGCTGGGGCCAGTGGCCGGCCTGCGCCGCCGCCCTCGGCCTCTCGTAGCGCCGGCGGGGTCGGCCGCCGCTACCCTCGTCGGGATGGAGGCCGCCGAACTGCTGGAGTTCGCCTGCCCGCGCTGCGGTGACGGGGTGGCCGAGCGCTTCTACGGCCCCTGCACCGGGTGCCGCGACGCCCTGGCAGCGCTGGGCGGCACCGGCGACGGCGGGGCCGCCGGCGCCGGGCGCTTCGAGCCGAGGATGCACGTCACCCCCAACCACGTGGCTACCAAGGACTGACCCCGCACGTCGCACGACGTTGCGGCGGGCTGGCGGGCGGGTACAGCCCGGGCGTGGCCGACGCGTTCTCGCTGGCGCTCGGCGGCCTCGAGGTGCGCTGCGGCGCGCCGCTCGAGGGTTCGACGATCGTGGAGCTGCGCGGTGAGCTCGACAGCGTGTCGGTGCCGGTGCTGCGCGAGGTGCTCGACCGGCTCTACGCCCAGGGCACCTACCGGATCCGGGTCGACCTGCGCGAACTGGGGTTCATCGACTCGAGCGGGCTCGGGGCGTTGGTCGGTGCGTGGCGGAGCTGCTCGGCCAACGACGGGTCGGTCGAGGTGCTCAACCCGACGCCGACGGTGCGCCAGCTGTTGGAGATGACCGGCATCAACCGGTTCCTGCTCCCCGGCGGCTGAGCCGCCCGAGGTCACCAGAGGGCGTCGAGGTCGGCCGCCACGGCGTCGGCCACCACCACCCGGGCGCCGTCGGCTGCCGCCGCCACCTCGTCGGCCCCGGCGGCGCGCACCGGCCGGGCGGCGAGGAGGTGGTCGACCTCGGGCGGCAGGAACCGGGTGCGCTGCGCCCAGGTGTGGCGGTCGCCGCTCGAGCGGGCGCCGCCGTGGTGGTAGCGGAGGGGCGCGTAGAGGTGGAGGTGGCGCCGGGCGCGGGTGAGGGCCACGTAGAACAGGCGGCGCTCCTCGTCGACGCCCTCGGCGTCGCCGGTGGCCAGATCGGAGGGGAACATGCCGTCGGCGGCGTGGACGACGTGCACCACGTCCCACTCGCCGCCCTTGGCCGAGTGCACCGTCGAGATCGTCAGCCAGTCGTCGTCGAGCGACGGGGGCCCGGCGAGGTCGGCGGTGGACGTCGGCGGGTCGAGGGTCAGGTCGGCCACCAGGTCGGGCCGCGACGAGGCAGAGGCGGCGACCGCGACCAGCCGGTCGAGGTCGCGCAGGCGCACCTCGGCGTGCTCGTAGCGCCGGCGCACGAGCGGGTCGAGCGCCCGCCGCAGGCGGTCGACCTGCGCCGACGGCGGCGGCCCCGCGCCACCACCGGTGCTGCCACCGGCGCCGCAGTCGGCCAGGGCCGACGCCAGGGCGGCCAGGTCGCCGACCGCCCGGGAGGGCCACGCCGGGGGGTGCTCGACGAAGCGGGCCAGGGGGTCGTGGCCGTCGGCGGGCCGCACCCCGAGCTCGGCGAGCAGCCGGGTCGACGCAGCCGGGCCGACGCCGTCGGCCATGGCCAGCACCCGCTGCCACGCCAGCTCGTCGCGGGGGTTGTCGAGGAGGCGCAGCAGGGCGACCAGGTCGCGGACGTGGGCCGCCTCGAGGTAGCGCAGGCCGCCGTACTTGACGAACGGGATGCGCCGGCGGCGCAGCTCGAGCTCGACGAGGCCGGTGTGGTGCCCGGCGCGAGCCAGCACCGCCTGGTCGCGCAGGGCGATGCCCGCCTCGAGGTGCTCGAGCACGGTGTCGCACACCGCGTCGGCCTGGGCCGCCTCGTCGGGGCAGGTGGCGATCACCGGCAGGCCCCCGCCGAGCTGGCGGGCGGCCCGCAGGCGCAGGCGGCCGCCTTCGCCCATCTGGCCGAGCACGGCGTTGGCCAGGTCGAGGATCGGCTGGGTCGAGCGGAAGTTCCGCTCGAGGGTGACGGTGGTGGCCCCCGGCCAGCGGTCGGGGAAGTCGAGGATGTTGCGCACCGTCGCGGCGCGGAACCCGTAGATCGCCTGGGCGTCGTCGCCGACGACGGTGATGCGGGCGTCGCCGCGGCACAGACCGGTGAGGATGTCGGCCTGGAGCAGGTTCGTGTCTTGGTACTCGTCGACGAGCACGTGGTCGTAGGCGCCGGCCAGCACGGGGCCGAGCCCCGGGTCGGCCAGGGCCGCCCGCCAGTGCAGCAGCAGGTCGTCGAAGTCGAGCAGGCCGGCTGCACGCTTGCGGGCGGTGTAGGAGCGGAACACCTCGGCGAGGCCCTCGACGTCGTCGGCGCACCAGGGGAACTGGGTGGCCACGACCTGCGCCAGCGGCACCCTCGAGTTGACCACCCGGGAGTAGACCGCCAGGCAGGTGTCGGGCTTCGGGAACCGGGTGCGCACACCGGCAGCCGCCGCCTCGGCGACGA
Organism: Acidimicrobiales bacterium; assembly: GCA_035718085.1. GTDB lineage: Bacteria > Actinomycetota > Acidimicrobiia > Acidimicrobiales > Palsa-688 > DASTHS01. The sequence goes on along the minus strand of DASTHS010000261.1, from coordinate 654 downwards.
CCCCGGCGCGCACCAGGCGCAGCAGGTCGGCCCCGTCGGCCTGGTCGAGCACGCTGAAGCCGTCGCCCAGCCCGAGTTGGTGGGCGTGGCGGCGCAGCACCCGGACGGCGGCGGAGTGGAACGTGCCGGCGTGCACCCGGGCGGCGGTCGCCGGGTCGGTGGCCGCCCCCGCCCGGCGCACGACCTCGGCGGCCGCCCGCCGGCTGAAGGTCACCAGCAGCACGCGCTCGGGCGGCGTGCCCTCGGCGAGCAGTCGCGCCAGGCGGGCGACGAGGGTGGCGGTCTTGCCGGTGCCGGCGCCCGCCAGGATGCAGAGCGGCCCCCCGTCATGGGTCACCGCCGCCCGCTGCTCGTCGGTGAGCCCGGCCGCCCAGGCCGGCCGCTCGGGCGGGACGGCGCCCGACGCGCACACCGGGGCCGCCGGGTCGACCGACGCGCCGGTGGCTGCCGCGACAGGAGCGCCCATGGCTGCGATCGTACACGCGGGGGCGAACACACGTTCGCATCCGAGCGTGCCGACAGGCCGCCGGCGCGTGCCACCATGGGGCGGGTGCCCCGCCGGATCGTGCTCGCCTCGGCCTCCCCGGCCCGGCTCCGACTGCTGCGCGCCGCGGGCCTCGACCCCGAGGTCGTGGTCAGCGGCGTCGACGAGGA
>DASTHS010000260.1:0-8561 GCA_035718085.1 Acidimicrobiales bacterium | reverse complement strand
GGGGTGGCCGACGGCGATCGCCTGGGCGATCATCCCTCCCATCGACGCCCCGACGACGTGGGCGGCGGCGATCCCGAGGTCGTCGAGCACGGCGACGGCATCGTCGGCCATGTCGGCGAGCAGGTACGGGGGCTCGAAGGTGGCCGTGCCGCTGAGCAGGGCTGCCAGGTCGGGCACGCCCGCAGCGTCGAACCAGGTCGAACGGCCGACGTCGCGGTTGTCGAAGTGCACCACCCGGAACCCGCGGGCGACCAGGGCGGCGCGGAACTCCGGGGTCCAGGCGGTCATCTGGGCACCGAGGCCCATGACCAGCAGCAGCGGCGGCCCGTCCGCCGGGCCCTCCACCTCGTAGTGCAGGGTCACGTCGGCGTGGGCGGCATCGGGCACGGCCCGAACGGTAGGCCCGTAGGCTCCCGCCGTGCCCGTCTCCGGTCCCCGAGCCGCCCTGACGCTGGCGGCGGCGGTCGCCGCCGCCGCCCTCGGGGCCGGCTGCGGGTCGGCGCCCGCCCCGACAGACCCCGCCGCCATCGTGCGCCAGGCAAAGGCGGCCGTCGACGCCACGCCCTCCGTGCACTTCACCCTGCAGAGTGCCGGGGCGAAGGGGTCGGGCACCGTGGTGCTGGGAGGCTCGGGCGACGCCGCCCGACCAGACGAGCTGCGGGGCACCTTCGACGTGGAGGTCGACGGTCTCCCCGTCACCGTGAAGGTGCTCGCCGCCGGCGGCGGGTTCTACGTGCAGCCGCCCTTCGCCACCGGCTACACCAAGACCGACCCCACGACCTACGGCATCGGCGACCCGAGCACCTTGCTCGACCCCACCAAGGGCCTCTCGAGCATCCTTCCCGCCCTCGCCCAGCTCCGCTCGGAGGGGCGCGTGCGGGTGGGCAGCGAGGTCGCCGACCAGGTGGCGGGCCAGCTGCCGGGCTCGACGCTGCCCGCGGTGCTGCCCGACACCGACCCGTCGGTGCCGGTGAAGGTCACCGTCGACGTCATCCCCGCCACCCACCAGGTGCGTCGCATCGTGCTGGTCGGCCCGTTCGACTCGGCCAGCCCGTCGACCTACACCGTGGTGCTCACCGACTACGGCGAGCCCCTCCACGTCACGGTGCCGGCCGGGTGAGCGAGCGGCGGTGACCGGACCGGTGCGGCGGCCGGCCGCCGTCCTGGCGGTGGCGTCGCTCGCCGTGCTGCTGGCGGCGGCCGACACCTACGTGGTCGTGGTCGCCCTGCCGGCGATCATGGCCGGGGTCGGGCTGGGGCTCGATCAGCTGGGCCGGGCCACCCCGGTGGTCAGCGGCTACCTCCTGGGCTACGTCGCCGTGCTGCCGCTGCTCGGGCGCCTCTCCGACGTCGCCGGCCGTCGCCCCGTGTTCCTGGCCTGCCTGGGGTGCTTCGCCGCCGGCTCGTTGGTGACCGCCACCGCCCACGCACTGGCCGTGCTCGTCGCCGGCCGGGCGCTGTCCGGCCTGGGCGGCGGTGGGTTGGTGCCGGTGACCCTGTCGCTGGTGGCCGATCGGTGGCCGGTCGAGCGGCGCGGCCCGCCCCTCGGGGTGGTCGGCGCCGTGCAGGAGCTGGGCAGCGTCGCCGGCCCGCTGTGGGGCGCCCTGATCGTGGCGGTGGCGAGCTGGCGGGCGCTGTTCTGGGTCAACCTCCCGCTCGCCGGCGCACTGGCGGTGGCGTTCGCGACGGTCGGCAGGGACGCCGACAGGGCCGACTCGCCTCGGGGGCCGGCGCGACGGCGGCCAGCCGGGCTGCGGCCGCCCGCCGCCGGGCGCCGCCGGGTGGCGGCCGTGGTGGCCACGGTCGGGGTCGCGCTGGTGGCCGTCGGCTTGTGGGCTCCGGCGTCGCTGGCCGACTCGGTGCGCTGGGGTTGGGTGGTGACCCCCCGGCTCGCCGGGAACGCGTGGGTGGGCGTGTCGACCCCGGCTGCCGTCGCCGGGCTGGGCGCCTTGATCGTGGCCGCCGCCGTCGCCGGCCGGGCCCGGGCCGTCGGGCGGGCCGTGGGTGCCGTCGACCTGCCCGGCGGGCTGCTGCTGGCCGGGGTGCTGGCGTGCGTGGTGGTCGCCTTCTCGACCGCCGACCCGAGCCGGCAGGTCGTGGCCTCCTCGGCGCCGGTCGACGCCGTCGTGGGCGTCGGGCTGGCGGCGGCGTTCGTGGTGCGCCAACGGCGGGCGGCCAACCCCCTGCTGGCGGCCGGCACGCTGCGCCGGCGGGGGGCGTGGGGGTCGCTGCTGGTCAACCTGGCCCTCGGGGCCGGGTTGATGGTCGCCCTGGTCGACGTGCCGTTCTTCGCCCGGGCCACCCGCTACCCCGACTCGCAGGTGGGTGCCGCCCTCGTGCTCGCCCGCTTCCTCGTCGCCGTGCCGCTCGGCGCCCTGGCCGGTGGCGGGCTCCTGCGCCGCCCGCGCCTCGGCGCGCCGGTGGCCGCCGCCGGCGCTGCGCTCGCCGCTGCATGCTTCGCGTGGATGGCCACCTGGGGCTCCGCCGCCCTCGACGGGGCCGCCTCCGACGTCGCGCTGGTCGGCTGCGGGCTGGGCTTCGGGCTTGCCATCGCCCCGGTGAACGCGGCCGTGCTCGCGTCCGTCGACCGCAGGGCCCATGGCCTGGCCAGCGCCCTGGCGGTCGTGGCCCGCACGGTCGGCATGCTGGCCGGGCTGTCCGTGCTCACCGCCATCGGGCTGCGCCAGTTCTACGAGGCCCAGGCCCGCATCGGGTCACCGCTGCGGCTGTGCCCCCGCTCCCCCACCTCCTGCCCGGCCTACGACACCGCCACCCTCCACGCCCTGCTGCGCGAGCTGCACACCACCTTCGTGGGCGCCGGGCTGTGCTGCGCGGCGGCCGCGGTGCTCGCCGCCGGCCTGCTCGGCGGCCGCCCGGGCGGCCGCCTCGAGGGCCGAAGCGGCCTGCGGGCGGCGCTCGGCGTGGCCACCGACGGCTGAGGCCTCCTCTCAGCGCTGGTGGGTGGGGCACCACCACGACGTCCGCCCCCCGATCGTCGCCCGGCGCAGCTCGGCCCCGTCACGCGGGCAGTGGCCGCCGGGGCGCCGCTCGGGCATCAGGTCGCCGGTGTGGCTGCCCCCGCGACCGATGAGCAGGCGTAGGGTGGAACGCACCGCAGCGGCCAGGAGCGCGACCTCCGCCCCGTCGAGGCCGCCGGCGGCGCGTCCGGGGGCCAGCCCGGCCCGCCACAGCGCCTCGTCGGCGACCAGGTTGCCGATGCCCGCCACCCGGGCCTGGTCCAGCAGGCGCGCCTTGAGGGGCGCCGAGCCGGCGAGGGCGGCGCCGAGCCGGCGGGCGGTCACGGTGAGGGCGTCGGGGCCTAGGGCATCGACGTCGGGGTCGAGCTCGACGCCGCCCAGGCGCCGGGGGTCGCTCACGCGCAGCACCCCGCCGTCGGCGAACCGCAGCCCGAACCGGTCGTAGCGGGCGTCGTCGCCCGCCGGGGCGTAGAGCAGTCGGTCGACGCCGGCGGCGTCGTCGACCAGCAGGCGGCCGCTCATCCCGAAGCGGAGGCCGAGCACCGGAGCGTCGGGGGCGCCCTCCACCTCGGCCAGCAGCAGCTTGCCCCGACGGCGGGCGGCGACCAGCCGGCGGCCGACCAGCGCCGCCCGCAACTCGGCGACGCTCGTCCCCCGCTTGAGGTACCACGCGTCGGGGGCCACCACCTCGGTCACCGGCCGGCCCAGCGCCGCCGCTCCGAGCAGGGTGCGATAGCGCTCGACCTCGGGCAGCTCGGGCACCCCGGTAGCCTGCCCGCCGCGTGACCTCCCCCGCCGAGCGCCGGCGCATCGCCCTCGCGGTGTTGAGCGGTCGCAGCGCCGCCGAGGTGGCCGCCGAGTGGGGGGTCGAGCCGGAGCTGGTGGCCCGGTGGGTCGAGCTGTTCGACGAGGGCGGCCAGATGCGCCTGGCCGGCCTGGCCGACCCCCGGTCGTTCGAGGCGCGCGACCGCTTCCTCGTGCTGGTCGCCCACGAGTTCCGCACCCCGCTCACGGTCATCAAAGGCTGGGTCGAGACCCTCCAGCGCCGCGACGTGCCGCCGGAGGTCCGCGACGAGGCGCTCGCCGTCGTGCTCCACCAGGTCGACAACCTGGAGCGCATCGCCCGCAACGCCCTCGACGCCGGGGCCGCGGTGCGCAACCAGCTGCAGCTGCAGGTCGCGCCGCTCGAGCTGCGGGGCCTCCTGGCCCGGGTCGCCGGCGACACCGCCGTCATCGAGCAGGGGCCCCCGGTCGTGGTGGTCGCGGACGCCGCCCGCATCGAGCAGGTGGCCGGTGACGTGCTCGCCCACGCCGCCCGGGTGGCGACTGCCCGGCCCCCGGCGGTGAGCGTCGTCGCCGCCGGCGACGACGTCACCGTGCGGGTGTCCGCCGTCGGCCGCACCCTGACCTTCGACGAGGCGGCCGACCTCTTCGAGCCCTACGCGCGAAGCGACACCTCCGTCGGCACCGGGCTGGGCCTGTTCGTCTGCCGGGCGCTCCTCGCCGCCCACGGCGGCGAGATCGGCCTACGCTCGAGCGGGGAGGCCTCGACGTTCTGGTTCCGGCTCCCGAAGGCGGGCCCGACGGGTGGCCCGCTCGTCGAAAGGGTGCGACGTTGACCTTCTCGTTCGCCTGCGGTGACGTGCTCCCCGGCTGCGCCGCCCGGTTCCAGGCCGACAGCGAGCCCGGGCTCCTCGACCAAGTCGCCGCGCACGCCGCCGCCGATCACGGCATCACCGACCTCGACGAGGCCACCGTCACCACCGTGCGCTCCAGGATCGTCACCTCACCCTGAGCGACCCGGCCCGAGCGCCGGCGGCGAGCTCCCGGGCCCGGGCCAGGACGGCGTCGGTCATCGCCTCGGTGAGCCGGCCGGTGAAGGTGTTCTGCTGGCTGGGGTGGAAGCAGCCCACCAGCCACCCGCCGCCGGGCAGAGCCACCTCGGCGCCGTGCCCGAACGCCGGCCGGGGCCGCCCCGCCCCGAAGTGCCGGCACGCCACCTGCCACGCGAAGCCCCCGAGCGCCACGGCGACCGACGCCTCGGTCAGCAGGCCCAGCTCCTGCTCGAGCCACGGGGCGCACCGGTCGCGCTCCTCGGGCGTGGGGGCGTTCGCCGGCGGGGCGCAGCGCACGGCGGCCGCCACCCAGGCGCCGGTCAGCTCGAGGCCGTCGCCCGGCCGGGTGCTCGTCGGCTGGTTGGCGTAGCCGGCCCGGTGGAGGGCGGCGAAGAGCCAGTCCCCGCTGCGGTCCCCGGTGAACACCCGGCCGGTGCGGTTGCCGCCGTGGGCCGCTGGCGCCAGGCCCAGGAGCACGACACGGGCGGCGGGGTCGCCGAAGCCGGGCACCGGGCGGCCCCAGTAGACCTCGTCGCGGAACGCCGCCCGCTTGGTCAGCGCGACCTCCTCGCGCCACGCCACCAGGCGGGGGCACGCCCGGCAGGCGGTGATGCGGGCCTCGAGGTCGGCGAGCGCAGGCGTCAGCGGCACCGCCCGACCCTATGGGCGCCCCGGCGGCGCCGACGCCCCGGCGGCGCCGGCGCCAGCGAATCGCCCGGCCGGGACGCCGGGCAGGGACGAGCCTGCCGCCGCGACAGGCCGGCCCCGGCCGACCGCACCGAGCACCCCGCACACCTTCCTCCACCGTGACCACCGCACGGGACGTGACTCACAACGCTGCCCGGATCGCCCACGTTGTGAGTCAGCCCCATGCAGGTGACTCACAACGTCGCCGGGATCGCCCGCGTTGTGAGCTGCCCATGGCCTGCGGCCGCCACGGGGTGGGGAAGATCCTCGGGGATCTTCCTTGCAGTCACCGGCGGAGCGTCGGCGAATCGCCGCCGGGGCGGTAGGTTCCCCAGCCGACATGGCACCCCCCCGCGCCGGCACCGCCGACACCGCCCCTGCGGCCGAGACTGCCCCCGCGGCCCGGCGCAGGAAGCCGACTGGGCCGGCCCCCACGCTGGTGTTGTTCGTGCGCCACGGCACCACGCCGACCACCGGGCAGGTGCTCCCCGGCCGAGCCGCGGGGCTGCACCTCGCCGACCGTGGCCGTGAGCAGGCGGAGCGGGTGGCCGAGCGCCTCGCCGGGTGGCGGGCGGCCCCGGCGACCGCCGCAGAGCCGGCCCGGTCCGCCGCCAAGCGGGCCGCGACGCCGGCCCGTCGAAGCGTCACCGCCGTCTACGCCAGTCCGCTCGAGCGCACCCGTGAGACGGCAGCGCCGATCGCCCGGGCGCTCGGCCTGAAGGTGCAGGCGCAGCGCGGCTTGCTCGAGTGCGACTTCGGTGACTGGACGGGCCGGCAGCTCAAGGAGCTGGCCCGGCTCCCCGAGTGGCAGACCGTGCAGCGCTTCCCCAGCGGCTTCCGGTTCCCGGGCGGCGAGTCGTTCGCCGGGATGCAGGCCCGCATGGTCGACACGGTGACCGCCCTGGTGGCCCGCCACCCCGGCGAGACGATCGTCGCCGTGTCGCACGCCGACCCGATCAAGGCGGCGGTGGCCGAGGCCATGGGCACCCACCTCGACCTGTTCCAGCGCATCGTCATCTCACCCTGCTCGGTGACCGCCGTGAGCTACGGGGCTGCCGGCCCGGTGGTGCTCGGCGTCAACTCGACCGCCAGCCTCGACGAGCTCGTGCCGTCGTGACCGGCCCCGGCCCGACCACTGGAGGTCAACCATGAGCGCCTCGTTCGAACTCACCGACCCCGACCGGGTCACCGTCGGAGCCGTGGGCGTGCCCGGCGCCCGGACCTTCTACCTGCAGGCCCGCCAAGGCGACCGGCTGGTCACCCTCAAGCTCGAGAAGCAACAGGTGGCGGGCATCTGCGAGCTGCTCGGCGAGCTGCTCGCCGACCTGCCCACCCCGACGACCGTGCCTTCCGCCCCCGACCTCGAGGAGCCTGCGCTGGCCGAGTGGGTCGTCGGGGGCGTGCAGCTGGCCTTCGACACCAGCCTCGATCGGGTCGTGCTCCTCGCCGAAGAGGCGCTGGCCGCCGGGTCCGACGACGAAGGGGCCATCGGCCGCCTGGCGTTCACCCGCGAGCAGGCGGCGGCCCTGGTCGCCCGGGGCGAGGCGCTGGTCGAGGCTGGTCGGCCCCCCTGCCCGCTCTGCGGCCACCCGCTCGACCCGGAGGGACACTCGTGCCCCAAGACCAACGGCCACCGGGCGCCGACACCCTGACCCTGCTGCGCACCGGCGAGCTCGACGTGCTCGGCCGGATGCCGTGGAGCTCGAACGGCACCTACCTCGTCGCCGTCGCCGGGCGGGCCGACGCGGACGGCCCGGGCCTGCAGGCCATCTACAAGCCGGGCACGGCCGAGCGGCCCCTCTGGGACTTCCCCGACGGCCTGTACCGCCGGGAGGTGGCGGCCTACGAGCTGGCCCGCCGGTTGGGCTGGGATCTGGTGCCCGAGACGGTGCTGCGTGACGGCCCGCTGGGCCCCGGCTCGCTGCAGCGCTTCGTCGACGCCGACTTCGAGCAGCACTACTTCACCCTCCTCGAGGACGAGGCCCACCACCCGGCGCTGGCCCGCATGGCGGTGTTCGACGTGCTGGCCAACAACGCCGATCGGAAGGGCGGCCACTGCCTCGTCGACGCCGACGGCCACCTGTGGGGCATCGATCACGGGCTGTGCTTCCACGCCGCCGGGAAGCTGCGCACGGTGATCTGGGACTTCGCTGGCGACCCGATCGACCCCGCCTTGCTGGCCGACGTCGACCGGCTGGCCTGTGACGGGGCCGGCCGGGACCTCGAGGGGTTGCTCGACGGTGCCGAGATCGCCGCCCTGCTGCGCCGGGCCCGCCGCCTCGCCGACCTCGGCCACCTGCCGGTGCCGAGCAGCGACCGGCCCTACCCCTGGCCGCTGGTCTGATCTCGACGCCCGGTCGTCAGGGCGAGCCGGCCGGGCCGAGCACCCTGTCGAGGTAGGGGTTGGCGAACATCCCGGTCGGGTCGACCCCAGCGCGGACCTGCTGCCACTGCTGCCAGCGCGGGTAGTGGGCGGCCAGGTAAGAGGCGTCTCGCGTGTGCAGCTTCCCCCAGTGGGGTCGCCCGCCGAGGTCGACCATCACCTCTTCGACGGCGGCGAACCAGCGCTCGTGGGGCATGCCGACGTACTGGTGCACCGCCACGTAGCCGGTGGCCCGCTCGTAGGCGGTGCTCAACCACACGTCGTCGGCGGCGGCGACGCGGATCTCGACGGGGAACGCCACGTGCAGCGTCGGGTCGCCGTCGACGACGGCGCGCAGGCGCTCGACGGCGGTGGCCAGGTCGGCACGCGCCAGCGCGTACTCCATCTCCTTGAAGTGCACCCGACGGGGGCTGGTGAACACCCGGTCGCTGCGGTCGACGAAGTCGCGGCTGCCGCTGGCGGCCACCACCGGTGCCAGGCGGCGGCACAGCGACGGCAGGCGCCGCTCGAGGCGGCACACGGCACCGAAGGCCACGTTCTCGAGCAGCTCGCGCTCGACGAGGTGGGTGATCCGGCCGTTGCCCCGGGGCGGCTCGTCGGTGCGGGCGTTGCGCTTGGTGCGGGCCAGGGAGGTGTGGGGCACCCAGTAGGCCTCGAAGTGCTCGACGCGGTCGGCCG
>DASTHS010000259.1:0-7833 GCA_035718085.1 Acidimicrobiales bacterium | reverse complement strand
GAGCTGACCGATGTGTCGCTGCGGGCCGGCCGGCTGATGGCGTCGATGTTCCCGACGGTCAACCTGGTGATCAACGCCTCGAGCGTGGCGGTGCTCTGGGTCGGCGCCGACCGCATCTCGACCGGGCACCTGCAGGTCGGCTCGCTGATCGCCTACCTCACGTACCTGATCCAGATCTTGATGTCGGTGGTGATGGCCACGTTCATGGTCTCGATGATCCCGAGGGCGTCGGTGTCGGCCGGGCGCATCCAGGAGGTCATCGACACCGTGTCGACCGTCGTCAGCCCCGCCGCGGCGAAGGTGGTCGCCACGCCGCGCCCGGCGCTCGAGTTCCGCAACGCCGGGTTCCGGTACCCGACGGCCGACCACCCGGTGCTCTCGGGCATCGAGGTGAGCACCGCACCGGGGGAGATCACCGCCATCGTCGGCAGCACGGGCGCCGGCAAGACGACGCTGCTGCAGCTGGTGCCCCGGCTGCTCGACGTGACCGAGGGTGCCGTGCTGCTCGACGGCACCGACGTGCGTGACCTCGACCTGCAGTACCTCTGGGACCGCGTGGGCCTCGTGCCGCAACGACCGTTCCTGTTCTCGGGCACCGTGGCCAGCAACCTCGCCTACGGCAAGGCCGACGCCACCGAGGCGGAGATGTGGGAGGCGCTCGAGGTGGCCCAGGCGGCCGACTTCGTCCGCCGCATGCCCGCCGGCCTCGAGGCCCGCATCGACCAGGGCGGCACCAACGTGTCGGGTGGCCAGCGCCAGCGGCTGGCCATCGCCCGGGCGCTGGTGCGCAAGCCGGCCGTCTACCTCTTCGACGACTCGTTCTCGGCGCTCGACGTGGCCACCGACGCCCGGCTGCGGGCCGCGTTGCTGCCCCAGGTCGCCGACGCCGTCGTGCTCATCGTGGCCCAGCGCGTGTCGACGATCACCGCTGCCGACCGCATCGTCGTGCTCGAAGACGGCGAGACGGTCGGCATCGGCAGCCACGACGAGCTGATCTCCACCTGCCCGACCTACGCCGAGATCGTGCAGTCACAGATCGGTGAGCGCAGCGGTGCCGGCGCGGGGGAGCGGCGGTCGTGACCGCGGTCGAGCAGCCGCCCACCACCGACCCGTCGGCCGCCGGCGACGGCCCCGACGCGGCCGACGACATCCGCAGGGTGGCGCCGAGCGAGACCCGTCCGGCGGGCCGCTGGAACGCCGCCGGCGTGCCGGCGGAGAAGTCGAAGGACTTCGGGGCGGTCGTGCGCCGCCTGGTGGGCATGCTCTCCACCGAGAAGGTGAAGTTGGCGATGGTGGCGGCCTTCGCCGTCACCGGGGTCGTGTGCAACGTGTTCGGGCCGCGGGTGCTCGGCCACGGCACCGACATCATCATCAGCGGCGTCGTGCGCCACCGCTTCGACTTCGCCGCGCTGCACCGCGTGCTGTTCGAGGCGGTCGCCCTCTACGTCACCTCGGCCCTGCTGCAGCTGCTGACCGCCTACACCCTCGCCGGGGTGGTGCAGCGGCTGATGCAGCGGCTGCGCCGCCAGGCGGAGGAGAAGGTGCACGCCCTCCCGCTGAGCTACATCGACCAGGAGTCGCGCGGCGACCTCCTGAGCCGGGTCACCAACGACATCGACAACATCGCCCAGTCGCTGCAGCAGACCCTCAGCCAGATGCTCAACTCGGTGCTGCTGATCGTTGGTGTGGCGGTCATGATGTTCACCATCTCGCCGCTGCTGGCGGGGGTGGCCCTCACCGTCGTGCCCCTGTCGGTGTGGTCGATGCGGGTGATCGCCCGCCAGGCCCGGCCCCGCTACATGGCCCAGTGGCGCTCGACCGGGGCGCTCAACGCCATCGTCGAGGAGGCGTTCACCGGCCACGCCATCGTCAAGTCGTTCGGCCGGCAGGCGGAGGTCGAGGGCCGCTTCCGCACGACCAACGACCAGCTCTACGAGGCGTCGTTCGGCGCCCAGTTCCGCTCGAGCCTCATGCAGCCGGTCACGATGTTCCTGAGCAACGTGCAGTACGTGCTCGTCGCCGTGGTGGGCGGCCTGCGCGTGGCGTCGGGCGCCATCAGCATCGGCGACATCCAGGCGTTCGTGCAGTACTCGCGGACGTTCTCGATGCCGCTGACGCAGCTGGCGTCGCTGATGAACATCTTCCAGAGCGGGATGGCCTCGCTCGAGCGGGTGACCGAGCTGCTCGACGCGGACGAGCAGACACCCGACGCCCCCGCCGCCGACCTGCCTGCGACGCGCGGCCGGGTGGTCTTCGACGACGTGTCGTTCTCCTACACGCCGGGCCGGCCGCTGATCGAGCACCTGTCGCTGACCGCCGAGCCGGGGCAGACGATCGCCATCGTCGGTCCGACCGGTGCCGGCAAGACCACGCTGGTCAACCTGATCATGCGCTTCTACGAGCTCGACGCCGGCCGCATCACCATCGACGGCGTCGACATCACCGCCATCCCCCGTGCCCGGCTGCGCAGCCAGACGGGCATGGTGCTGCAGGACACGTGGCTCTTCGGCGGGTCGATCCGCGACAACATCGCCTACGGGCGCCCGGGTGCCTCCGACGACGAGGTCCTCGCCGCGGCCGGCGCCACCTACGTCGACCGGTTCGTGCACTCCCTGCCCGACGGCTACGACACCCAGCTCAACGAGGAGGCCGACAACGTGTCGGCCGGCCAGAAGCAGCTGCTCACCATCGCCCGGGCGTTCCTGGCCGAGCCGTCGATCCTGATCCTCGACGAGGCGACCAGCTCGGTCGACACCCGCACGGAGGTGCAGATCCAGGAGGCCATGAACCGGCTGCGGGCCAACCGCACCAGCTTCGTGATCGCCCACCGGCTCTCGACCATCCGCGGCGCCGACGTGATCTTGGTGATGGAAGACGGCCGCATCGTCGAGCAGGGGTCACACGACGAGCTGCTCGCCGCCGGCGGCGCCTACGCCCGGCTGTACGCCGCGCAGTTCGCAGCCCCCGCCGCCGAGGTCGGCTGAGCCCGGCATGGGCGACGCGGACAGCGCACCCGGCTACCTGACCGGCAGCGCCCGGCCCGTCGACCGCGAGGTCGACGCCGTCGACCTGCCCGTCACCGGCGAGCTGCCGCCCTCGCTCAGCGGCGTCTACGTGCGCAACGGGCCGAACCCGGTGTCGGGCGACCCGGGGCACTGGTTCTTCGGCGACGGGATGCTCCACGGGGTGCGCCTCCAAGGCGGCCGGGCCGCCTGGTACCGCAACCGGTGGGTGCGCACACCCACCTTCACCGACGGCGTGCCGGTGCGCGGCCCGAGCACAGGGGCGCCGAACTACCGGGCCGGCGCAGCCAACACCTCGGTGGTGCGCCACGCCGGGCGCACCATGGCGCTGGTCGAGAGCAGCTTCCCGCACCTCGTCGACGCCGAGCTGGCCACCCTCGGCCCCTACGACTTCGACGGCCGGCTGGGCACGGCCATGACCGCCCACCCGAAGGCCGACCCGGTCACCGGCGAGCTGCACTTCTTCGGCTACGACCTCTTCGAGCCCTACCTGACATACCACCGCGCCGACGCCGCCGGCCGTCTCGACTGCTCGCGCCCGATCGAAGTGCCGGGGCCGACGATGGTGCACGACATGCTCCTCACCGAGCGCCACGTGGTGTTCATGGACCTGCCGGTCGTGTTCGACCTGGCGTCGGCGATGACCGGCTCGATGCCGTTCCGTTGGGACGACGGCTACGGCGCCCGCCTCGGCCTGCTCGACCGGGCCGACCCGACCGGGCCGCTGCGCTGGGTCGACGTCGAGCCGTGCTACGTGTTCCACACCCTCAACGCCTACGAGCACGACGGGGTGCTGGTGGCCCACGTGGTGCGCTACCCGGAGCTCTGGCGTGACGGCGCCATGACGTTCGCGCCGACGGCGCTGTGGCGCTGGGAGGTCGACCTGACCGGCGGCCGGGTGCACGAGGGGCCGGTCGACGACCTGGCCTGCGAGATGCCCCGCATCGACGACCGGCTGCTCGGCCGGCGCGCCGACCGCGGCTGGGTGCTCGGGGAGCGCGACGGGGCCAAGGGCCTCGCCGCCTACGACCTGCTCGCGGGGACCTCGACCTGGGCGCCGGCCGGCCCCGGCCGGGTGCCGTCGGAGCCGACCTTCGTGGCCGCGGACGACACCCCGGGCGGGCCGGGTTGGCTGCTCGCCTACGTCTACGACGCCGCCACCGACGGCAGCGAGCTGTGCGTCTGGGACGCCGACGACATCAGCGCGGAGCCCGTCGCCCGGGTCCGCCTGCCCCAGCGGGTGCCCGACGGCTTCCACGGCACCTGGTTGGCCGACCCCGCCTGACGGCGTTCACCTCGGCGACCACAAGAGTTCACCTGCCACCGGCAGGGGCCTGACGGGCGGATGCGGAAGCTAGGTGCGTGGACGACGCGCTGCCCATCGCCCGGACCCCCGTGACCCGCCGGCGGGTGCTGCAGGCCGCCGCCGTCACCGCCGCCACCACGGCTGTGGCGCCGCTGCTGCCCGATGCTGCGTCGGCGGGCGCGGCCGATGCCACCCAGCAGGAGTTGGCCCGCCAGAACATCAAGCACATCGTGTTCCTGATGATGGAGAACCGGTCGTTCGACCACCTCTTCGGCACGCTCTCGGGCGTGCGGGGGTTCGACGACCGCAGCGTCGCCAGACCCGACGGCGGCAACATCTTCGAGCAGTACGACCCGACGACGAACGACTACGAGCTGCCGTTCCGCCTCACCGAGAGCAACAACCCCTCCGGCGACACCGACCTCAGCCACAACTGGGTGCCCCAGCACGCATCGCTGAACAACGGGGCCAACGACAACTGGCTCTCCGCCCACCTGCAGGCCGACGGCGTGTCGGCCTACCAGGACGTCATGGGGTACCTGACCCGGGCCGACGCCCCGTACCACCACGCGATGGCCGACGCGTTCACCATCTGCGACAACTACTTCTGCTCGGTGCTCGGCCCCACCTACCCGAACCGGCTCATGTGGCAGATGGGGTCGATCGACCCCGAGGGCAAGGGCGGCGGCCCGCTGCTCACCACCGACGAGAACGTGTTCGTGAACAACGGCGGCCAGGGCGTGTTCACCTACGAGACCTTCCCCGAGCGCCTGACGAGGGCGGGCATCACCTGGAAGGCCTACACCGACCAGGCCAGCAACCACCTCCTCAACATGTTCCCGGCCTTCGAGCAGTACAACGCGCCAGCGGCGGCCGGGGGCACCGCAGGGGCCACCAACTACCTCAACGGCACGTCGAACGACGAGTCGAACGCCGGCCTGCTCGCCGACATCTCGGCTGGCACCCTGCCGCAGGTGTCCTGGATCTTCCCGACGGTCCAGTCGACCGAGCACCCCGGTGACGGCCCCATCAACAACGGGCCGCAGTACTACGAGCCCATCATCACCGCCCTCATGCAGAGCCCGTCGTGGAAGGACACGGTGCTGCTGCTCACCTACGACGAGAACGACGGCTACTTCGACCACGTCCCGCCGCCCCAGCCGCCGCCCGGCACGCCGGGCGAGTTCCTCACCGCCAAGGCGTTCGGCTACAACGTCGGGTCGACCGACCCGACGACGGGCAAGACCACGCCACCGAGTGACCCCTCCTACGGCATCGCCGGCCCGGTGGGCCTCGGCTTCCGGGTGCCGATGCTGGTGATCAGCCCCTGGACCGTCGGCGGCTACGTCGACAGCGAGCTGTTCGACCACACCTCGGGCCTCAAGCTGGTCGAGACGGTCTTCGGCACCCCTGACAACGGGGTCACACCCAGGGGCATCGTGTCGGACTGGCGTTACGCCCTGGTGGGCGACCTCACCTCCACGTTCGACTTCACCAACCCGGTGCTGTCGGTGCCCCAGGCGGTCACCTCGTCACTGGCGGCGGCCTTCCAGGCCTCCCAGCTGCTGCTGGTCACCAACAACAGCGGCGCCGAGTCGCCGGTGCAGGGGAGGCCCGGCGCCGACGGCACCATGCCCACCCAGGAGCCGGGCGGTCGTCACCGGCGGGGTCCGGCGCCCACCTGGACCCAGGCGCCCACGCCCCAGCTCCCCGAGGGCACCCCGGCGCTCCTGCTCGGCGCCGGCCTGGCCACTGCCCTGGCCATGGTCGCGGCCAAGCGGGTCACCTCCGGTGCCAGCGACGCCACCCACGCCGGTGGCTGGCTGGCCAGGGCCCGGCGCGTCGAGCACGGGCAGCCGGAGTCGATCGATCACAACTGAGCACCGTGGAAGCGCCGTCCGCTGACCGACCCGGTGGTCAGCCGCACCAGGTAGGGACGGTCGTGCACCCACGATCGGAGCGTACTGAGCATCCTCGTCGGCCGATCGGCGGTACGCGGGGCTACGGCGGCCGGCAGCAGCGGCGGTAGGGCCACCGGGCCAGCCGACAACGTCGATGTCGTACTCCACCCACCGCCGCTTACGGTCGGGCGCAGCGAGCCGGAGGGCCGTGACCCAGTAGCCGGCGTCGTCCGGGTCGACGGCCTCGACACCGTCCTGGTCGTTGTCGACCCGCCGACCGCAGCAGGTGAACGACCCGCCCGACGGGGTCAGCCCCCAGCGCCACTCGCCGGGTGCCGTGCGCTCGACGGTGACGACCACTGGGGCATCGTCGCGCAGGGGTGAGACGGCGGTGGGAAGCAGGCCCAATGGATACCGCCCCCACGCCTCGCGGCCACCTGAACGGTTACGGTTGCCGAACGGTGCAACGGGGGGATGCACGAGATCGGGACGTCCCGTGGTGCGCTCCATCGCCGTCTCGCTGACCATCTGGGAGTTCTCATGTCCGCTGTTAACGAGGTCACCGACCTGATCCTCGACGGCGATGTCGCTGTCATCACCCTCGATTCGCCGCCGGTCAACGCCTTGTCTTTCAAAGTGCGCGACGGGCTGTTCGAAGGATTCAAGGCCGCGATCGCCGACCCGGCGGCCGCCGCCATCGTGCTCATCTGTGGCGGTCGAACGTTCATCGCCGGGGCCGACATCTCGGAGTTCGGTGGCGCGCCCAAGGGGGCCAGCTTGTTCGAGGTCCAGGCGATGATGGAGACCTCACCGAAGCCCGTCGTGGCGGCGATACACGGGACCGCGCTCGGTGGAGGGCTCGAAGTCGCGCTGTGCGCGCACTACCGGATCGCCGTGCCCAGCGCGAGGTGCGGCCTGCCTGAGGTCAACCTCGGGCTGCTGCCGGGTGCCGGCGGCACGCAGCGCCTACCCCGCATCGCCGGACCCCGGCGAGCGCTGGAGATGATGACCGCCGGCAACCACATTCCCGCCCAGGAGTGCCTGGCCATGGGGCTCGTCGACGAGATGGCCGGCGAAAACACGCTGCGGGCCGACGCCATCGTGTTTGCCCGCCGCCTCGCGGCCGAGGGTGCCCCGATGGCGAAGATCGGCGACCGACCGGTGGAGCCGATGTCTCCGGAGGACTTCGCGGCGTTCCGTGCGGCGAACGCGAAGAAGTTCCGTGGCTTCAAGGCGCCGGAGGCGATCATCCAGACCGTCGAGGCGGCGGTGTCGCGGCCGTTCGCGGAGGGCCTCGAGATCGAGCGCGAGCTGTTCGGCTCGCTGGTCACGAGCCCGGAGTCGGCGGCGCAACGCTACGTGTTCTTCGCTGAGCGTGAAGTGTGGAAGATTCCCGACGTCCCACCGAGCACCCCGACCGTCCCGGTCGAGTCAGTAGGGATCGTCGGTGCCGGCACCATGGGGCTCTCCTGACCCATCCGTGGGTGGTTGAGGGCGGCTGGTGACGGGCACGCCGCCCCCTGCCTAGCTTTTGGGCTGTCTAGGTCCATGAGCGAGGAGAGGGAGCGGCGTGCTGGGCAAGAAGGTATGGCGACGGCTGCTC
>DASTHS010000258.1:0-6325 GCA_035718085.1 Acidimicrobiales bacterium | reverse complement strand
GCCGCCCGCATCGCCGAGGAGGGGCACCGCCTCGACGTGCTCTCCGAGCAGGTCGACGCCGCGACGATCGCCGAGCAGCAGGTCCGCGCCGCGCTGGTCGCCGCCGAGGCCCGGGCCGCGGCCACCGACGCCGCCACGCGCGCGGCCGAGGCCCTCCTGGCCGACGAGGCGCTGGCGGCGTACACCGACGCCGGGAACGAGTCGCTGTCGCCGACCGCCGAGAGCCTCACCCACGTCGCCCCCGACCTGATCGCCGCCTACGGAGCCATCGTGGCCGGCAGCCAGCAGGCCACCATCACCGCCCTCCACCAGCTCCGCCGCCGGCAGGCCGACGACGAGGCCGGGCTGCGCGACGCCGAAGCGCAGGCGACGGCGACCGCCGCCGCCCTGACCGCCGATCGCGACGCCGCCTCGAGCGCGCAGGCCGAGCAGCGCGCCACGCTCCGCCAGGTGCAGGGTGGCATGGCCACGCTCGTCGCCGCCGCCGAGGCGCGCCGGGCGGCGGCGGCCGCCACGATCGAGCAGCAGTCGTTGGCGAGCAGCGGTGTCAGCCTGGCCGACGCCCGGCCGTCCGCCGTCGCCCCGGCGACGGCTGCGACCGTGCCGACGGCCCGCCAGGCGGTGGCCGCGCCTGGTGGGGCCGGGCCGACGACGAGCGGCCGCCCCCCTGCCGCCGGCCCTGCTGCCACCGCCGCGCCGGCCCGCCCGACGACGTCGGCGGCCACCTCGACGAGCACCTCGGCCACCAGCCGACCGGCGAGCACGACGTCCGACGCCCCCGCCGGCACGGCCACCACCGGCGGGCCGACTCCCGGCGGGCAGGCCTCCGGCGGCCAGGTGGGCCCGCAGGCGCCCGGCGCCCCCGACGCCCTGCGCTACGCCCGAGCCCAGATCGGCAAGCCCTACCAGTGGGGAGCAGCGGGGCCCGACAGCTTCGACTGCTCCGGCCTGGTGATGATGGCCTGGCGCTCGGGCGGCGTCGACTTCCCGCACCTGGCCCAGGACCAGTACGACATGACCGAGCGCGAGCCGCTGAGCGCGGCGCTGCCGGGTGACCTGATCTTCTTCGGCACCCCGGGCAACGTGTACCACGTGGGCATCTACGTGGGGGGCGGCCAGATGATCGACGCGCCCCAGACTGGGGAGGACGTGCAGCAGCAGAGCATCTACTGGACCGACCTGCTGGGTGCCGGCCGGGTGACCGGCTGATGCGCGCCGCCACCATCGTCGACGGCCGCATCGAGGTCCGCGAGCGCCCTGACCCGGCGCCCGGTCACGGCCAGCTGCTCGTCGCCGTGCGCGCCGCCGGGCTCAACGGCGCCGACGTGCTCCAGCGCAAGGGCCTCTACCCCCCGCCGGCCGGCTCGCCGGCCGACATCCCGGGCATGGAGCTCGCCGGCGAGGTGGTCGCCCTCGGGCCCGGCGCGACCCGCTTCGCCGTCGGTGACCGGGTGATGGCCGTCGTCGGCGGCGGGGCCCAGGCCGAGCTCGCCGTGGTGCACGAGCGTGAGGCCATGCCCGTGCCCGTCGGCGTCGGGTGGGCGGAGGCCGGCGGCCTCCCGGAGGTGTTCACCACCGCCCACGACGCCCTGTTCAGCTCCGCCGGGCTCGGCCCCGGCGAGCGGCTGCTGGTCACCGGCGCGGCCGGGGGTGTCGGCACCGCCGGGGTGCAGCTGGGGGTGGCCGCAGGGGCCGAGGTGGTCGCCTCCGTGCGCAACCCCGCGCTGCGCGCCGCGGTCGCGGACCTGGGAGCCACCGTCGTCGACCCCGCCGACGTGACCGGCACCGGGCCCTTCGACGTCGTCTTGGAGCTGGTCGGAGCGCCCAACCTCGCCACCGACCTCGCCGAGCTGGCCACCGGGGGGCGCATCGTGGTGATCGGCGTCGGCGGGGGCGCCCGGGCCGAGGTCGACCTGCGGGTGATCATGGGCAAGCGGGCCCGCGTCTCGGGGTCGACCCTGCGGGCCCGCCCCCTCGAGGGGAAGGCCGACGCCGCCCGCCGGGTGGAGCGCCACGTGCTGCCCCTCTTCGCCCGCGGCCGGTTGCGGGTGCCGGTGCACGCCGCCTTCCCGCTCGGTGAGGCGGCAGCCGCCTACGAGGCGTTCGAGGCGGGCGGCAAGCTCGGCAAGATCGTGGTCACCGCCCTCTAGCGAGCCGCTCGAGCAGCTGGCGCTGGGGGCCCGCCTCGGGCCCGGCCATCGGGCGGGCGGCGGCCACGGCGGCCACGGCGGCGGCGGGCGACGCCCCCAAGCGGACGAGGAGCCCGGCAGCGACCGTGCCGGCCCGGCCGATGCCCGCACCGCAGTGCACCACGACGCCCGCGCCGTCGTGGAGCAGCCGGTGCAGCTCGTCGAGGAGGGCCGTCGCCTCCGGCAGCGGCGGGGCAGCGAGGTCGGCCACCGGCCGCCACCGGGCCCGCGGGTCGGCCTGCAGCCAGGCGACGTAGCCAGGCCACCGCCCGGCGAGCTCGGCGCGCTCGCAGAGGCAGACGACGGCGTTGGCGCCGAGAGCGGCGAGCAGCCCGATGGGGTCGGGGGCCACGAGGTGCTTGCCGCACAGCCACAACCGGCCCGGCACCCCCGCCGGCAGGGGGAGCTCGTCGACGCCCCCGTGCCGGCTGCGGTCACCCAGCCCTTCCACCCGCCGATGCCCGCGGATCGCCGCCGGGGCGGTCAGGCCACCGGCTCGGCCGGGACGTCGAGGGCCCGGCCCTCGGCGTCGGGCCGGTCGACGCCGCTGCGGTGCAGGTAGGCGATGCCGGCCACCACGAGCACCCCGAGCACCGCGGCGGTGGGCACCGGGCCGTACCCGGCCCCGCTCGTGGCCGTGGATCGGGAGAAGTAGTCGGCGAAGCTGGCACCTGCCGGCCGGGTGAGCACGTACGCCGACCAGAACGCGATCACGGTGGGCACCGGCAACAACCGCCAGAGGGCGAACACGGCGACGATGAGACCGCTGAAGATGGCCGCCGAGGGGAGGTAGCCGAGGCCGACGACGTCGGCGGTCCAGTCGCCGAGCGCGGTGCCCAGGGCGAAGGTGGCGAAGACCGTGCACCAGTAGAAGACCTCCCGCCGGCGGGTCGTGATGGAGTGGATCGACAGCGTGCCCTCGGTGCGGTACCAGGCCACGAACACCGCAGCCAGCACGATCGCCCAGCCCGCCGAGGTCACCGAGTACGACAGCCCGATCTGATGGGTGACGTCGGCGACGCCGGTGCCGAAGGTGGCGATCGCCGCCGCCAGGTACCAGTAGACGGTCGCCCGGTAGCGGGTGGCGCGGAACTGCAGCCAGGCCGCGCTGGTCACCATGGCCAGCTCCACGGCCGCGCCGATGACCACGTGGGCACCGAGGCTGTCGGAGAACGCCTCACCGAAGGCGGTGGTGGCCAGCTTGACCAGCCAGAACACCGCCAGCACCACGGGGACCTTCACCGCCTCGGGCGTCGGGAACCGCGAGAGGCGAGCGGGCGGCGCCGGGGCGCGACGGACAGCGGCTCGGGGGGTAGCCATGGCGCTCCACGGTACGCGGGGCGCGCGTGGTGAGCAGCGCGCCCCCGACCCAGGCGGGGCCGGCCGGTCAGCGGCGGGGCGGGGCGCCCGCGGCGTCGAGCACCGCCAGGGCGCCGGCCGCCGGGCCGTCGGGGTGACCGAAGACGGCGGTGCCGGCGACGACCACGGTGGCCCCCGCCTCCACGCAGGCCCGCACGTTGCTGGCGTCGACGCCCCCGTCGACCTCGACTTCGGTGGCCAGGCCCTGCCGGTCGACCTCGGCGCGCACCTGCCGGACCTTGTGGAGCATGCGGGGGATCAGCCTCTGGCCGCCGAAGCCGGGGTCGATGGTCATCACGAGCGCCAGGTCGCACGCTTCGAGCACGTCGTCGAGCACCGCCGTCGGTGTGCTCGGGTTGATGGCGGCACCGGCCCGGCATCCGAGGCCACGGATGCGCGTGAGGGTGCGGTGCAGGTGCGGCGACACCTCGTAGTGCACCGTGATGGCGTCGGCGCCGGCGTCGGCGAAGGTGTCGAGGTGGGCCTCGGGTCGCTCCACCATCAGGTGCAACTCGAGCGGCAGGTCGCTGCAACGGCGCAGCATGCGCACTGTGTCGGTGCCGAGGAAGGTGAAGTTGGGCACGAACGCTCCGTCCATCACGTCGACGTGGAGCCGGTCGGCCCCCCCGCCGTCGAGGGCGGCCACCGCGTCGGCCAGGCGGCCCGGGTCGGCGGCGAGCAGGCTCGGGGCCAGGTGGACGGCGCCGGGGCAGGGGGTCCAGGGGCGGGGCACGGCCGCCATCCTGCCTCTTCGCCAGCTCCGTCAGCCGACGCCGACGGCGTGGAGCCCGAGGTGCACCGCGGCGCCGGCCACCAGGGCCGGGAGCCCGACGCGCACGCCGACGGCGGTGAAGTCACGCGGGCGGGCGGGGACGCCGAGGCGGCCCAGCGAGTCGAGCCACAGCAGGCTGGCCAGGGAGCCGGTGGCCAGCAGCACCGGGCCCATGTTCACCCCCACCAGCACCGACCACAGCGACGGCGAGGTGTGGGCGCCGAGGGCGGGCAGGGCGACGAGCAGCGCCGGGAGGTTGTTCGCCACGTTGGCGGCGAGGGCGGCGGCACCGGTGGCGCGCAGCTGGTCGAGGGTCGTCGCACCGCTGATCAGGCGGGCCACGGGGAGGTGCGCCGAGGCCGCCGACGCCAACACCCCGAGCGTGGCCGCCACCAGGGCGGTGCTCACCGGAACGACCCGCCACGGCAGCTGGCGCACCAGGGCCACCAGCACCAGGTCGGCAGCCAGGGCCACCTCCCACGGCTGCAGGCCGACGTCGTGCCCGAGGGTGAAGCCGACCAGCACGCCGAGCACGACCAGGCTGCCGGCGACGATCGCCCGCCGGTCGGCAGGGGCGTCGGGTGAGGCGTCGGCGAGCGCCGGCGGCCGCGGGGTGCCGGCCACCGGCGCCGGGCTGCCGGGCGCCTGCGCCGCGGCCCACCGGCGGTAGGCCACCCAGCCGACCACCGTGGCCGCCAGCGACGGCAGGCCGAGGGCGGCGAGGAACTCCCCCGTCGACGCCCCCGTCGCCGACGTGGCGATCAGGTTGGTCAGGTTCGACACCGGCAGCGCCGACGACGCCAGGCAGGCGAGCAGCACCGGCTGCACCGCCAACACCATCGGCGGTTCCGCCCGCCCCTTGGCGATCGACACGTAGAGGGGGGTCAGCAGCACCACCGAGGCGTCGAGGTTGAGCACCGTGGTCACCAGGGCAGCGAGCACCCAGAGGCCGCCCCCGCCGGCACCCCGCCGGGCCAGCAGGCCGGCCACGGCGGCGAACCACCCGAGACGGTCGAGCAGCACGGCGAGGGGCACCGCGGCGAGCAGGAAGGCGATCGGGTCGCGCAGCGGCTCGAGGGCGGTGCCGGCCGCATGCGCGGTGGCCCCGCCGACGGCGAGCACCACCGCGACGCACGCGGCGGCGATCGCCCACGGCGGGAGCCTGAACGGGCGCGCCACCGCCCCCGCCACCCCGACCAGGAGCGCGACGACGTCGAGGACGGTCACCGCGCCCGGCGGCTAGCGCCGGCGGGCGGCGGCCCGACCCTGGGCGACGCCGACCACCCAGCCGGCGACGAGCAACGCCGACCAGACCACCTGGGCGGCGACGGCCAGGGCGATGCCGGCGCAGAGCAGCAGGGCGCTGAGCACCAGGACCAGCCGGGCGCCCAGCGCTGCGGGGGCCGCACGACCACCTGCGCCGAGCGCGGCCCGTGCGCCAGCCGCCTTCGCGCCGGCGGGCAGGGCGATCCGCATCCAAGGGAGGTCGCGTCGGGCCCGGTCGACGTCGGCGAGGGTCTCGGCCGAGTACACCTCGCCGACGCGCTCGACGTAGTCGTCCATGCCCAGACGGCCGGCGCTGAGGTGCTCGAGGAGCTCGTCGAGCGCCCGCTGGCGTTCGTGGTCGGAGATGCGCATCCGCGGGCGATGGTAGGGCCGCCCCGCTGCTGCGCACACCCGTAGCCCATCCGGGCACAGCTGCGGTCGAGCTGTCGGTGGCGCAGGCGCGCCGCCTGGCCCTCGTCGCCACCGGCCTGGCCGGGCCCCCTGTGGCGCGGTGGGCCCGCCCGCCGTTGCGCTCAGAAGCCGAGGTCGAGCTGCTCCTGGCCGACGGTCGGCGCCGCCGGCGCCTGGCGGGGTGGGAGGCCCCTCGGGCCGACCTGGGCG
Source organism: Acidimicrobiales bacterium (assembly GCA_035718085.1). Classification (GTDB taxonomy): domain Bacteria; phylum Actinomycetota; class Acidimicrobiia; order Acidimicrobiales; family Palsa-688; genus DASTHS01. The sequence continues at coordinate 118 of DASTHS010000258.1, read as the reverse complement.
CGCACCCGGTCGCCGAAGCCGCCGTCGACGGAGGAGCCGGCCGGGCGGCCGTGGTCGCGCCGGGCCCGCACCACCATCTCTCGCACCTGGTTGGAGAGGGCCGTCTCGTCGGCCTTCG
>DASTHS010000257.1:0-2596 GCA_035718085.1 Acidimicrobiales bacterium | reverse complement strand
GCGGGTTGACGGACCGACCTCCGACCCGCCGTGGCGACCGAGGGCAGGCGGGTCTACGGTGCCGCCATGGGGGAACCGACCGCAGGCGGGGCGCGCATCGAGGGGCCGGTCGCCGGTGGCGACCACGGGTGGGCGTTCGGCGCCCCGCTGTTCGACCTCGCCGACCACGGCTACCGCCTCGACGAGTGGTTCCTCGAGGGCGACGCGACCACCTACCGCCAGGTGCCGGGCGGCGCCTGGGGCCACGACGGGCGGTGGGAGGCGGAGCCGTCGGGGTCGTTGCCGTTCCGCACCCGCCTCGTCGTCTACCGGCCCGCCGACCCGGCCCGGGCCAACGGCACGGTGCTGGTCTGCTGGAACAACGTGACCGCCGGCTACGAGCTCTTCGGCGGCGAGAGCCCCGAGACCCTCGACGGCTACGTGTTCGTCGGTGCCACCGTGCAGCGGGTCGGGGTGCACGGCTTCGCCGAGGCCCCCCAGGGCCTCGCCGCCTGGGACCCGACCCGCTACGGCAGCCTGTCGATCCCCCACGACGACGCGTCCTACGACATCTTCCGCCAGGTCGGCGCCGCCGTCGGGCGCGACCGCCCCGGCCGCGGCGGTGCCGGCGACCCCCTCAGCGGCATCGACGTGTCGCACGTGGCGGCCGTCGGGGCGTCGCAGTCGGCGGGCCGGCTCGCCACCTACGTCAACGCCCTGCACCCCCTCGTCGGCGGGTTCGACGCGTACATGCTGCAGATCTACTTCGGCTCGGGCACGCCGCTCGAGGCCGGCGACCTCGAGGTCAACCTCAACCGCCCGGCGGCCCAGCCGGCGGCCCTGCGCCTCCGAGGCTCCCACCTGCTGCGCGACGACCTCGACGTGCCGGTGATGGTGGTCAACTCCGAGCTCGAAGCCGTCGCCTGCGCCGGGGTGCGCCAGCCCGACACCGACCGCTTCCGGTGGTGGGAGACCGCCGGCACCTGCCACGTGTCCCTGCAGAGCATGCGGGTGCGGGCGCCGAAGTACGAGCGGGAGTTCGGCGTGGCCCAACCGGTCGACGAGGGCATGAACCGGGTGTCGATCCAGCCGGTCTACGACGCCGCCACCGCCGCCCTGCGCCGCTGGCTCGACGACGGAACCCCACCGCCGGTCCAGCCGAAGGTCGAGATGGCCGAAGCAGCCACCGCCGACCGTCCGGCCCGCCCGGCGCGCGACGCGTTCGGCCTCGCCGTCGGGGGCATCCGCCTCCCACAGGTCGACGAGCCGCTGATGCGCCACGGCACCGAACCGCGCGGCAGCGACGCCCGCGCCTTCCTCAACGGGTCGAGCACCCCACTCGGGCGCGACGAGGTGATCGCCCGCTACGGCGACGAGGCCACCTACCTCGACCGGTTCCGCGCCGCCGCCGAGCGCACCGTGGCCGCCGGGGCGCTGCTCGCACGTGACGTCGAGCCCCTCGTCGAGGAAGCCCGCAGCGACTGGGCGGAGGTCGTCGGCGAGCCCGGCCCTTAGGGGCCCAGTGGCCGGCGCAGGCGGATCTCGGGGAGGGTGACGCCGCCCACCTCGAAGCCGTCGGCGCCGCCGTCGGCCGCCCAGCCGTCGCGCGCGTAGAAGCCCCGGCCACGGGCGTTCGCCTCGAGCACCCACAGCACCGCCTCGCGGTAGCCGGCGGCGGCCAGGCGGTCCCGGGCGTCGGTGACCAGCGCCAGGCCCACCCGCCGCCCCCAGCAGTCGGGGTCGGCGTAGAGGGCCATCAGCTCGCCCGCCCCCTCCACGCCGGCGCCGCGGGCCGGGCCCACCGTGGCGAACCCGAGCACGCTCCCCGGGTCGGTGCCGTCGACGGCGACGACGGTGCGGGGAGATCCCGGGTCGGTCGCCCCGAAGGTGTATCGGGCGGCCCGGTCGGCGGGGCGCAGGCCGTCGAGCTCGGCGTCGGGCATGATGCCCCGGTAGGCCGCCTGCCACGAGCGCACGTGCACGGTCGCCACGGCGAGCTCGTCACCGGGCACGGCCAACCGCAGTCGCACCCCGGCTCAGGCCCGGGCGGGTGGGCGGATCTCGGGCTCGCCCTCGTTGGACCCGGTGACCTCGACGCCCTTCCAGAACGCCACGTGGTCGCGGGCGCCCTCGGCGGCGGGGAACGGCTCGGGGTAGTACCAGGCGGCGTCGCTGTTGGTGGTGGTGCCGACCACCACGTCGTAGTAGCTGGCGTCACCCTTCCACGGGCAGTGGGTGCTCGTCGCGCTGCGCACGAGCAGGTCGCTGCGCACGTCGGCGGGCGGGAAGTAGTGGTTGCCCTCGACGAGCACGGTGGCGTCGCTCTCGGCGATGGTGGTGCCGTTCCAGACGGCTCGCACGGTCATGCCCGGGTCAACACCCCGACGGTCCCGCACCTTCCCCGGGCGGCCCCGCGCCAGCGCCCGTCGCCTGGACGGGCGCGACCCGTGCCGGCCTGCCGACCACCCGGGCACCGTCGCAGGCCACCACGGCCAGCACGCCGGCCGCCTGCGACCACTCGAACACGGCGACCTGGCCGAAGGCCCGACCGAGCGCCCGGGCGCCGTCACGGTCGAGGCCGGCGACGAGGTGGCCCGGCTCCGCCCAGCTGCCGTCG
>DASTHS010000256.1:0-10020 GCA_035718085.1 Acidimicrobiales bacterium | reverse complement strand
GATCGCCGACGACGCCGGCCTCGACGTCTTCGGCGTCGGCGAGCACCACCGCCCCGACTTCGCCATCGCCTCCCCCGCGGTCGTCCTCGCCGCCGTCGCCCAGGCGACCGAGCGCATCCGCCTCACCAGCACCGTCACCGTCCTCTCGACAGCAGACCCCGTCAAGGTGTTCGTCCTCGGCCAGCCCGAACGGTTCGCCCCGCTCGCCGAGCTGTACCGCACGACCGGCGCCGGCGCCGGGCACGGAGACGGTGCCCTGCGCATCGGCGTCACCAGCCACTTCTACGTCGAGCCCACGCCTCAAGGCGCGCGGGACACCTTCTTCCCCTACTACTCGCGCTACATCGGCAACAACATGCCCGGCGCCCGGGGCCAGCTGCTCCCCCGCCACGCGTTCGACAGCTGGGCCGCCCGGCGCGGCGCGCTGTTCGCCGGCAGCCCCCAGGAGATCATCGACAAGATCCTCTGGGAGCACGAGATCCTCGGCCACGACCGCTTCCTCGCCCAGATCGGCCTCGGCGGCCTCCCGTTCACCGAGACCGCACGCTCGATCGAGCTGCTCGCCACCGACGTGCTCCCCGTCGTGCGTCGCGAGACCATCGCTCGAACGCCGCCGCAGCGGTCATCGCTGCCCGCCTCGACCTGAGAACGACCTGGCCCCGCGCTCCGGCCTCGAGAAGCAACGAAGCCCTGGCCGCCGCAACCGGCTGACCAGGGCTTCTGTAGTGGCGGGGGTTGGATTTGAACCAACGACCTTCGGGTTATGAGCCCGACGAGCTACCAGACTGCTCCACCCCGCGGCGGTGCGCCCAACCTACCAGACGATCGGCCGGCGCCGGCAAGCCCGGGTGAGCTCAGGCGTTGGGCGCAGCGGCGGCCCCGGCCCAGCGGGGGGCGCAGGCGGTCAGGCCGCCGTCGACCACGATCGTCTGGCCGGTGACGTAGGCCGACTGGTCGGACGCCAGCCACGCGGCTGCGGCGGCGATGTCGTCGGGCTGGCCGATGCGCCCGAGCGGCGTGCGGGCCGAGACGCTGGAGGTGACCATCTGACGCACGGCATCGGCCTCGTCGCCGGTGGCGCCCACGGTCCGGGCGAAGATCGGGGTGTCGATGCCGCCCGGGTTGATGCAGTTGACCCGGATGCCGTTGGGGCCCTGCTCGAGGGCGACGGTGCGCGTGAGGCCGATGACCCCCGCCTTGCAGGCGCTGTAGGTGTGCGGGCCGTGGCCGCCCTGCAGGCCGGCGACCGACGAGGTGGAGATGATCGACCCGCCCCGCCCGCCCGCCCGCATCGCCCGCACGGCATGCTTCATGCCCAGGGCGACCCCCCGCAGCAGCACGGCCACGGTGCGGTCGAAGGCATCGGCCTCGAGCTCGGTGATCTCGCCGAGCGCCCCGCCGAAGCCGGCGTTGCCCATGAACACGTCGAGCCCGCCGAAGGTGTCGACGGTGAGGGCGACGGCGGCCTCGAGGTCGGCCTCGGAGGAGACGTCACAGGCGGCGAAGCGGCCGCCGACCTCATCGGCGACCTCCTTCCCGACCACGTCGACGTCGGCCACCACGACCTTCGCCCCCTCCGCCGCGAACCGCCGGGCCACCGAGGCGCCGATGCCGCTCGCCGCCCCCGTGACCACCGCAACCTTGCCGTCGAGCATCCCCATGCCGGCGACCGTAGCCTCGGCCGCCGCCGCCGTGCCCCCCGACGGCCGGCTCGGCGGAGCGGCGAGCCGGCCCGTGCTCACCAGGTGGGCTCGTCCCAGCCGGGCCACCACTCCGGCATCTCGGCCGACACGCTGCCGCTCCAATCGGCCGGCCGCTTCTGGAGGAAGGCGACCACCCCCTCGGCGGCGTCGGCCATCGCCCCGGTGCGGGCCACCGCCACCGAGTCGACCTGATGGGCGACCATGGGGTGCCCGGCGCCGAGCATGCGCCAGAGCATCTGCCTGGTGATCGCCGCGGAGACGGGGGCGACGTTGGTCGCCATCTCACGGGCCAGCGAGACGGCAGCGTCGAGCAGCTGCTCGGGCTCGACCACCCGCGACGCGAGGCCGGCCTGGTGCGCTTCCTCCGCGTCGAACACCCGGGCGGTCAGCGACCACTCGAGGGCTTTGGCGATGCCCACGACACGGGGGAGGAACCACGATGCGGCGGCCTCGGGCACGATGCCCCGGCCGCCCCACACGAACCCGACCCGGGCCGCGGTCGAGAAGATCCGCACGTCGGCCGGCAGGATCATGCTCGCCCCCACCCCCACCGCCGGCCCGTTGACCGCGGCGATCACCGGTTTCAGGCAGCGGAACATGCGCAGGGTCAGCAGGCCGCCGCCGTCTCGGGCGACGCGGCCGTCGGCCCGGTCGCCGTGGCCGGCGAAGGTCTCCCGCCCCGCGGCGAGGTCGGCCCCGGCGCAGAACCCCCTCCCCCGCCCGGTCAGCACGACGGCGCGCACGGCGTCGTCGGCGTCGACTCGGTCGTAGGCGTCGATGAGCTCGCGCATCATCTCCACGGTGAAGGCGTTGAGGCGCTGGGGCCGGTCGAGGGTGATGGTGGCCACCGGGCCGTCGACGTCGTAGGCGATCTGCTCGTAGTCGCGATCTGTCACCCCGCCAGCATGCCGACGTAGCGTGAGGCCGTGCCGACCCGAGCGCGCCGCACCGCCGACTTCGTGGTGGTGGCCAACCGCCTGCCGGTCGACCGCACCACTGCGGCCGACGGGTCCGACGACTGGCGACCCAGCCCCGGCGGCCTCGTCGCCGCCCTCGAACCGGTGATGGTGCGCAACGAAGGCACCTGGGTCGGCTGGACCGGCGCCGCCGACGACAAGCAGGGCCCCTTCGACGCCGCCGGCATGCACCTGGTGCCGGTGCCGCTCAGCGCCGAGGAGGTGGCCGACTACTACGAGGGCTTCTCCAACGCCACCCTCTGGCCGCTCTACCACGACGTCACCGGCCAGCCCGTGTTCGACCGGCGCTGGTGGGACGCCTACCGCGAGGTGAACCGGCGGTTCGCGGCCGCCGCCGCCGAGGAGGCGTCGCCCGGCGCGGTGGTGTGGGTGCAGGACTACCAGCTCCAACTCGTGCCGGCGATGCTGCGCGCCGAGCGCCCCGACCTGCGCATCGGGTTCTTCAACCACATCCCCTTCCCCGGCTACGAGCTCTACAGCCGGCTGCCCTGGCGCACCCAGATCCTCGAGGGGCTGCTCGGCGCCGACCTGGTCGGGTTCCAGCGCCGTGATGACGCCTCCAACTTCCTGCGGGCGGCGCGCGGCCTGGCGGGGGCGACGACCCGCGGGTCGGTCGTCGACACGCCTGACCGGCCGGGGGTGCCCGGCCGGCGGCTGCGGGCGGCTCCGTTCCCCATCTCGATCGACACGGCGAGCTTCGACGCCCTGGTGCGCCGCCCCGACATCCGGGCGCGCGCCGCACAGCTGCGCGCGGAGCTGGGCGACCCCGGCCTGGTGCTGCTCGGCGTCGACCGCCTCGACTACACCAAGGGCATCCGCCACCGCCTCCAGGCGCTCGGCGAGCTGTTCGACGACGGGGCGCTGACCGTGCCCGGCACGACCATGGTGCAGGTGGCGAGCCCGTCACGTGAGCGCGTCGGCGAGTACCAGAGCCTCCGCGACGACGTCGAACGCATCGTGGGGCGCATCAACGGCGACCACTCGAGCGTCGGCCACCCGGCCATCCACTACCTGCACCAGTCGTTCGGGCGCGACGAGATGGCGGCGCTGTACCTGATGGCCGACGTGATGCTCGTCACCCCGCTGCGCGACGGCATGAACCTGGTGGCCAAGGAGTTCGTGGCCTGCCACCCCGACCAGCGGGGGGCGCTGGTGCTCTCGGAGTTCACCGGAGCGGCCGACGAGCTGCGCCAGGCCTACCTGATGAACCCCTACGACACCGACGGCACCAAGGAGGTCATCATGCGGGCGGTCAGTGCCGGCAGCGCGGAGCAGGGGCGACGCATGCGGGCCTTGCGCCGCCGGGTCGGAGAGTTCGACGTCCACCACTGGGCCAACACCTTCCTCGGCGCGCTCGACATGGTGACGGCCTGACCGATCAGGACGCCTCTCCTGCGGGCGTGGCCGGGCCGCCCGCTGCCTCGACCTCGGCCAGACGGGCGCACAACGCCGCGACCTCCGCCTCGAGGGCCAGGATGCGGGTCACGCCGCCGAGGGTGAGCCCCTCGCCGGTGAGCTCCACCACCCGCTCGGCCCGGCCCACCTCGGCCCGGCTGTAGCGGCGCTGCCCGCCCTCAGTGCGGCTGGGCCGCACCACCGACTCGGCGTCGAGCCGACGGAGCCACGCCGGCGCCACGCCGAGCAGCTCGGCCACCTGGCCGACGGTGAAGAACGGGGTGTCGTCGTGGAGCTCGAAGGGCATGCGGGCCACCTCCGTGGCAGGACGGCGGGGCCGCCGGCTCGACGCCGGCGGCCCTGGAGCGGTGCAGCGGGTGCCAGTGCGCAGCGGTGTGCTGCGAGGCGTCAGGCTCCCGTCGACGCCGCTGCGCCGAGATCGGCGCTGGCGGCGGTCGAGGTGCTGGCGGCGGTGACCGCGCCGGCACGGCCGGCGCCGAGGTTGACCTCGACCTTGCGGGCCCGGGCCCGCTCGACGACCGGCAGGCGCAGGGTGAGGACGCCGTCGACGTAGGTGGCCTCGATGTGGTCGGTGTCGAGGCTGTCCGCCAGCAGCACCCGCCGCTCGAAGGTGCCGAACGTCCGCTCGGAGAGGAGCGCCTTGGCGTGTTCGTTCGAGCGGATCCGGGTGCCCCGGACGGTCAGGACGTCGTGCTCGACGGTGATGTCGATGGAGTCGGCGGTCATCCCCGGCAGGTCGAGCTCGACCACGAACGAGTCGCCGCTGCGGTAGGCGTCGAGTGGCATGGCCGCCGGTCGGGCCGGCGTGCCGAACACCTGCTCGGTGAGTCGCTCGAGGTCGCGGAACGGGTCGGTGCGGAGCAGCATGGCCGGTGCCTCCTTCTGTGTTGGTTGCCTCGCTGCAGGGAAACTGTACCCCTACATCCACAAACCTGCAAGCCGAGTTGTAACTTCTGCAAGCACCTGAGGTGCGCTGGCGGGGGGAACCGGTGATAACCGCGCTGAGTGCTCAGAGGTCACGCTGCGTGTCGGGACTCTTCTCGATGGGTACTTCTCGGGCATGGCGGGCCGTCCGGTGCAATGCAGGACGTTCGCACCGGTCGAGTCGGAGATCGCGGCGGTGCGCCGGTTCGTCGCCCAGGCGGCCGGGTCGTGCCCCTGCGACGCCGACATGGCGGCGCTGGTGGCCAGCGAACTGGCGACCAATGCGGTGCTGCACGCCCGGTCCGCCTTCACCGTCACCGTGTGGCCGGGCGACGACGGCATCACCATCGAGGTGCTCGACGAGAACCCCCGCCGGCCGTCGGCCAGCAACGCGGGGCCACGCGACCTCTCGGGCCGAGGGCTGCAGCTGATCGACGCCGTGTGCGACGCCTGGGGCGTGCGACCGAACGACGACGGCAAGGCGGTCTGGGCCCACCTGACCTGACCGCCGGCCCTCGCCGGCGCGTCAGCCGCTGGGAGGTGCGGCGCTCGGCGGCGTGGTCGTCGCGGGCGGGGTGGTGGTCGTCGGGGCAGCCGTGGTCGACGACGTCGGTGCGGTCGCCGGCCCCGAACCGGGCAGCGCGCCCTGTGCCTGGGCCACGAGCTGCTCGGCGCGGTTGACGTCGGCCTGGTAGCCGGCGAGGTCGCCGTTCTTGAGCGCGGTCTGGGCGGCGGCGAACGCAGCCTGCGCCTGCGCCAGCAGGGCAGCGGGGCTGCTCCCGCCCGCGGCGGCCGGGATGGTGGTGCTCGACGCCGAAGGGGGCGCCGTCGTGGTCGGGGACCCACCGCCCTGCGGGGGCTGCGTCGACGTGCTGGAGTTGGGTTGCTCGTTGGCGGCCGCGGTGTTGCAGTACCGCTCGAAGGGGTGGGTGACGCCGTCGGGGTTGGTGACGTTGCACAGCGCAGCGTCGAGCGAGGCGTTGTCGGAGTGGAACGCGGCCCCGTTGTAGACCACGACCACGTCGTGGAGGGTGGGCACCGCGTTGTTCGAGCTCTCGATGTAGATGGGCTCCACGTAGAGCAGGGTCTGGCCGATGGGCACCGTCTCGACCCGTCCGAGCAGCGCCGTCGACCCGCCTGCGTTCTGGTTGAACAGCGACAACTCCGAGGAGATGGCGTTGTTCGAGTGGATGGCGTTGGAGATCAGCGCCGGCCCGTCGATGGTCACCCCCGGGGTCGTCTCGTAGGCGGCCAGGTGCGGGGTGCCCGATGGGTCCATCGTCGCAGTCATGAACGCGGTGAGGTTCTGCTGCTTGTCGCCCTGGGACTGGGCGACGAAGGGCTGCAGGGCCATGAACTGCACGTCGTCGGCGCTGGAGCCCGGCGGGTGGGCGATGAGGTACTCGGGGTCGAGGCGGGAGACCGACGCCGGGGCGACCAGGCCGTTCGCCGCCGTCGCCGTGGCCGGCGTGGCCACCGCCGCCCCCGTGGCCGTCTGCGACAACTGCCCGCTGCCCGGGTCCTGGCTGATCACCCAGGCATTGGCCTGCGTGTAGAAGTCACCGGCGTTGGTGAGGTGGTAGCGGCCGTACATGTTGGTCTGCACCCGCAGGAGGTCTTCCGGGTACCGCCAGTGGGCGGTGATGCCCGGCACGAGCTTGTCGGCCTGGTCGACGTTGGTGAACAGGTCGGGGAAGGCCTTCTCGTAGGTCTGGATGATGGGGTCGCCGGGCGCCATCACGAAGAAGTACATCTTCCCGGTGTAGGCGTTGACGACGACCTTCACCGAGTTGCGGACGTAGTTGAAGGTGCTGGCCAGGCCGCCGCCGGTGACGCGGTCGGTGCTGGCGACCTGGGCGTAGGGATAGTTGGCACTGGTGGTGTAGGCGTCCTGCACCCACCAGATCTGGTCGTTCAGCACCACGGCGTAGGGGTCGGAGTCCAGCTTGAGGAACGGCGCCGCCTTTTGGACCCGGTCGGTGATGTTGCGGTAGTAGATGACCTTCGACGACGAGTCGATCTGGCCGGAGAGCACCATGTTGGCGTCGCCGAAGCGGAGGGCGAAGGCGATGCGGCGCAGGAGGCTGCCCGCCGGCACGCCCCCGTTGCCCGCATACGTGGTCGACACCTGGGTGTCGGTGCTCGGGTCCTGGTAGTCGAGCTCCGGCTGCTTCGACTTCGCCACCACCCAGTCGGGGCTGGTGGAGGTGCCGTAGTACACCTGCGCGCCCTTCGAGGCGGTCAGCTGGGGCACCGGTGGGGCACCGCCCGCCCCGGCGGGCGGCACCTGGGCCAAGGTGAACGCCGGCGTGCCGTCGGGGTTGACGCCGGCCTGGCCGGCGGGGGCGGCGACGGCGCCGTAGCCGTGGGTGTATTCCAGGCGCTGGTTCACGAAGCCCGGCTGCACGCCGCCCTCGTTGAGCTCGCGTGCGGCGACGACCATCTGGGTCAACTGGCCGTTGACCTGATACCGGTCGATGCCGAGGGTGTTGAAGGTGTAGTACTGCCGGATCGCCTGGAGCGTGTCGAAGGTCTTGGTCAGCTGCGTCGGGTCGAGCAGGCGGATGTTGGCGATCGTCTGCTGGGCCGCCGGGCTGTCGTCGACCGATTGCTGGTCGAGCAGCGCGTTGCCGGCGTAGTTGGTCTTGGCGGCGACGTCCTTCAGGTCGAGCGCGGCGCGGGTGGCCTGGATGTTGCGGGCGATGTAGGGCCGCTCCCGGGTCAGCTCGGAGGGGTTGACCCGCAGCGACTGGTACAGCGCGGGGTAGACGCCGCCGAGCACGACCAGCATCAGCAACCACAGGCCCACCCCGACGACGGGCAACGTCCAGCCACGTTGGCGGACGTTGACCAGGAACAGCACGCCGGCCAGGGCGACGATGACCATGAGCAGCCGGTCGGCCGGCGCGTTCGCGTGCACGCTCGTGGCGGTGGCGCCGTCGACGACGTGCGAGGTCGACAGCACCAACTCGAGGCGTTGGTAGTAGTAGCCGACGGCCTTGACGGCGGCGAGGGCAGCGAGCAGCACCGACAGGTGCGTCTTGACCGCCGCGGTCGTCCGCGACCCGGCCGGCGCCTGGAACCGGATGCCGCCGTTGAGGTAGTGGGCCACCGCCGAGATGATCAGCACCACCACGAGCGCGTCGAACGACCAGCTGATGAGGAACTTGATGAACGGCAACTTGAAGACGTAGAAGCCGATGTCGCGGCGCCACTGCGGGTCGGTGGCGTGGAAGCTGACCCCGTAGCGGAACAGGTCCCAGTCGTTCCACTGGGCGCTGGCGCCGGCGCCGGCGAACACGGCGAACACCGCCGCGGTCACGAGGCGGATGGCCCGGCCGCGGCGAGCCGATACCTCTCGGTACCGGAGCACCAACTCGTCGTCGGGACCCGGGCCGAGCAGGCGCGGTGCGACCCGGTCGGCGACGGTCAGGCTGGTCAGCGCCAACGCCAGGAAGAGGGCGATGAAGACCGCGGCCAGCAGGATCTTGGTGAGCAGCACCCCACGGAACACCGAGGTGAAGTGCACCTCGTCGAACCAGAGGTAGTCGGTCCAGAAGCGGGCGAGCCCCTTGAGCGAGAACGCCAGGACGATCACGACGACGAGGGCGATCAGCAGGCCGAGCCTCAGTCGTCGGGATGCCGTGGGGATGCGACGTGGCATCTCTGCTGGGGAACGCATGCGGGCGGCGATGCTACCGGGCGGGGCCGGCTCCGCCGATCGCCCCCCGGGCTAGGGCTGCTCCGCTCGGACCAGGAGGCAGCGGCAGCCGGCGTGCGCCGGCGGGTGCAGCTGCCCGGTCGGCCATTCCTCGCCGCGCCCGAGGGCGCCGGCGAGGGCGTTGTCGTCGCAGTCGGGGCAGGGCCCGGCGGTGTCCTCGACCACCCATCGCAGCGGGGTGCCGGCCGGCACCGCGGCGTAGGCGCCGGCGGCGAACGCGGCGACCACGGCGTCGAGCACCGCCGGCTCGACGCGCTGGGTCTTCCATTCCCGGTACACCGAGCCGATCGCCTCGACGAGCACGGCCTGCTCCTCGCCGGCGGCAGACCGCACCGCCTCGCCCAGCCGTCGGCGCAGCGGGTCGAGCACGGCGGCGGCCAGGCCTTCCGCGACGGGGGAGGCGACGTCGGCGCCCACGTCGCCGCCGTGGATGGCCAAGGCCCCGTCACCCGCGGTGTCGGTCAGGGTCGGCGCCACCGCCGCGACCAGCGCGGCCCGCTGCTCGGCTTCGTCGGGCAGCACCGCCGCCGCGGTCGGCGCCCCACCGGCGTTGCGGAGGCGGTCGAGCAGCTCGTTCTGCTCGTCTTGGAGCAGCCGCTTGAGCCGCTTGACCAGCGAGGCCTCGGCGTCGGCGACGAGACGGTCACGGGCTTGGAGGGCGGCCTCGTCCGCGTCGGAGCGCACCGCCTCGGCCCGGCCCGGCGCGTCGGGCTCGGCGGCGACCCCCGGCTCGGCCGCCGTGTCCGGCGGGTGAGGCGCCTCGTGGACCTGCGGGACCTCCGGGGCGAGGATGCGCACGGCGGATCCGCCGCCGGCGGCGACCCGGCCGCCCTCGACGGCCCGCAGCGCAGGGGGGCGGCCGACGTCCCCGCGTGCACGCAGAGCGGCCGCCCCGTTGTCGCCACGCAACACGCGCACCCGCTCCACGTCGGCGCTCGCGGCGGTGACGGGGCCTGCCTGGCCGGCCGACCCCGGATCGCCGGCCGCGCCGCCCTCGCTGGTGGCACCCGCCGGCGAGGCTTCGTCGGGGCCGGCACCCGGCTCGGGGACGGCCGGCGTCGACGGCGCTGCGGCCGGAGTGACGGCGCCCTCGCCGGGCGGCGAGGTAGGCGACGCGCCGTGGGGCTCGCCGCCGTCGCCGGGCTCGTCGGCCTCGGCGCGCCGTCCGGCCTCGTCGGCGGCCGCGCGCGCCTCGGTGTCGGCTCGCTGCAGCTCCTCGTGCACCTCGTCGAGGGTGCGTCGCACCACGGCGTAGCTCTCGAGGAGCCGCTCGCGCCCG
>DASTHS010000255.1:0-5105 GCA_035718085.1 Acidimicrobiales bacterium | reverse complement strand
GGCGACGGCCCCGCCTGGCCCGCACGAGGATCGCTTGCTGCGGGCGGTCGGCCGCCTCACCCACGTCGACGACCCGGTGCGCATCGCCGGCTGGCGCCGCCTGCTCACCGTCGATGGTTCGCCAGACGACCCGGCCGCACCCCGCCTGGCCCGCATGCTGCTGGCGTCGCTCGACCCGCCGGGTGCGACCGACGTCGCTGGGGCCATGGCCGAGCTTGGTCGGCACCCGCAGGTGGCCGCCGAACTGCTCGAACTGCTCGACGTGCTGGCAGGCCGCATCGACCACCTCGACCTGCCCCTCGGCCCCGGGTTCGGCCCCGAAGTGCCGCTGCGGGTGCACACCCGCTACACCCGCACAGAGGTGCTCGCGGCCCTTGGCGCAGGCGGCGGCCTCGCGGCCCCGGCGTGGCGCGAGGGCGTCCGGTGGCTACCCGAGGTGCCCGCAGACGTCTTGATGTTCACCCTAGACAAGACCCGAGGCGGCTTCTCGCCCACCACCCGCTACCGGGACTACGCGATCAGCCCTGACCTTGTGCACTGGGAAAGCCAGTCGTCGACCAGCCCCGACAGCCCCACCGGCCAGCGGTACCAGCAGCACAGGCGCCTCGGGTCGTCGGTGCTGCTCTTCGGCCGCCTGTCGGTCGACGACCGAGCGTTCTGGTGCCTCGGACCCGCCACCTACGTCAGCCACGAGGGCAGCCGGCCGATGGCGATCACGTGGCGACTCCGGCACCCACTCCCCGGCGACCTGTTCGAGCAGTTCGCTGCGGCGGCGACGGGCTGAAGCTGCGGTCTCTTGTAGGCGTGGGTCACTCAGCTCAGATCGAAGGACCCCCACGAGGTGCTGGACAGTCGATCGACGTCGATCCAGAAGTTGACGGAAGCGTCTGGCGTGTCGAGGTGCTCTCCTCGTCGGGCCGCAACCGCGACCTCTTCGAGCGGTCGGGCCGGCGAGTACTGGATCGTCGACCCCGACGTGCCATCCCTCACCGTGCTCCGGCCCGCCGATGGCGGCTACGACGAGGTCGCCGTCGTCGCGGGCGACGATGCCTACGAGACAACCGAACCGTTCGCGGTGCGGGTCGTGCCGGCCGACATCGTCCGGCCGCCTGCCGGCAGCTGGGCCCGTGCTGCTTGGCCGTACGAGAACGGCGCCGACTCGGCGCAGCGGGCACCATGAGGTCCACGCCGGCCGCGTCGGCCGACCCCTAGGATGAACCGGCGATGGGCGGCCGCTGGACCTTGTCGCGCGCCGGCATCTGCAACGTCTACCAGTACGACGACGAGGTCATCTCCTTCGCCGGAGGGCGCCTGCTGCTGCGGGGCGTGAACGGGTCGGGCAAGTCGACGGCAATGAACATGCTGTTGCCGTTCCTGCTCGACGCCGACACCCGCCGCATCGATGCCGCCGGCGAGCAGGCCGGGGTGCTCAAGAGCTGGATGCTCGCCGGCCGCGACGACCCGCAGCCCGTCGGCTACCTGTGGCTCGAGATTCTTCGCGACGACGGCGATGGAAGCCGCGAGCACCTGTCGTTCGGGTGCGGCGTCCGTGCGAACCGGGCCAGCGACACCGTCACCACGTGGTGGTTCGTCACCTCCAAGCGGCCGGCCATCGACTTCGCCGTCGTCGACGACCGCCGCCCCCTGTCGGCCGACGCACTCCGCCAGGCCATCGACCCTGACCCGGTGTTCCGCCATGACCAGCGGGGCGCCTACCGCGACGAGCTGCGCCGGCGTCTCTACGGGGGCGCCGACCTCGACCAGCACATCCGGCTGCTGCACATCGTGCGCAGCCCCCGCGTGGGCGACCGGGTCGACGTCGACCTCCCCGCCCACCTGCACGCCGCCCTGCCCGCGCTCTCCGACCGGGCGCTCGACGACGCCGCCGGCCCCCTCGACGAGCTCGAAGAGCACCGCCGCAACGTCGAGCACCTCCGCCGCACGGCGAGCGCCCTCGAAGGCATCACCGCCGTCTACGCCGACTACGTGCGCGCCGACCTGCACCGCCGGGCCGCCGCCGGCCGCGAGCTCGTCGCCACCGCCACCGCCGCCGCCCGGGCTCACCGCAGCGCCGAGCAGCGGGCCACCGCCCTGCACGCAGCCAACGACGAGGCCACCAGGCACGCGGTTGCGCTGGCCGACGACGAGCGCCGCCTGCGCGGCGAGGCCGACGCTCTGCGCGAGTCACCGGCCTACGCTGACGGCGCCCTGCTCAACGACCGCCGCAGCCTCGTCGCCAGCCTCGAACGAGCCGCCCAGAAGGCCGCCGGCGCCCAACGCAGCGCCGATGCCGCACGAGCCAAGGCCGAGGCTGACGAAAGGCAGGCAGACGCCGCGGCCCACCAAGACCACAGCCGCCTGGCCGGCCTGCTCGACGACCTCACCGCCGCGGTGGTCGACGCCGGGTTGCCCGTCGCCCCACCCAGCCCCCCGGCGCCCGACGCGACCGGAGCCGACACCACCTCCGCCGGGCTCACCGCACTGACGGCTGCCGCGACCCACCGGCGCGGCGACATCGACGAGGTGCGCGCCGCCCTTCGGGTCGTCGCAGCCGCCGAGGCCGAGGTGCGCGCCGCCGAGGCCGCCGACCGCCTGGCCGGCCACGCCGCCGACGCCGCCGACGCCGACCTGGCCGACCGGCGCCGGCAGCGCAGTGACGCCGTCGCAGCATGGCGGGACGCCGTGGCCGCCTGGTACGCACCCGGCGAGCCGCCCGACCTGACCGGCGACCTCCTGGCCCGCCGCCGCGACGTGGCCGACGAGATGCGCGCCGCTGCCGACGCCTCCATCGGCGAGCACCAACGAGAGGTCGCCACCCTCGGCGCCGCCCTCGACGCCGCCACCGCCGACGCCGCCACCGCCCGGGGGCGACTCGACGAGCTCGAGGCGGCGACCCTCCCGGCGCCGCCCTCGCTGCCCTGGCAGCGCACCGGTCGCACGAAGGTGTTCGCCGAGGCCGTCGACTTCCGCCCCCACCTCGACGACCACGAGCGGGCCGGCCTCGAAGCGGCGATGGAGGCAGCCGGCCTGCTGGCCGCCGAGGTCACCGACGACGGCGCCCTGCACACCTCCGACGGCACCCTCGTCGCCCGCGCCGACGCGCCGGTCGCCGCGCCGCTCAGCGGGCTCTTGACCACCGATGACCCTGCGGTCGACGCGGTGCTCGCCGGCATATCGACCGACGTCGGCAGCGCCGCCACCACCGTCGTCACGACCGACGGGCGCTTCCGCATCGGCACGCTCGCCGGCCGTCACACCAAGACCGCCGCCGCCTACGTCGGGCTCGCCGCCCGCCGCCAGGCCCTCGAGGCCGCCCGTGTCGCAGCCCGCGCCGCGCTCGCCGACGCCGACGCCGAAGTCGCGACCCGCACGGCCGTGCTCGAGGCGGCACGCGCTGCGCTGGCCGGGGCGGTCGACCGGCGAGACCGACTCCCGCGCCTCGACGACGTCGAGGCCGCGGTGGCCGCGGCGACCGCCGCCGAGGGCGTGGCCCAGCGCGCCGCGACCGCAGCCGCCGAGGCCCATCGCACAGCGATCGCTGCTGACGCTGCCCACGCCGACGCCGTCGACAAGTCGCGCCGCGCCGCCGCCGACCTGAGCCTGCCCGCCGACCATGCGGGTCTCGACCGGGTGGCGCGGGCCATCGAAGACGTCGCCCGCGTCGCCGGTGACGCCCGGGCGGCGCTCACGGTGCTGGTGCGTTCGGCCGACGGCCTCCGTGCGGCCACGACCCGCCACGCCGACGCCGCCGAGGCCGCCGCAGCTGCGGCCGCCGAGGCCACTGCGGCGTCGGCAGCCCACCAGCGTGAGGCCGCCTCACTGGCCACGCTCGAAGACACCGTCGGTATCGCCTTCGCCGAGGTCGCTGCCGCTCTGCAGACCACGACCGCCGACCTCGAAGCCACCCTCACCGCCCTCGACGCCGCCCGCGCCACGCAGGTGCGCCTGGCCGGTGAGCTGGCGGCCGCGACCGCCGCGGCGAAGTCAGCTCAGGAGGAAGTGGCCGGTGCCGAGGCACGCGCCGCCGCCTTCGTGCCCCGGTTGCGGGCCTCCCTCGCCGCCCGCGGCGTCGCGGCCGTCGCCACCGCCGAGCCCGCGCTCCTCCTCGCACCGGTCGAAGCCACCGCGGCGGGCCTCGACGCACTGGCGACTTCCATCGCGGCCACCGTGGCCGCGCCGAGCCGGCCCGACATCACCGCAGACAGCGTGCGCCAGAGCCTCCGTCAACGGCGCGACACGCTCGGCGCCGGGTGGGACGCCGACGACCGCACCCCCGACCCGGCCGGCCCGATGCTCGTCGACGTGGTCGGCCCGTCGGGCACCGTGCCGCTCGCCGAGGCCGGCGCCGTCGTGGGCCGCGACCTGGCGTCGCTCACCTCGCTGCTGTCCGCCGAGCAAGACCGGGCCCTGCGCAACCTGCTCACCGGCCTGGTCGCCTCCGAGGTGGCCGAGAAGGTGCTGGCCGCCGCCGCCCTCGTCACCCGCATGAACGCACGGCTCGACCAGGTCACCACCGCCCACGGCATCGGCGTGTCGCTGCGCTGGAAGCGCAAAGACGACCTCTCGGGCACCCTCGCCACCCTGGTCGAGCTCATGGCGCTGCCCTCCGACATGCGTGACGAATCGCAGCACGCCCGGCTGCGCAGCGCGCTCACCGAGCGGCTCGACGAGGCCCGTGCCACCCGCCCCGACGCCACCTACCGCGACCTGGTGGCCGAGGTGCTCGACTACCGCGACTGGTTCGACCTGGCCGTGCTGGTGCGCCGACCGGGCCGCAACCCCGAGCGGCTGACCCGGCGCACCGCGCTCTCGGAGGGCGAGAAGAAGGTCGTCAGCTACCTGCCCCTCTTCGCCGCGGTGGCCGCCAGTTGCGACAGCCTGGCCGAATCGGCGCCGGCCTGCCCGCGCTTCGTGCTGCTCGACGACGCCTTCGCCAAGGTGTCCGAAGACAACCACCCGAAGCTGTTCGGCCTGCTCGTGGAGCTCGACCTCGACGTGATCGCCACCAGCGAGCGGCTGTGGGGCACCTTCGCCACCGTGCCCGAGCTGGCGATCACCGAGGTGCTGCGCGACGCCGACCTCGGGGTTATCGTGCTCGAGCACTC
>DASTHS010000254.1:0-16160 GCA_035718085.1 Acidimicrobiales bacterium | reverse complement strand
CGCGCCGCCGACACCGCCTGCCGGCACCGCCGATGACACCCTCGGTCCGCCTTTCCCCCCTCCCCCGTCGCACCCCGACGACCCACCCCACCACCACGAGGAGCTCCCCCCAATGCCCGTAGCAGTCATCACCGGCGCATCCGCCGGCATCGGTCGGGCCACCGCCAAGGCGTTCGCCGAGGCCGGCTACGACGTCGCCCTGCTCGCTCGGGGCGAGGCGGGCCTCAAGGCCGCCGCCGCCGAGATCGAGGCCACCGGCCAGCGCGCCCTGCCCATCCCCACTGACGTCGCCGTCTACGACCAGGTCGAGGCGGCCGCGGCCCGCGCCGAGGCGGAGCTCGGCGAGATCGACGTGTGGGTCAACGACGCCATGACCACGGTGTTCGCGCCGTCGTGGGAGGTCGACGCCCCGTCGTTCCAGCGGGCCGTGGAGGTGACCTTCCTCGGCCAGGTCTGGGGCACCACCGCCGCCTTGGCCCGCATGCGGCCCCGCGACCGGGGCACCATCGTCAACATCGGCTCCGCCATGGCCTTCATCGGCATCCCCCTCCAGTCGGCCTACTGCGCCTCGAAGTTCGCCTGCCGCGGGTACTTCGAGTCGGTGCGGGCGGAGCTGCTGCACACCGGCAGCAACGTCGTCATGACCATGGTGCACATGCCGGCGGTCAACACGCCCCAGTTCGACTGGTGCGAGACCACCCTCGACCACCACCCCCAGCCGGTGCCCCCCATCTACCAGCCGGAGGTGTGCGCCCGGGCCATCGTGGCCGCCGCCATCGACGGCCGGCGGGCCAAGGTCGTCGGGTCGTGGAACAAGATGCTCGTCGGGCTGGCGTCGCTGATGCCCGGCCTGGCCAACCAGTACGCGGCCCGCGGCGCCTGGGACACCCAGCTGACCAGCCAGAAGATCGACCCGTCGACCCGCCAGGCGAACCTGCACTCCCCCGTCGACGACGACCAGGACGCGGGCGCCCACGGCATCTTCGACAGCAAGGCGCGGGGTTTCTGGGACCCGAGCTTCCTCAAGACGCTGCCCACCTCGGCCAAGACCTTCGTCGACGCGACCAGCGCCGTCTGGAAGGAGAAGGCCGGCCGCTACCGCCGGCAGGCCGACCAGATCGCCGGCGACCGCACCGCCCCGGCCTCCGGTCGGTGACCCGGCTCCCCCGCCCCCGCGACGAGGGCGGCTGGGCGCCCCTGGAGAGCTACGCGGTGCTCGGCGACGGGCGCAGCGTCGCCCTGGTGGCCGACGACGGCGCCGTCGACTGGTGGCCGGTGCCGACCATCGACGCCCCGCCCATCTGCGCCGCCGTGCTCGACCCGGTCTCCGGGGGCGCCTTCGAGGTGGCGCCTGTCGGCGACGCCACCTGCACGCGCCGCTACCTGCCGGGCACCAACGTGATCGAGACGACGTGGCGCACCGCCGGCGGCACGGCGCGGGTCGTCGACGGCCTGGCCACCGGGAAGGCCGGGCGGCTGCCGTGGACGGAGTTGACCCGCCGGGTCGAGGGCGTCGACGGCGACGTGGAGCTGCAGTGGCGCTTCCTGCCCGGCGACCGCTTCGGGACCTCCCGGCCTTGGGCCGCCTGGCGGTCGGGGGTGCCCGTGGTCGCCATCGGCGACCAGGCCGTGGCCCTGCTCGCCGACGTCGTCGACGAGCCGGCCGAGGCCACCGTCACCTCGGTCGAACCCCACCAGGTGACCGGCCGGATCACCGTCGGGGCCGGCGGCCGGGCGCTGGTGAGCGCAGTGGCCGCCGATCACGAGCCGCTCTACGTGTCGCCCACCGCCAAGCTCTCCGAACGCCTCGACCGCACCGTGCGCGGCTGGGAGTCGTGGACGGCCGGGCTGACCCTCCCCCGGCGGTGGGGCGACCAGGTCACCCGCTCGGCCCTGGCCCTCAAGACCCTGCTCTACGAGCCCGGAGGGGCCATCGCCGCCGCGGCGACGACCTCGCTGCCCGAACACGTCGGCGGCACCAAGAACTGGGACTACCGCTACTCGTGGGTGCGTGACTCGAGCTACACCGTCGGCGCCTTCATGGACCTCGGCCTGCACGAGGAGGTGCAGGCCGCCGTGTCGTGGTTGCTGTCGGCGCTGCGCGAGAGCGCCCCGCACATGGAGATCTTCTACACCCTCGAGGGCAAGCCGCCACCGCACGGCGGCGTCGACGAGCTGTCGGTGCCGGGCTACCGCGACAGCCGACCGGTGCGCGCCGGCAACTCGGCGTCGGGGCAGGTGCAGCTCGGGGTCTACGGCGACCTCTTCGACGCCATCTGGCGGTACGTGGAGGCAGGCCACATCCTCGACGCGGAGACCGCCATGCTTCTCGAGCGGCTGGCCAACCAGTGCTGCGACCGGTGGCGGGCCGACGACTCGGGCATCTGGGAGCTGCCGGTGCGCCAGCCGTACACGGTCTCGAAGATGGGCTGCTGGGTGGCGCTCGACCGTGCGGTGCGCCTCGCCGACGCCGGCCAGCTGGCGTCGGGCCGCACCGACCGGTGGCGGGCGGAGGCGGGCGACGTGCGGGCCTTCGTCGAGTCGGCCTGCTGGAGCCCCGATGCCGGGCCGCGCGGCGCCTACACGCTGTGGGCGGGCACCACCCAGCTCGACGCCGCCTGCCTCCTCGCCGGCCGGAACGGCTTCGATCGGGGCGAGCGGCTGTCGGCGACCATCGATGCGGTCAGCGCCGAGCTGCGTCGCGGGCCGCGGGTCTGGCGCGCCTCGAGCATGCCGTTGGAGGAAGGCGCCTTCGTCGCCTGCACGTTCTGGATGGTCGAGGCCATGGCGCACGCCGGCCGCCTCGACGAGGCCGTCGAGCTCATGGAGTTGGCACTCGCCGAGTTGCCCAACGACGTCGGCATCCTGTCGGAGGAGTCGGCCGCCGACGGCGCCGCCCTCGGCAACCTGCCGCAGGGCCTCTCGCACCTCGCCCTGGTCAACGCCGCGTTCACCCTCGACGCCGCCCTGGGCTGAGCCGCCGCCGGGATCGCGGCGGGCTCAGACGAGCCCGACGGCGCCGGCGACCTCGTCGACGGAGCCGACGATGCCGGTGTAGAAGGCCCCGAACTCGGCGTAGCGGGTGGACGCCTCGTCGAACCGCATGGTGTAGACGCACGCCTTGAGGTCATCGGGGCGCACCGCGAAGAGGGTGACCCCCCACTCGAAGTCGTCGAGGCCGGTCGACCCGGTGACCAGCTGCAGCACACGCCCCTTGAACGCCCGCCCCGAGGCCCCGTGGCCCATCATGAGCTCGCGGCGCTCGTCGAAGCCGAGCGCGAACCAGTTGTGCTGCTCGCCCCGACGCTTCGACATGGGGTAGAAGCAGACGGCCCGCATGCCCGCGGGCGGCAGCTGGGGGTGGAGGCGGGCGTCGAGCATCGCCTCGGGCATCCCCTTGGCGTACTCCGAGACCTCGGTGAGCGAGAGGTAGCTGTCGACCACGTCGAGGCCTGCGGCCTGCAGGTCGCGTTGCAGGGCGCGCAGGCGGACCCAGTCGGCCCCGAGGGCCATCACGCACAGGTCGGCCTTGTGGCCGAGCACCGACCAGGGCACCACCTGCAGGCCCTCCTCGGCAGCGGCCGCCTTGAGCACGGCGACGACGGCCTCGCCGTCGGTCATCGGCGCCAGTCGGCAGAAGAGGTGCAGGACCCCCCAGCCCTCCGACGGGGTCAGCGGTTCGGTCACCCCTCGAGCGTACGCCCGGAGCGCGCCGTACCCTGGAGCAGGCGGTGGCGCGAGCGGTCAGCGCGGGGGCGCGCCCAGGCGGGAAACGACCCGTCGGGCGGCGTCGACCAGCCGCTCCCCGGCGTCGGACGCTGCGCCCTGCAACAGGAGGGCGGCCTGGTCGAGGGTGCAAGAGTGCAGGGCGGCCAACGCGCCCTGGGCCGCCTCCACCTCGTCGCCATCGCCGGCCCCCTCCGCCCCCAGCTCGGTCAGCCGGCCGGCCCGGTGGTGGAAGGCGCTGCGCTCGACGGCGAGGGCCGCCTGCGCGGCCAGCACGTCGGCCGTCGCCTCGGACCCCTCGTCGTCGAAGGCCCCCGGTGCACCTCCGTAGAGGTTGAGCGACCCGATCACCCGGCCGCCGAGCAGCACCGGCGCGCTGAGGCTGCTGGCGACCCCGGAGGCCGACGCCACCGGCCTCAGGTGTTCGAAGTGGGCGTCGTCGCCGAGGACGTCGACGCGGACGCGCCGGGCGGAGCGGGCGGCGGTGAGGCACGGCCCGCGGCCCGCTTCGTACTGGGCGGCGTCGATGGCGATGGCGATCCGCCCGGTGGTCGTCGCCGTGCGGGGCCGGCCCTGGGCCAACACCGCGGTGCTGGCGGCCACGCAGCCGTCGATGGTGGTGATCGCCGATGCCAGCACCCGCTCGAGGTCACCGGTGAGGGTGCGCTCGGTCAGCACCGCCTCGGCCAGGCGGGAGAGGTGGGCGGCGAGGTCCGCCTCGGCCGCCGCCGGCTCCGGGGACGGTCGTCGCCCCCTGGCCGCCGGCGGATCGAACACCGGCAGCAGCTGGCTGAGGCCGCTGACCGCGAGCAGGCGGAGGGCGGCCGCCGACAGCCCGACGAGCACCATGCGGCCCGCGGCCCGCTCGACGGCGCGGTGGGCGGCGACGAGGGCCCCGAGGCAGGCGGCGTCGATGAACGTGGTGGCGCTCATGTCGACGGCGATGTCGGACACCTCGCCACCGAGGAGGTCGGCCACGACCTGGCCGATCTCCGGGGAGTTGGCGAGGTCGAACTCACCCGACAGCCTCACGACCGCCAGACGGCCCGCGGAGGAGATCTCGATCACGCCCGACGCCTCACCCATTCGCCCAGGGGGCCCGACCCGAACCCCGCCGATCGGAGGAACGTTGAGCGAACCCTACCGCCGCGGTGGTGCGCCCGTGGGGCACCGGTCGGGTGGCCCGGCCACTCCAGCCGGCGGACGGCGGCCGCCCGTGCGTCAGGGCCATTCGGCCGGGTAGGGGCCACGCGGTGGTGGCGGCGTGGGTGGACTCGATCGCGTTGCAGCCCTCCCCGACGGCGGCTGCCGACGCGAGGCGCTTCGTGCGACGGGCGCTCGGCCGACTCCCCGCCGCGCCCAGACCCCCTGGCGCCGTCTGGCTGGGCGACGACCTGCTGGTGGCCGCCAACGAGCTGATCACCAACGCCATCGTGCACGCCCGCACCGAGTTCACCCTCACCGTCGCCTGCGACGCCGCCGGGATCGTGCGGGTCTCGGTGACCGACTACAACACCCGCCGCCCCGACGCCCACGACGTGCCCCGTGACGCCACCAGCGGCCGGGGCCTCTCGATGATCGCCGGGCTGGGCCTGCGCTGGGGGATCGACGCCGTCGACGGCGGCAAGGTGGTCTGGACCGAGGGCGACCTGACCCACGGCTGAGCGCCGCCGGGCGCGCCGGCGGCGGGCCCGCAGGCCCGCCGCTCGGTCGGTCGCGGCTCCCCGGAGCCGCAGTGGTCGCAGGACGACCTAGAAGTCGTCCATGCCGCCGCCGGGGCCTGCCGGGGCGGCCTCTTCGGGCTTGTCGACGATGACGGCCTCGGTGGTGAGGAACAGGGCGGCGATCGACGCAGCGTTCTGCAGCGCCGAGCGGGTCACCTTCGCGGCGTCGATGACGCCCGCCTTGAACAGGTCCTCGTACTCACCGGTGGCGGCGTTGAGCCCCTCCGCGGGGGACGCCAGGTTGCGCACCCGCTCGACGACGACCCCACCCTCGAGGCCGGCGTTCACGGCGATCTGCTTGAGGGGCTCCTCGACGGCCCGCGCCACGATGCGCGCCCCGGTCGCCTCGTCACCCTCGAGCTTCTCGGCCCGGTCGAGGATGGCGGCCTGCGCCCGAAGCAGGGCGACGCCACCACCGGGCACCACGCCTTCCTCGACCGCTGCCTTGGTCGTCGACACCGCGTCCTCGATGCGGTGCTTCTTCTCCTTCAGCTCGACCTCGGTCGCCGCGCCGACCTTGATCACGGCCACGCCGCCGGAGAGCTTGGCCAGCCGCTCCTGCAGCTTCTCGCGGTCGTAGTCGGAGTCGGTGTTGTCGATCTCGGTCTTGATCTGGCTGATCCGGCCCTTGATGTCGGCCTCGTCGCCGGCGCCGTTGACGATGGTGGTCTCGTCCTTGGTGACGATCACCTTGGCGGCGCGCCCGAGCAGGTCGAGGGTGGTGTTCTCGAGCTTCAGGCCCACCTCCTCGGTGATGACCTGGCCGCCGGTGAGGATCGCCATGTCCTGCAGCATCGCCTTGCGACGGTCACCGAAGCCCGGGGCCTTCACTGCGACCGAGCGGAAGATGCCGCGGATCTTGTTGACGACCAGGGTGGCGAGCGCCTCGCCCTCGACGTCCTCGGCGATGATCACGAGGGGCTTCGACGACTGGGCGACCTTCTCGATCACGGGCAGCAGGTCGCGCACCGAGGAGATCTTCGACCCGACGAAGAGGATGTAGGGGTCGTCGAGCGACGCCTCCATCCGCTCGGTGTCGGTGGCGAAGTAGGGCGAGATGTAGCCCTTGTCGAAGCGCATGCCCTCCACCAGCTCGAGGTCCATGCCGAAGTTGTGGGACTCCTCGACGGTGATGACACCGTCCTTGCCCACCTTGTCGATGGCTTCGGAGATCAGGCCGCCGATCTCGGTGTCGGCCGCCGAGATGGAAGCGACCTGGGCGATCTGCTCCTTGGTCTCGGTCTCTTTGGCGATGCCCTTCAGGGCGTCGATCGCCGTCTCGACGGCGGCCTCGATGCCCTTCTTCAGGCCCATCGGGTTGGCGCCGGCGGCCACGTTCCGCAGGCCCTCGCGCACCAGCGCCCAGGCGAGCACGGTGGCGGTGGTGGTGCCGTCACCGGCGACGTCGTCGGTCTTCTTGGCGACCTCCTTCACCAGCTCGGCGCCGATGCGCTCGTAGGGGTCTTCGAGGTCGATCTCCTTGGCGATCGACACCCCGTCGTTGGTGATGGTCGGCGCGCCCCACTTCTTGTCGAGCACGACGTTGCGGCCTTTCGGGCCGAGGGTGACGCGTACGGCGTCGGCGAGCTGGTTCATGCCGCTCTCGAGCGAGCGGCGGGCAGTCTCATCAAAGGCGATCAGCTTGGGCAAGGGGTCAGTCCCTTCGTTAGCACTCTAAGGGTTCGAGTGCTAAGCGTACACCGCCGACCGGAGCGACCGTCAACGGTTGGCAGTGGGCGTCCCCGCAGGCCCGACCGCCGGGCACGCCACTGCTGCGGGTCAGCCTCCTGCGACGGCCGGCACCACCGAGACGGTGGCGCCCCCGGCCACGGGCGTCTCGAGCCCGGAAAGGAAGCGGATGTCCTCGTCGGCGACGAACACGTTGACGAAGCGGCGCAGCTGACCGGCCTCGTCGAAGAGCCGGTCGGCGAAGCCGGGGTGGGCAGCGTCGAGGGCCCGGAGGGCCTCGGCGACGGTGCCGGCCTCCACCTCGACGGTGCTCGAGCCGCCGGCGAGGGCGCGCAGCTGGGTGGGGATGCGGATGGTGACGGCCACCGGTGCTCCTGGGGTGACTAGAAGGTGACCGCCGCCTCGAAGGCGGCGATGGTGGGGGCGATGGTGGCGGTGGGCCGGGCGCTGGCGGCCACGGCGTCGACGGTCTTCAGGCCGTTGCCGGTGACGTAGGCGACCACCCGCTCGTCGGGACGGACGACACCTTGCTCGGCGAGGCGCTTGAGGGAGGCGATGGTCACGCCGCCGGCGGTCTCGGCGAAGATGCCCTCGGTGCGGGCGAGCAGGCGGATGCCCTCGACGACCTCCTCGTCGCTCACGGCGGCGAACGCCCCGCCCGAGGAGCGCACGGCGTCGAGGGCGTACACGCCGTCGGCGGGGTTGCCGATGGCGAGCGACTTGGCGATGGTCGAGGGGCGCACCGGGCGCACGGCGTCGCTGCCCTCGGCGAAGGCGGTGGCGACCGGCGAGCAGCCGGCGGCCTGGGCGCCGGAGATGCGCACGTCGGGCCCGTCGTCGAGGAGCCCGACCTGGCGCAGCTCCTTGAAGCCCTTGGCGATCTTGGTGAGCTGGCTGCCCGAAGCGACGGGCACGACGACGTGGTCGGGGGCCCGCCAGCCGAGTTGCTCGGCGACCTCGTAGGCGAGGGTCTTGGAACCCTCGGCGTAGTAGGTGCGCACGTTGACGTTGACGAACGCCCAGTCGGTGTGCTCGCCGGCGAGCTCGGCGCAGAGCCGGTTGACGTCGTCGTAGGTGCCCTCGATGGCCACCAGGGTCCCGCCGAACACGGCGGTCATGGTGACCTTGGCCGGCTCCAGGTCGGACGGGATGAACACCACCGACCGCATGCCGGCGCGGGCTGCGTGGGCGGCCACCGAGCCGGCGAGGTTGCCGGTGCTGGCGCAGGCGGCCACGGTGAAGCCGAGCTCCCTGGCCTTGGTGAGCGCCACGTTGACGACCCGGTCCTTGAACGACCCCGTGGGGTTGAGGGTGTCGTTCTTCACCCACACCTCGCCCAGGCCGAGCTCGGCGGCGAGGCGGTCGGCACGCACCAGCGGGGTGAAGCCGGCGCCCAGGTCGACCGCGGGGTCGTGCTCCGCGGGCAGCAGGTCGGCGTAGCGCCAGATGCTGTGGGGCCCGGCGGCGATGCGCTCGCGGCTCACCACCCGGGTGATCTTGTCGTAGTCGTAGACGACCTCGAGCGGCCCGAAGCACCACTCGCAGACGTGCAGGGCTTCCGCCGGGTACGCGCGTGCGCACTCACGGCAACGGAGACCTTCGACGTAGGGCACTGCTCCTCCTCATCGATCCGGGCATTGGCACCTGGTCGCTGCGCGGGATGCGCAGGTACTGGTTGCCGCGGCGTCGACGGGCCCGTCCCTCAGCCGCTCTTGATGATGTTGACCTCGGATCATACACGCCCGGGCGGGCGCCTCCCGGGGCGCCCGGCCGGCGGCGCGCCGGGGGCGGGCCGAGGCGTGGCAGGATGCGCGCGTGCGGGCTGTCGACTTCCCTGTGAAACGGGTGGCCGCCGCCCGCCGGGGCCGCACCGTCTCGGTCGTCATCCCGGCCCGCGACGAGGCCGCCACCGTGGGTGGCGTGGTGGGGGCGATCCGCTCGTCGCTCATGGGGCCGACCCGGGTGGTCGACGAGGTGGTGGTGGTCGACGACGGGTCGACCGACGCCACCGCCGAGGTGGCTGCCGACGCCGGGGCCACGGTCGTGCGGGCCGGCGAGGTGCTGCCCGAGGTCGCCGGCGCCGGCCATCCTGGCGGGCAGGGCAAGGGCCAGGCGCTCTGGCGCGGGGTCCACGTGAGCAGTGGCGACGTGGTGGCCTTCTGCGACGCCGACATCCGCGACTTCGATCCGGCCATGGTGCTCGGGGTGGTGGGCCCCCTGCTGTGCCCGGCGGCGGCGGGGGCGCCGGCGTTCGTCAAGGGCTTCTACGAACGCCCGTTGCAGGGTCGGCCCGGCGAGGGAGGTCGGGTGACCGAGCTCGCCGCCCGACCGCTGGTCGCCCTGCTCTTCCCGCACCTGTCGGGCATCGTGCAGCCCCTGGCCGGCGAGTTCGCCGGCTGGCGCGAGGTGCTCGAGGCGGTGCCGTTCGTGGGGGGCTACGGGGTCGATCTCGGCTTGCTGGTCGACATCGCCCATCGGTGGGGCGTCGACGCCATCGCCCAGTGCGACCTGGGCGTGCGGGTCCACCGCAACCGCCCGCTGGCGGAGCTCGGCCCCCAGGCGCTCGCCATCTGGCAGCTGGGCCTGCAGCGGGCCGGTCTCGCCGAGGGCGCCGACCTGCGTGCCGTGCTCGAGCCGCCGGGCGCCGATCCCGTGGCGGTCGCCTTCTCCGAGTTGCCGCCCCTCGCGTCGATCGGGGCCGGCCGGCGGAGCGCCTGAGCGACCCCCGGGCGTGCGCGTCAGGTGCGGGAGCGGAGCTCTTCGGCGACGACCTCGCCGACGAGCGTGACCGTCTCGGCGGTCGCCCGCCGGGCGCCGGCCCGGGCCACCAGGCTGTGCCAGGGCACCGGCTGCGGCTCGTCGCCGTCTCCCGCCACCACGACGACCGGCACGCCGAGGCTGGCGGCCAACCCGACCACGCCGCCGACCGCCTTGCCGCGGAACGACTGCTCGTCGAGGTAGCCCTCCCCCGTCACGACCAGGTCGGCGCCCTCGATGCGCTCGTCGAGGCGCACGACGTCGGCGACGACGTCGAACCCGGCGGTCAGCACCGCACCGATGGAGGCCAGCCCCCCGGCCAGCCCGCCGGCTGCGCCCGACCCGGGGGCCTGGGCCACGGCCGGCCCGTAGTCGAGCGCGAGGCGCTCGAGACGGCGGGTGAGCAGCGCCGTCTGGGTCGACGTGGCCCCCTTCTGGGGAGCGAAGATGGCGGCGGCGTCGACGAAGCGGGTGTCGACGTCGCAGGCCACCACGAGCTCGACGCCGCGCAGCCGACTGTGGGGCTCGAGGGCGGCGAGCGCCCCCGCCCCGCCGTCGGTGGTCGCCGACCCGCCGACACCGACGATCACCCGGCGGGCGCCGGCCCGCACCGCCTGGGCGATGAGCTGGCCGGTGCCGGTGGTGTCGGCGGCCACCGCGTCGTTGCCGTCCGCCCCGCCGACGAGCGCCAGCCCCGACGCCCGGGCCATCTCGACGACTGCGGTGCGCCCGTCGTCGAGCTGGCGCCACTCGGCCAGCACCGGGGCCCCGAGCGGCCCCCGCACCTCGCTGCGCTGCACCCGTCCGCCGAACACGTCGAGGAAGCCCTCCCCGCCGTCCGACACCGGCACCTGGTCGCAGGTCCAGCCCGCGGCCGCCGCCGCCCCGGCGACCGCGGCGGCGACCTCGGGCGCGGAGGCGGTCCCGCGGAACTTGTCGGGGGCGGCGACCACGTGCGGCACACCGCCATGCTGCCCGGCGGGGACGGCGCCCGCCGCTAGGTTCGCGCCGATGCCCGACGCAGCAGGTCCGGCCGGCGCCCGGCAGGCGGCGGTGGTGGTGGCGTCGAACCGGGGGCCCTTCGCCTTCCGTCGGTCGGGCGACGGCCACCCCGAGTGGGGGCGCGCCGCCGGCGGCCTGGTGGTCGCTGTGGGCCCGGGGGCGGCCCGTGACGGCGCCACATGGGTGGCGGCCACCGTCGACGGGGGCGGCGAGGCACCGGTGGTGGAGGGTGACGGCCTGCGCTGGCACCCGCTCGTGGTCGACGGGGCCGACCACCGGGCCTACTACGACGTCATCGTGAACGGCACGCTCTGGTACTGCGCGCACGGCCTCTGGGACGCCCCCCGACGACCCCGGTTCGACCGCCACTGGCACGCCGCGTGGCACGCCTACCGCTCGGTGAACGACGCCTTCGCGGCCACCGTCGCGTCGGTGGCCGCACCGGGGGCGACGGTGCTGGCCCAGGACTGGCACCTCGGGCTGCTGGCGCCGGCGCTGCGGGCCCGGCGCCCCGACCTGCGCACCTCCCTGTTCGTGCACACGCCGTGGCCGACCCCGGAAGAGCTCGGCGCCCTCCCGGGGCCCGCCCGCAGCGAGCTGGTCGACGCCGTGGCGGCGGCCGGGGCCGTCGGCTTCCACACCGAGCGGTGGGCCGAGCGGTTCCTCGCCTCCTGCGAGCAGTCCGGCGTCGACGCACCATCGGTCTACATCGCCCCTGCCGCACCCGACGCCGACGACCTCCGCGCCACCGCGGCGGGCAACGCCTGCGCCGACGCGGTCGCCGAGCTCGACGCGGCGGCCGGCGGCCGGGCGGTCATCGCCCGGGTCGACCGCATGGAGCTGTCGAAGAACGTCCTGCGGGGATTCTGGGCGTTCGACGAGCTGCTCGAGACGGCGCCCCGCTGGCGGGGTCGGGTGGTCTTCGTGGCGTGCGTCTACCCGTCGCGCCAGGGCCTGGCCGACTACCTGGCCTACGGCCAAGAGCTGCGCACGTTGGCCGACCACCTGAACGCCAAGTGGGGGGCTCCCGGTTACACGCCGGTGCTGCTCGACACCGATGACGACCACCCGCGGTCGGTGGCGGCCATGCGCCGCTACGACGTGCTGCTGGTCAACCCGCTGCGCGACGGGCTGAACCTCGTGGCCAGCGAGGGCCCGCTGGTCAACGAGCGCGACGGCACGGTGGTGCTCAGCACCGAGGCAGGGGCGTGGGCCGAGCTCGGCGCCAGCCCCGGCGTGGTCGGGGTCAACCCCTTCGACGTGTCGGCCACCGCGGCGGCCATCCTCGAGGCCCTCGAGCGGTCGCCGGCGGCACGGCGAGACGCCGCGATCGACCTCCGCCGCCGGGCCGGCGCCCGTTCGCCCCTCGACTGGTGGGACGCGCAGCTCCACGCCGCCGCCGATCGACCCGGGGCTTGACCAGGGGCCACCCTGCACGGGTCGGCCGCCGCCTGCTGCGGGCGGGGCGGGTCAGCCGGCCGCCAGCCACTGCAGGCCGGCGAGCACGTCGCGCGGCCCGTCGACGACCAGGTCGGCAGCGGCGAGCAGTTCGGCCGGCGCCTCGTCGCCACCCACCGCCACCTTCAACACCCGGGCACCGGTTGCGGCCAGCCGGTCGAGGGCGGCGAAGGCCGGCAGGTCGCCGATGTCGTCACCGAGGAACGCCACCGCCGGGCGGCCCCCCGCCAGGTCGGCGACGACGTCGCCCTTGTCACCCCCTGCCGGCGGCCGCAGCTCGACCGACAGCTTCCCGGGGTGGGCGACCAGCCCCGTGGCCGCCGCCTGCTCGGCCGCGAAGGCGGCGGCCCACCCGCCGGCGGCCGGCGCCGTGCGCCAGTGCAGCGCCACGGTGGCCCCTTTGCGCTCGACGCGCAGCCCGGCGGGCGCCCCCGCCGCCGCCCGATCGGCGACCTCTGCGACCCTCGGCGCCCAGGCGAGCGCCGCCGGCGCCTGCTCCACGCGACCGTCGACCACCCGCTCGAGGCCGTAGAGGCCCGCCAGCACCACACCGGTCGCGGGCAGGCGCTCGGCAAGGTAGGCGGCGGGACGGCCGGAGACCACCGCCACCAGGCCGAGTGATCGGGCGAGCGACGTCAGCACCTCGACGGTGCCCTCGAGGGGCAGGGCGGCGCCGGGGTCGTCGACGATCGGCGCCAAGGTGCCGTCGAAGTCGCAGCAGAGGGCGGCGCGGGAGGCGAGGCCGGTGGCCCACCCTCCGAGGGCGGCACCGAGATCGGACCCGGCGGTGGCCGGCACGGTCAGCCCTTGGTGGTCGACGTCGCCCGGGTGGTCGCGGTGGTCGAGGCGCCGTGCGTGCCCGTCGACGTGGTCGTGTGGCCCGACGTCGTCCCCGAGCCGGACCCGGTGGTGCCCGTGCCGGCCGGCACGTTGAGGCTGAAGCCCGGGCCGATCACCAGCACCAGGTCGGCCAGCGTGCGCTCCGAGGCACGGATCGGCGCGCCGGTGGGGATCGGCGTCTGCACCACCGACGCCGGGAGCCCGACCGTCGACGCCAGGGCCTGGGCGGCGCCGAGGTACTGCGCCGACGCGGCGTAGATGACCGACGAGGGCACCGGTGCGGTGGTGTCGTCGGGCGCCAGGGTGTCGTAGCCGGGGCTGGCGGCGAGCTGGGAGCGGGTCGCCGACGCCAGGTTGCCCGCCCCGGTGCCGTTGAGCACCAGCAGCTTGACCTGCGAGGGCGGTATCGCCGGCAGCGTGGTGGTGGTGGTGGCGGGCACCGTGGTCACCGGCACGGTGGTGGACTGGTGGGCGGCGCTGGGGGCAGCGACGCCGGTGGTGGTCGTCGAGCCGGTGTGGCGCAGCAGCAGCACGGCGAGCACGACGACCACGGCGAGCAGCGCCAGGGCACGGCCGCCGTGCACGCCGTCGCCGGGTTGGGGGCGGCGGCTCAACGGCTGCGGCGGCCGCCGACGGGCCGCCCCTCGAAGCGGGCGCGGCGCCGGTGGTCGCGCAGGCGGCGGAGCCGGCGGACCACGAGCGGGTCGTAGGCCTCGGCGTCGGGCGCGTCGATGAGCGCGGAGAGCACCTGGTAGTAGCGGGTCGGCGACAGACCGAGCCGGTCGCGGATCACCGACGACTTCGAGCCGTCTTCGGTCCACCACGAGCGCTCGATGTCGAGGATCGCCCGATCTCGGTCCGACAGCGGCATCTCGGCGAGCCTGCCACCCGGCGCGGACGGGGATCAAGCACCCTCGCTCGGGAGCCCCGGCCGACGGGCCGGCCCCGGCCGGGCGCAGCCACCGGGGTCGGCGCCGGGCGGTGGGGGCACGCCAGGGGGAGGCCCGGTAGCGTCGGGCGCAGAACGGACGATTCTGGGGGACCAACCGTGAAGCAACTGAGTGGGCTCGACGCCAGCTTCCTCTACATGGAGACCGGCCGGCAGTTCGGCCACGTCACCGGGTTGGGGGTGTTCCGCCGGCCCGACGAGCCGGGGTGGTCGCCTTACGACGCGTTGGTGGGCAGGCTCAACGCCGAGGCGGAGCGCCTCGAGCCGTTCCGCCGCCGGGTGGTGGAGGTGCCCTTCGACCTCGACCACCCCTACTGGATCACCGACCCCGACTTCGACCTCGAGTTCCACGTGCGCACGACGGCGCTGCCGCCGCCCGGGAGCATCACGGAGTTGCAGAACCTGGCGGCACGGCTCATCGCCACCCCCCTCGACCGCACGCGGCCGCTGTGGGAGATCTACGTGATCGAGGGCCTGAGCGACGGGCGCTTCGCCGTGCTCACCAAGCTCCACCACGCGACCATCGACGGGGCGGCGGGGGCGGAGCTGATGACCCTCATCTACGACCCCGACAGCCAGCAGCGCTCGACGCCGGTGGCGCCACCGGTGGTGGCCGAGCCGGTGCCGTCACCGGGCCAGGTGCTGCGCCGCGCCCTCTTCGACGTGGCCCGCAAGCCGGGCAAGTTCGCCCGCCTGCAGGTGCGCAGCCTCCGGGCCATCGGCGACCTGACCCGCAACGAGGGCATCACCGGCCTGGCCGAGCTGCTGCGCACCCTTCCCAACCCCGTCGGTGCCCGCCTGGCCCGCATCGGCCGGCCGCCGGGCGACCCCGACAAGCCCATGGCCCCCCCAGTGTCGTCGGCCCCGCCGACGCCGTTCAACGGCAGCATCACCGCGCACCGCCGGGTCGCCCTGCGCAGCGTGTCGCTCGAGCAGATCAAGGAGACCAAGAAGGCAGTCGGCGCCACGGTGAACGACGTGGTCATGGCCGCCTGCGCCGGCGCGCTGCGCACCTGGCTGGCCGAACGCGACGCCCTGCCCGACGCGCCGCTCGTCGCCATGGTGCCGGTGTCGATCCGTTCGGGGGCCGAGGCCGACCCGTGGACCAACCGGGTGTCGGCCGTGTTCCCCCCCATCCCCACCGACAGCGCCGACCCGGTCGAGCGCCTGGACCGGGTGCACGCCTACATGGACGAGGCGAAGGACCGGTTCCTGCTGCTGCCCGCCGACGTCATCACCGAGTACGCCGAGTTCGCCCCCCCGGCGCTCGCCATCCGGGCGGCCCGCGTCGCCGCCCGGCTGCGCATCGGTGACCGGCTGCGGCCCCCGTTCAACCTGGTCATCTCGAACGTCCCCGGGCCGCGCACGCCGCTGCGCCTCGGCGGCGCCGAGCTCGAGGCCTACTACCCGGTGTCGACCATCGTCGACGGGCAAGGGCTGAACATCACCCTGCAGAGCTACATGGGCCGCCTGGACTTCGCCATGGTGTCGTGCCGGGAGCTGCTGCCCGACCTCGATCACCTGGCCGACCTGCTCGTCGACGAGTTCGACTCGCTGCACCGGACGCTCGTGCCCGGTGCCGACGGCGACGCAGCAGCGCCGGCGGCCGCGTCGCCGGCCGGCCCCATCGGGGCCGCCGGGGCCGTCGT
Organism: Acidimicrobiales bacterium; assembly: GCA_035718085.1. Taxonomy (GTDB): domain Bacteria; phylum Actinomycetota; class Acidimicrobiia; order Acidimicrobiales; family Palsa-688; genus DASTHS01. The sequence goes on along the minus strand of DASTHS010000254.1, from coordinate 366 downwards.
GGCCACGCCGACCGCCGGGGCCGTCGTGGCCTCGCCGACCGCCGCGGCGGCAGCCGCCGACGTGGCGGCCGGAGGTGGCGCGGCCCCCGTGGCCCGGACCCGCAAGCGCGCCGCCGCAGGCACCCCCCGGAGCTAGGCGTGGCGCTCGACCCGGTGGCGCTGCGCGACGCCAGCGACCTGGCCGGTGCCCTGGCCCGGCGCGAGCTGTCGAGCCGCGAGCTGCTCGCCGCGCAGCTGGCGCGCGTCGAGGCGCTCGACGGCGACCTGGGTGCCGTGGTCACCCTCACGGCCGACCGGGCCGCCGAGGAAGCGGCGGCCTGCGACGAGGACCTGGCCGCGGGCCGCCGGCGCGGCCCGCTGCACGGG